>DAOTXU010000126.1:0-15261 GCA_034435135.1 Anaerolineae bacterium | reverse complement strand
TCCATCCACAGCGCCAGGATGACGGTCTCGCGCTGCCAGGGGTCGGCGGCCTGCGCGCGCACCGCCGCCAGCGGGTCGGGGGCGCGCCGTAAGCTCTCGGCGGCGAAGAACTCCTGCACAAGCTGGTGGAGGTAGCGCACGCGCTCGCCTATGGGCACGAGCAATCCCGTGTCGCGCAGGGCGTTTCGCATCTGGGCCGGCACCCATTCGTCGAAGGGACCGCGCGCGGCCAGGATGATCTGCTTCAGGTCGGCGTCGGGCGCGTCAAGCAGGCCGCGCTCCTGAAGGTGAGTGGCGAAGTCCACCAGGATTTTCCACGCGCTCTCGCGCATCGGCAGCGGCACGCGGCCAAAGGTCCGCTCGTGCCGTGCGAAGCTCCCCACCAGCGCGCCCCGGTCGGTGGGCAGTTCGCCGCTTTCGCCCGCCAGCGAGAGCATCCACAGCAGCAGCGGCACGCGCGCCATGCTCCGCAGGCGCTCGTCATCGTGCAGGCGGTAGTAGAGCGCTCTACCGGTCTCCTCGCCCAGGTGCGCCCGCAGATAATCGAATACATCGCTAGGTTGGCGGTCATCCCACCTGTTCTCTCGATCCACCAACTCCTGCACTTCCCACGCCGGCCAGGGCAATGCATTGCCCCAGTCGGCGGTGCGGCAGGTCAGCGCGGCGCGGTGCGCGGGGAAGTCACGGGTGTGCGCGCGGATGGCTTCCAGCAGGCCGGTCGTCAGGTCGGGACGGGCCTCGTTCAGGCCGTCGAGCAACAGCCACAGGTTGGGCCGGGTTTCTTCGTCGTGCAGCCAGAGGGTCAGCGTTTCCACATCCGGCAGGTGGAGGACGCCCTCATTGTTCAGGCCCCGGCGCACCAGGTCGGGGAAGGTGCGGCCCTCGTCCGGCTTGTACTCCGCCAGCCGCACGAACACCGGCGTGAAGTCGCCCCGCCCGGCGGCGACCCACATCAGCCGTTCGAGCGCGGTCGTCTTGCCGATGCCCGGCTCGCCCAGGATGACATGGTACTTCTCAGCCTTCTCGTCGCAGATGGCCTCCAGCAAACCGACGCGCTTCGGCTTCTCGCTGAACCTCTCCGAGAGGCGCGCCACGCGCATGGGCAACGCCTCGCCGCCGACGTAGCGATCATCGGCCCAGCGGTTGTAGTCGGGGTTGTCGCGGATGGCTTGCAAGTGGCGGCGGAGACTCTCCGGCCCCGGCAGGCGCACCTCGCGCCCGCCGGCGATGACGATCTTGTCGCCCTCGACGTAATCGCCGCGCTGTACGCTGATGTTGCGGGGGTCGTCGCCCATGCAAGTGATCCTCGCGTCGTCGGGAACGCTACGGGCATTCTATCATCGGCGCGCGGGCAGGGCAATGGGGGAAATCCCGGGTGCGCTCGGCATTGGAGTGGACTTTTCTTTCACGCCCCCCGGCTGAAGCCGGGGGCGAATTCCAGGCGCAAAATCGGCGCTTTGCGATATATTTGTTCACCTTATGGTCCCCGCGACTGAAGTCGCGGGCTAATTCGCAATCTTGGCAGAGTTGTACTGCGATTAGCCGCTGACTTCAGTCGGCGGGTTATTAATAATATAGCCGTGCTTTCACGTGCCTTTTCCCAAACCGCGAATGAACCCGAACTCCCTTCGAAGAAGCGCGCGAATTCGGTTAGAATTCAGTCACCCGGATGCGCCTGCGCACAATCAGGAGAGTACTGACCATGACGGACGAAGCGCGCGAGCTTGCGGCGGTGCGGGCCGAGGTCGCCGCCCTGGCGGAGAGCATCGGCAGCAAGATACGGAGGTTGCGCGCCCTCAACGCCGGCTGGGAGGGCGGCGCGGTGCGCGCGGCGCACGCGGGCGCGGCCCTGACGGTGCAGTTGGGCCGGGTCGGCGGGATGGGCGTGGTCATCCCGGAGCTGCCCGGCGCGCTGATGCGCTACGCCCGCGCCAGGGGGCTGGCGTGGACGGTGGACAATGTCGCGCCGCTGTTCGGCGACCTGATCCATGCGAAGGCCGGCGACGCCACGTGGGGCCGCGACGAGCTGATCGCGCGCGGGCTGCTGGTCGATACCGGCGTGGAGCTGGGGCCGTTCCCTTATGGCGACGAGGCGTACCGGGTGCGCGTGTGGACGCTCGAAACCGAGCGGCACACACAATATCTGCTGGCGCAGGACGCGCTCTGGGGGCGCGCGGCGCGGTGCTACAAGGGCGACCGCGCCGAGCTGGACATCTACGGCGTGCCGGAGGGCGAAGACCCGTTCCCGCTGGGGTGCCGGTTCCCGGCGGTGACCTCCCCGCACGCGATGGCGGAGTTTCAGCGCAAGCGCTACGTCGTGTTCTCGCGCGCGGTGGCGGCGTTGTATGCGCAGGGCGGGTACGATCTGCTCATCGGCAACGACTTCCACATGGGGCTGGCCCCGTTCTATGACCCAGACATCCTGCAATTCACCATCGGGCACAACCTGGGCTACCAGGGCGTAGATGCCTTCTATTTTCAAGACCGCTGCGGCTGGCCCCAGGTCTCAATGAGCCTGGAAAGCATCGCGGCGCAGGCCGCCGATTACTGTGAAAAGCTGGGCGTCTCGATCCCGGCGCTGTACGAGTACTTCCTGGCGTTTCGGTCAACCGACTATGTGGGCACGCCCGTGTGGTTGCAGGCGATCCTGCGGCTGAATTTCGACCGCTGCGGCCTGGCGGCGACCACCGTGAGCCAGCACTACGCCGATCAATTGCGCCTGAGCCAGGCGGACATCGAGCAGAAGATTCGGGACCTGCGCGACTTCACGCCGGACGACTATTTCGATCCCAACGTGATCGCGCACCGCCTCCACGACTACTGGGGCGAGAACACCCAACAATACAGCCTGTTCGTGCCGAATCAAAACCTGTCCGACCTGACGCAGTATTACATCGTGGGCGTGCTCAACGGCATGGACGAGCGGATGCACCTGCGCTACGACGCCGACCTGCTGCTCCAACTCGACCTGAAGGACATCGCCGCGCGCCCGCCGGAGGACCGCATCCGTGACGCGGACGAACTCGCGCGGGTGAAGGCGGCGGCGCGGCGGGCGCTCTTTGCGGACAAGCGGCTGGCGGCGCGCGGCCTGGAGGACCAGGGGCAGGCGGTGCATCTCGCGTGGGGGCGGCTGGTGGAGCAGAAAGCGTTCCACATCGTGCTTGAAGAGGCGACGCACATCACGCAGCGGCGCGGCGAGGTGTTGATCGTGGTAGCGACCGCCCCCGCCGCCGATGTGGAGGGCCTTTACCTCGAAAAGCGGTTCGCCGAGCTGGCCGAGGACATCCCCAACCTGGTGTTCGTCAACGCCTTCGATCCGGCCTTTGTGCGCGTGGCGCGCGTCGCCGCCGACGTGGCGCACCACACTTCCAAGTACGAACCGTGCGGCCTCGCCGACGTGGAGGCCTATTGGAGCGGCACACTCTGCGTGGTGCACAAGGTGGGCGGGCTGGTCAAGGGGCTGTGGGACGAGCCGGGCTACAGCCAGGTGCGCGAGTTGGAGCCGCGCGGCGAGCCGGTGGCCTTCGGCTACGACTGCTACGACACAACCGACGTGATCGGCGGGGCGCGGGCCTTCCGCCGCGCTTACGAGGCGCTGCTCGACCTGCGGCGACGCGATCCGAAGCATTTCGCGGCGTTGCAGTTCAAAGCGCTGAACATGCTCCAGTTTACCTACGCGATCCCGGCCAACCGCTATATCGACCTGATCCAATACGTGCTGTACTTCCAGGTGTGGCGCAAGCTCAAGGCCGACATCAACGCCGGGCGCATTTCGGCGGCGGGCGGCATCGACGAGATGCGCGTCTTTCTTGAGCAGCGCGCGCGCCTTGACGCCAGCCCCGACAGGCCGGCCCTCTACGCGCTGTTCCGCGACACGTTCAGGCCGCCGAACCTGTACTACGTGGACGAGCTGGATCGCCTGCTGAGCGCAAGCCTGTAGCTGGGAGCCGGATACTGAAGCTCGAAGCTGGTGGGTCAACGCTCACTTTTCTGGACTCTGAATTCTCGATAGTGGTATACTTCCCCCGCTTTGGCTCATCGCTCCTGGCCAGTCGCTAACAGCCAACGCTGTTTGGGAGGCTCTGTGGGCATATTCCGTAAAAGTCTGGAGCGCACGCGCAAGTCGTTCTTCGGGCGCATCACTAACCTGCTCGGCGCGGGCGAGATCGACGACGAGACCTGGGAGGACATCGAGGCGCTGCTGGTGCAGGCTGACGTGGGCGTGCAGACCGCCGCGTCGCTCACCCGGCGGCTGCGCGAGCGCATGAACCGCGACGGCCTCACCCGCGAGGACGAGCTTCGGCGGGCGCTGCGCGACGAGATGCTACAAATCGTGTCCAACCCGCGCGCGCGCCTGAACCTGTTCGGGCGGCCCCTGTCGGTGTTGCTCATCGTGGGCGTGAACGGTTCCGGCAAGACCACCGCCATCGGCAAGCTGGCGCACAAGTTCAAGAAGGCCGGGCGCAAGGTGGCGCTCGCGGCGGGCGACACCTTCCGCGCTGCCGCTATCGAACAGTTGCAGCTCTGGGGCGAGCGCGTGGGCGCGCCCGTGATCGCGGGGCAGCCCGGCGGCGACCCCGGCGCGCTGGTGTTCGACGCGATCAAGGCGTCGCAGTCGCGCGGCTACGACCTGCTCATCGTCGATACCGCCGGGCGACTCCACACCAAGTTCAACCTGATGGAGGAGTTGCGCAAGGTCAGCGGCGTGATGAAGAAAGTCATCCCCGACGCGCCGCACGAGACCTTGTTGGTGCTCGACGGCACGACCGGCCAGAACGCGCTGACGCAGGCGCGCAAGTTCAAGGAGGCGGTGGAGGTCACCGGCGTGGTCGTGACCAAGCTCGACAGCACCGCCAAAGGCGGGATGATCTTCCCGATCTACGAGGAGCTTAAGCTGCCGGTGGCGTTTGTCGGCGTCGGTGAGAAGCAGGACGATGTTGAAATGTTTGACCCTGAGGGGTTTGTAGACGCGCTGTTTGATAGTTAGTGTTAGCCATTAGCTATGAGTTCTTTACGAATTCTCTCCAGCTAATCGCTAAAAGCTTTTGCAGGAGGCAACAGACCCGCTATGCTAGACGACCTTCACAACCGATTGACCACTCTTAAAACCACCGTAGGCCAACTCACGGTGCGCCTTTGACTTAGCTGGCAAAGAATCCGAACTGGCCCAACTGGAAGAACAAGCCGCCGCCCCTGATCTCTGGGGCGACCCCCAAAACGCCCAGCAAGTGACCCGGCGCGCCGCCCGGCTGCGTGAGGAGGTGGACCGCTGGCATGACCTGAGGCAGCGCATCGGCGACGGGCTGGAACTCGTCGCGTTGGGGGACGACGCGCTGGCGTCCGATCTCGCGCAGGAGGTGGACAGCCTGGAGCAAGAAGTCGCGCGCGCCGAATTCCAGGCGATGCTCTCCGGCCCCTACGACGAGGAAGACGCCGTCCTCGCCATCCACGCCGGGGCCGGCGGCACCGAGGCGCAGGACTGGGCGCAAATGCTCCTGCGCATGTACCTGCGCTGGGCCGAGGCGCACGGCTTCAAGACCGAAATCCTCGACCGGAGCGAAGGCGAGGAGGCCGGCATCAAGAGCGTCATGGTCAGCGTAGCCGGCGACTACGCCTATGGTTACCTGCGCTCCGAGCGCGGCGTGCATCGACTGGTGCGCATTTCCCCCTTCGACGCCTCGGCGCGCCGGCACACGTCGTTCGCGCTGATCGAGGTCTGGCCTGATGTGCATGGCGAGATCGAGGTCGAAATCGACGAGAAAGACCTGGTGATTGAGACGTTCCGCGCCTCCAGCGCCGGCGGCCAGCATGTGCAAAAGAACGAGACCGCCGTCCGCATCACGCACATCCCGACCGGAATTGTCGCCAGTTGCCAGAACGAGCGCAGCCAGACCCAGAACAAAGAGCGCGCCATGCAGGTGCTCAAGGCGCGGCTGCTGGCGCGGGAGCAGGAGAAGCGCGAGGAAGAGATCGCCGCTCTCAAAGGCGAGCACGTGAGCGCCGGCTGGGGCAACCAGATTCGCTCTTACGTGTTGCATCCGTACCACATGGTTAAGGACCTGCGCACCGACTACGAGACCGGCAACACCACCGCCGTGCTCGACGGTCGGCTGGATGGGTTCATGGAAGCCTACCTGCGCGCGCAGGTAGGCGCCGGCACCGGCTGAGAGTGCTCGTGCCGAAGGCCGTCAGAGGCATGGCGCAGATCACCTGCACATACTGCAACCCGGTGATCCGGCTGTAGGCGTACACTACCTGGTTCGCAGGGCGCGGCGCGCCGTGAGAGGGTGCGCCGCGCCATACTCTCCGCGCAGAGTCAGATTGCCAGCGCCTCGCGCCGGTCAGCCCGCGATAACCCGCCCGCTCAAGTTCCCAAAGTAACGGGTTCGTAAAAAGATACTAAGAGAATACTTTCGCTTTAGTTGTTTTCAAGCGACATTTGCGACGCTTTTTCGGTATTACCTCTAGAGGCCTGAAGCGTCGGCGACGCGCGTGACCGCATGTGTCGCATTCAGAGGCCATTTGAAAAGGGTTCCCCCGGCTTCAGCCGGGGGTGAATTCCCCGCCGCGCCGTGGCTTTCCGGCGATTAGCCGCCGACTTTAGTCGGCCGAACCTGAATAAACTTCCATGGACGGACTTCTCAGATGGCCTCTAAAGTGGAATGCGCCGATCGTTCCAGTTTTGTTCGAGAGGGAGGATAGAGAACGACAAGCACTTGACCGTCATCAGTCCACTCAACGCCTTAATCTCATGCGCAACAACCATGACTAGAACAAGGAGACAGACTATGAACCCCTTCAGAAAAACGCTTGCTGTGGCCGTCATGACCCTGCTTGTACTGTCTTCATCGATCTTGACCGCGCTGGCTCAAGAGGGTGAGATTCCTCCTGAGCCGACCAGTCAGGGAGTGCAGACGGTTACGACAAGCAACGTTCCGACCGATCCTGTGGTTGTGACAAAGAAAGTCTATACCTCTTTCACCCGCACCTACTATTGGACCATCGACAAGTCAGCCGACCAGAGCGCGCTGACCCTCGCGGCTGGTCAGCAGGTCCTGGTGAACTATTCGGTCACGGTGAACCTTGCTGGCTATACCGACGGCAACTGGGTGATGTACGGGGGGGTCAATGTGAGAAACTACTCTGACCAGCCCATCACGGTTATCAGCGTTAGCGATGTAGTGTCCCCAGGCATTGGAGTTCCCCTTACCTGTGAGTACAGCCTTCCGTTCACCATTCCGGTCACGGTTCCTGGCGGTGAATTTGCGCTGCCGTGCAGCTACAACACGCCTCTGCCTGACGGCTCCCCTCGCCTCAACACCGCCACGGCCACCCTGGCGGACGGCACGCAGTACACCGGTTCAGCGAGCGTCGTCTTTGGCACGCCGAGCACCGAGATTGACGAGTGCATCGAGGTCTACGACACCTTCGCCGGCTCTCTCGGCACGGTGTGCGCTGGCGTTGATCTACTGCCCAAGACCTTCACCTACAGCCGGTGGGTCGGTCCGTTCACCGGCTGCGGCAACTTCACAGTTGATAACACCGCCTCGTTCACGACCAAAGACACGGGCGCGACCGGCAGCGATAGCTGGACCGTGAACGTTACCGTGCCGTGCGGTGGCTGCACGTTGACCCCCGGCTACTGGAAGACGCACTCCAGGTACGGCCCTGCGCCCTATGACGACACGTGGGCCTTGATCGGCGAAGACACGCCCTTCTTCCTCAGCGGGCAGAGCTGGTATCAGGTGCTATGGACGGAACCGCGGGGCAACGCCTACTACCTCCTGGCCCATGCCTACATCGCGGCGCAGCTCAACGCCTACAACGGCGCCGACACTTCCGCCGTCACCGTGCAACTCGGCCTGGCGGCCAGCCGGCTGGGTACCTACAGCCCCGCCCAGATCGGCGCTCTGAAGGGGAGTGACGCCCTGCGGCAGGAGTTTATCTCCCTGGCCGGCATCCTCGATAGCTTCAACAACGGCTACATCGGCCCAGGGCATTGCTCGGAGTAACGTCAGGCTCAAGGCCAGAACTCGTGCGACCAGGGGCAAAAGCCTCTGATCCAGAGACAGGCGCGGACAGTGGGTTTAGGCCAACTATCCGCGCCTAAACCATGCGATGGAGGGGGAAGTCGCGCGCAGCCTGGCAGGGGTGAGGTCAACCCAGGGATCACCGGCCCAAACCAGCCCGAACCCCCCCCATGTTTGACTGCCAACGCGATGTCAAACCTGGGGGGCGATAGGCAGCAGCATCGTGAAAACACTTCCTCGTCCCGGCTGAGCCGCGCTCGCTGCCGCAAGCCGACCGCCATGACGCGCCAGAATCAGCCGCACGATGGTTAACCCCAGGCCGATGCCCGGTACGTGACCGGCGTCACCGACTTGACCACGCTCAAAGGCATAATCCAGGATTTGCGCCAGGACGCCGCTCTCGATGCCAGCGCCACTGTCATGCACATCGATCGCGATCAGGGGGATGCCGTCTTCTTCGACGCGGCGGGCCGACACCCGCACCGCTCCGCCAGCCGGGGTGAACGTAATGGCGTTCTCCACCAATTCGCTCAGCGCGCGCATCAGCCAGTTTAGATCGCCTTGCACATATGCCGGCTGCCCGGCCAGGGGCGTGACCGAGAGCGTGAACCCCTTTGCATCCGCGACGGACCGAAAGCGCGCCACGGTTTTGTCGATAATCTCCGACACAGAGAGCGTAGCCCATTTCTCGATGGCGCTGGCGTCGGAAAAGCGCGTCGCATCGAGCACTTTAGCCGTGATCCGACTCAGCCGTTGGGTCTCCGTCTCCAACGTCTCCAGGTAGCTTTCTCGCCTCTCCGGTTTACCGGATCGAAGCAGCCGGATGTAAAGCCCGATATTGCTGAGCGGCGTTCTCAACTCGTGAGAAACGGTCTGCATGAAGCGCGTCTTCATGCGGTCCAATTGCTTAAAGCGCCTGATGTCGCGCAGGCTGGCGACCATGCTTACGATCTCTCCGTCGGCTCCAGGCACCAGGACGAAGGCGATCTCGGCTTCGCACTGACTGCCATCCTTGCAGGGCACCACCAGCTCGCTGTGCCAAATCTGTTGTCCGTCGGTCTGGCGCATACCCTGGCCGACGGCAGTGCCCAGCGCGGGGTCTTCAATCAGCAGCATCCCCGGGTGCTTGCCCACGATGTCGTCCGGCTCATAACCCAGCAAAGCCGTGAAAGCCGGGTTGATGTACGTGACAGCCCCCTCCGGATTCAGGATCGCAATCGCGTCGCCGACGTTATGCAGGATGGCTTTGAGTTCCTCGTGCTGGCGGCGGATTTCGTCGGTCTGCCGGCGCACTTCGTCTTCCAATGTTGCTTTGGCCTGTTCCAGCGCTTCCTCGGCCTTTTTGTGCGCGGTGATGTCCTGCGCCACACCAAAGAATTGTACCACGCGACCCTGGTCTGCATCCCAGACCGGGCGGCGGTAAATGTGCAGCCAACGCCTCTCGCCGCTCTTGGTGATGATTCGATACCTGCCGCTGTTCGCCTGCCCCGCAAGCACTTTTTCCAAATCCTTGCTGACGGCGGGCGCGTCGTCTGGGTGGTACAGCGCGAGAGTGCCGCGCGCATCGATCTCCTCGGCGGTGAAGCCGGTGACGCGGGTAAAGGCGTCGGCGGTGATCCAATCGGGCGTCAGCGTCCCATCGGGTTCAACATGGTAGGAGTAGGCGTAGTCCGAAATGAGTTCGCAGACGATGCGATAGCGTTCCTCACTCCCCCGCAGCGCCGCCTCCGCCCGCCCGCGTTCGGCGATTTCCTTCTCCAGAGCAGCGTTGGCTTTCGTGAGTTCGGCCAGCCGGAGCTTTTCCAGCGCATCCCGAAAGCGGGAAACGAACAGAGCCAATGCGAACCCGACCAGGAAAAAGCGCAACGCTTCAAGGGTGATCGTATCCCAGCCGACGTCTCGTCTCACCAACGGGACGAACAATATGGCGACGACATCGATGCCGATAAAGAGAAGAACCGCTTCTGTGGGCAGCAACACGCCGCTGACCAGCACGGGTAGTAATAGATAGTGTAGATCAGTGATGTCCCCGCCACTCAACACAACACCGAAAATGGTGATGGTGGCGAAGCTTGTCACCAGCACGGCGGCCTGTTGGTCGCGCCCAACCCGGCACAGTATGTAGGTGGCGAACCACAGCACGAAACCCCCAACCATAATGCGAAACTCTGGCGCTTGCAACACGCTGCGATCGTCGCGTGGGATTATGATGGCCGGAAGGGCGGCCATGAGAACCCCGGCTGGGACAAGGAGGACCAGCACCGTCGCCAGCCATTGCGCTCTGAGGCGGCGCTCAGGGTCTTGTACGGAAGCTGCCGGCTCAGTGAGCCAGCGCCAGAGGCGAGAGATTTGTCGTTCCATAAAACCCGTCTCACTCAATCGTGGTTCTGCTGACCACACAACATCGATGGGGTACCCGGCGGTCGAGCACAAACAACACCAAAGACAAAACTCTGTCGGTGTGGAGAGCGTCGGCAGCCGCTCTGGAGCCTCAGACGCCATTTGAAAAGTCTGAGAATGTGTTTGAAAAGAGGAGCCATTCCCGGTCAGATAGTGGGCTTAAGCCCACTGTCTGACCACATATGCGGGTTCAGGATGACTTTTCAAACGGCTTCTCACTGTGTCTGCTGCCCGGCATAGCGCTCCACGAGTATGTGTGAAAGTATTCTACCATATAATGTTCTCAAGCGTTGAGAGAATTCATTATTTATTTGGTTTTTGTGAACGATAGGCACGGGATTATGATCTCACCGCGCCCGATGCTTCCCTGCCGCCATCAGCGTCGCGCGCCGAGCGCCTGGGCTGTTCTGCGAGTTTTGTTTAGTTTGCACATCACATACAACGGGTGTAAAATGATCGCTGGCAGGGAACTTGCAACCCTTGCCGGGCGGAGGGGCGGCTGCGCGTTGCCCTCAAACGCCGATTATGATACAGTAAGAAAAACCCTGTCTTTGCGGCCATCCGGCCACCAAGCCGACCCCCACTAACGGCCAATTGCATAAGGGCGCGTTGTTGCGCCTTACGAAAGTGGTGAGCCATGCTGGTCAGGGCCTATCGCCTTTCGGACAGATTCGGGGTCGCATTTCTCAAAGTGAACGCCTGGCTGGGGGCGCAATTGCTCGCCTACGCCGCCGCTCTCACCGGGCGAGTGTGGCGTTTCTTCGCCGCTGCCCGCACCTCCGCCGTCGCCGCCGGGCAGCGCGCCCGCGCCGTGCAGGTCGCTGCCGCCGCGCGCGCTCGGAGCCGAATGCAGATACGCGCCGCCGCAGACCCAATCGCCCCATACAGGGCGCAAGTGCGGGCGCTGAGCGCCTTCGCGGTGATCGCGCTGGCTTCGCTCATCGTCTTCATCCTGTGGAGCGCCGGCCCGGATAGCGCCTTCACCGGTGGGGGGGCGTCGTTGGGTCAGTTGCCGCCGCTCGCCACGCGCGTGCCGCCGGCCACGCTGGAGCCGACGCCGCTCCCCACTCCCACCGCCGTCCCCGACCCCTTGCGCGTGGGCGGGAGCATCGCGTACACGTTGCGGGTAAACGGGCAGGACGATATTTATGCGCTGTCCATCGGGCAGGGCAGCCCGATCCAGCTCACGAACCACGCCGCCGATGACCGCGACCCCGCCTGGTCGCCTGACGGGATTCGCTTGGCCTTCGCCTCGCGGCGCGACGGCAACTGGGAGCTTTACGCGCTCGATGTCAACACCGGCGAGACGGTTCGCCTCACCGACGCCCCCGACTTCCAGGGAGCCCCGTCGTGGAGTCCCGACGGGCAGTGGATCGCCTACGAGTCGTACCAAGAGCAGAACCTTGACATCTACATCCTTAAGGTAGACGGCAGCGAAGGCCCCTACCGCCTGACCTACGACCCCAACCCCGACTACGAGCCGGCGTGGTCGCCCGGCGGGCGGCACATCGCGTTTACCTCGCTGCGCGACGGCAATCAGGAGATTTACGTCCTCTCGCTGGACAACCCCAGCGAAGCGGCGGCGCTCAACCTCACGCGCACGCCCGAGGTTAACGAAGATTACGCCTCGTGGGCGCCGAACGGCCTGCTCGTGGCCTACAGCGCGCCCCAGCCGAACGGTGTGGAAGTCGTCTACGCCAGGCCGTATAACGACCCGGACGCTGAACCGCTCGTCATCGGGCAGGGGCGGCAGCCCACGTGGGCGCCCAACGGCGCGAGCCTGGTCTTCGCCTCCGACCCCGCCGGGCAGCAGCGCGATTACCTGGTGGCCGGCCAGTTCGGGACGTTCGGCGTCGCCTCGGCGGTGACGGAGTTCGCAGGCCGCGTCGCCGACCCCGACTGGTCGGGCGTGGCGAGCGCGGAGCGGCTGATCTCGTGGGGCGGCGTGCAGGCCGCGCCTATCCAGCTTTACGATGAGGAAATCGTCTACGAAGGCGCGGAAGCGCCGCGCTACCGGCTCAGCCCGCTCAACGGTGTGAACGCGCCCCAACCCCTGCTCAGCGACCGGGTGGACGGGTCGTTCAACGCGCTACGGACTGCCGCGCTCAACCAGGTAGGCTCTGACCTGCTCGGCACGCTCAGCGACGCCTGGTGGCGGCTCGACCGCCAGCCGGAGCCGGGCCAGGAGCAGCAGAACTGGCACTACACAGGCCGCGCCTTCGCGCTCAACCGCAACCTGATCCTCGGTTACCCGCCCTCTGTGGAAGTGATGCGGGAGGAGGTCGGCGCGGAGACCTACTGGCGCGTCTACGTGCGCGCGCAGGTGCAGAACGGCCTTCTCGGCGAGCCGCTGCGCCGCCTGCCCTGGCAGTTCGCGCATGAACTCCCGCGCACGCGCGAAAACCTCGCCCTCTACAACCAGGGGGGCGCGCTCAAGGCCGCCGTGCCGCCCGGCTACTACGTCGATTTCACGCAACTGGCCGCCGACTACGGCTGGGAGCGTATGCCTGCCGACCTTACCTGGGCGCGCAACTACCCCGGCGTGCGCTTCTGGGAGTTTGTGAAGAAGCAGAACCTCACCTGGGCCGAGGCCATGTTGGAGATTCACCCGCGCGAGGCGCTTGACCCGTTCCTGGGGCCGTCTACGGCTGCGGCGGGAGGTGGAAGCGGCTCATGAGCGCGAAGCGCCGTTCTCAACGGGTGCGCGGCATCGTCAGCGTGCGCGCGTTCCAGGGCTTGATGGTCTTGGGGCTGATCGCGGGCGCGCTTGGCGCGCTGTTGGTTTATAACGCGCAGCCGGTGCAATCGTTTGAGCCGCCTATCGCCCGCATCGCCTCCGCCACGCCCACCGAGGCGAACTGGCAGGCGCTCATCGCTACGCAGTTCCTGCTCAACGCCACGCCCATCCCCACCGCCGACGCCGCAATCGGGACCTACGCGCCGCCCACGCCTTGGTGGGCATCGAACGCCACGCCCCAGGTTATCGCGCCGGTGCAGATCGCCAACGCCCAGCCCGCACCGACCACCCCCGCTCCCCAGAACGAACCGGGCGAGTCTTTCGGCGGCCCCTCGCCCACACCGACCGTGACGCCGCTTGTCCCTGCCGCCACTGCCACGCCGCGCAACGACTGGAACCCGCCGCCGATGCTGGGGCCGCTCTCGCTCGACCCGCGCGACCACTTCTGGCTGCTGCGACCGATCAACTCGGATCGGATCAACTACGGTCTGGAGTGGTACCACTACGGCTCCGACGGCGTTGACGACAACATGCGCGTCCACCGGGGCGAGGACCTCTCCAATCCGCGCGGCGTCCCGGCGATCGCCGCCGGGGATGGCGTGGTCGTGTGGGCGGACAACGGCATCACCAGCACCCGGCGCGACGGCACGACGGAGTACATCACCTCCTACGGCAATGTGATGGTCATCGAGCACGACTTCAGCTATCGCGGCCAGAAGCTCTACACGCTCTACGCGCACATGTCGGCGTTCGCCAAGCAGGCCGGTGACCGCGTCCGCGCCGGCGAGGTGATCGGGCTGGTGGGCGCGACCGGGCTGGTCGGCGGGCCGCACCTGCACTTCGAGGTGCGCATCGGCTGGAACTCTTATCGGGAGACGCGCAACCCCACGCTGTGGATGATGCCTTACGTGGGCACGGGCGTGGTCGCCGGGCGCGTGACCGACGCCAGCGGCGCGATGGTCGGGAACACCCGCGTCGAGTTGGTGGACCTGCGCACCGGCAAGGTCGTGCGCCGGCACGAGACCTACGGACCCGGTGCGGTTCCCGACGACGAGTGGAACGAGAACTTCGCCTTCCCCGACGTGGAGGCGGGCGAGTACCAGGTCGTCACGTGGGTCGGCGAGGAGCGGATCAGCGAGCGGGTGACGGTCATCCCCGGCACGACCAGCTTTGTTGAGCTATGGGGCACCGGCCAGGTTCCCCCGGCCACGCCGCAAGACGTGTCTCAGTAGCCGGGGCAGGGCTGAGACCTGGAACCCCGCCGAAAAGTCCCGGACAGGGGGCTTAAGCCGCCTGTCTGAAGCAACAAAAGCGGCCCTTTGTACAGGCCTTTACTCCATGCGCAGCAGCTTTCTCTAGGAGAACGTCCATTGAAGCCCAATATCACGCCTGCGCCGAACTTTGACCGGCTGCGCCGCGCGCTGACTCGCCAGGGTGAGCTGGACCGCGTCCCCCTGCTGGAGCTGTTCGCCGACCGCGAGATCATCGCCGAGGTGATGGGCGTGCGCGCGGCGACGCCGCTTGACCAGATCGAGGAGGAGCGCTGGACGCGGCTGATGATCCAGTTCTGGTACGAGTTGGGCTACGACGCGGTCTGGTTGGGGGCCGCGCCCGACCTGGCGTACCGGCGCGTCGCCGCCGCCGACACCGCGCCCTTGCCGCACACCCGGCGCGAGTGGCACGCTGCCGAGGTAGGGATTCTCACGAGTTGGGAGGACTTCGAGCGCTACCCCTGGCCGCGCGCGGCGGACGCTGACCTTGCCCCCTTCGAGCTGGCGGCGCGCATCTTGCCGGAGGGGATGAAGGTCCTGGCGAACGTGGGCGGCAGCCTGGAGCCGGTCATGTGGCTCATGGGCTACGCGCCGTTCGCGCTCGCGCTCTACGACAACCCGGACCTGGTCGCCGCGCTGTTCGACAAGATCGCCGAAATCTGCCTCCCTGTCGCCGAGGCGTTGATCGAGATGGACTGTGTGGGCGGGCTGTTCACCGGCGACGACATGGGCTTCAAAACCGCCACCATGATCGCCCCCGCCCACCTGCGCCAGTACGTCTTCCCCTACCACAAACGCCTGGCGCAGCTCGCCCACGCCCACG
>DAOTXU010000125.1:0-2673 GCA_034435135.1 Anaerolineae bacterium | reverse complement strand
GCAGGTGCTCGACGAGGCGGAGAAGATCGGCAGCATCGACACGTTCTACTTCGAGGGCGGCGAGGCGTTTCTGTTCTACCCCTTGCTGCTGGAAAGCATCAGGATGGCGCGGGAGCGCGGCTTCAAGGCCGGCATCGTGACCAACGCCTACTTCGCCACCTCCGAGGAGAACGCCGAACTGTGGCTCCGCCCGCTCGCGGAACTCGGCATCGAGGACTTCAGCGTCAGCGACGACGCCTTCCACTACGGCGAGATCGCCAACGCCGCCAAGCGCGCGCGGGCGGTCGCGGATCGGCTGGGGATGCCCACCGGGTCGATCTCGCTCGAAGAGCCGACGGTGGAGATCGGCCAGGATGAGGAAAACCGGGGCCGGCCCATCGTCAGCGGCGGGATCGTGTTTCGGGGGCGCGCGGTCGAGACGCTGGTCGAGGGCCTGCCGCGCACCGCGCCGGAGCGCTTCACCGAGTGTCCCTTTGAAGACCTGCAAAACCCGGAGCGCGTGCACCTCGACCCTTACGGGCATGTGCACCTGTGTCAAGGGCTGAGCATGGGTAATATGTGGGAGACGCCGCTCTCGGCGCTGGTCAGGGACTACGACCCCGCCGCGCATCCCATCGCCGGGCCGTTGATTCGCGGCGGTCCGGCGGCGCTGGCGCGGGAACACGGGGTTCCGCATGAGGGTGGTTACGTCGATGCGTGCCATTTCTGCTATCTCACGCGCCGGGCGCTGATCGACCGGTTCCCGCACGTCCTCGCGCCCAGGCAGGTCTATGGACTGGCGTAAGGCTTGCCCGAAAGCAGGGCAAGGGGCTTAAGCCCCTTGTCCAAACCGTTCAATTCGAGGATCACTCATGACCTTCTGGCAGCAAGTCAACGACCTCAGCGGCGAGCAGGTGCAGCTCTGCTACCACTGCCACAAGTGCACGGCCGGCTGCCCCGTCGCCGCCGATATGACCTACGGCCCGGACGCGCTCCTGCGCATGGTGCAGTTGGGCCAGCGCGACGCGGTCCTGCGCAGCCCGGACATCTGGCTGTGCGCCGGCTGCGCGGCGTGCGGCGCGCGCTGCCCTAACGGGATCGACATCGCGCACATGATGGACGCGCTGCGCGTGCTCGCGGTCCGCGAAGGCGTGGAGCCGGCGCTGCCATCCATGCCGAAGTTCAACACCCTGTTCATGGAGATTGTCAGGCGCACCGGGCGGATGCACGAGCTTTCGCTGATGGGCCTGCACAAGCTGTGGACGCGCAACCTCTTCGCGGACGTGCCCGCCGGCCTGCGGCTGATGCTCAAGGGCAAAATCCCGCTCCTGCCGGAGATTTCACCCGCGCGGGGTGATGTGGCGCGCATCTATGAAGAAGCAGAAAAATCAACCGCGAATAACGCCAATAACGCGAATGATTAGGATTGCCCGATGAGCGAGTTAATCTACAAAGAGGAAGCTTACGCGGTTGTGGGTGCGGCGATGGAAGTGTACAACCAGTTGGGAAACGGCTTTCTGGAAGCCGTGTATCAGGAGGCGCTGGTGATTGAGTTCGGGCTGCGCGGCATACCTTTCCAGGAACAAGTCCCACTGACGATCTGCTATAAGGGTCAGCCGCTACGTCAACATTACATCGCTGATTTCGTTGCTTACGACAAGATCATCATCGAGATCAAAGCCATCCAGCAACTTGGTCCGAACGAACAGGCGCAGATCATGAACTATCTGAAGGCGACCAGGTTGCAGCTGGGCCTGCTCATCAACTTTGGATTCCCTGGCAAGTTGGAACATAAGCGCGTGGCGTTCTCGCTCCGAAAATCCTAATTCGCGTTATTGGCGTTATTCGCGGTTAAAACTCTTGAACCTACTCAGGACAAGACAAGCATGACCGACGGCTACAGCTACTATCCAGGGTGCAGCCTGCACGCCACCGGCAAGGAGTTCCATCTATCCACTGAGGCAGTGTTTGCGGCGCTCGGCGCGCCCCTGCGCGAGCTTGACGACTGGAACTGCTGCGGCGCGTCGTCGGCGCACGCGGTCAGCCCCGCGCTCACCCTGGCGCTGCCGGCGCGCAACCTCGCCCTCGCGCAGCGCGTCGGGCGCGACGTGGTGATGCCGTGCGCGGCGTGTTTTAACCGGCATCGCGCCGCCGACCTCGCCCTCCGCACAGACGAAGCGAAGCGCGCCGAGCTTGAGCGCGCCGTCGGCTTCACGTTCGAGGGCGCGGTGCAGGTGCGCGCGCTGCTCGATGTGGTGGTCAACGACATCGGCCTGGACCGTGTGCGCGCGAGAGTTAGGTGCCCATTGGAGGGGTTGCGCGTCGTGGCCTACTACGGCTGTCTACTCGTGCGCCCGCCGGACGTGACTGCCTTCGACGACCCGGAGCACCCAATGACGATGGATCGCATCCTGGAGGCGCTCGGTGCGGACGCCCGCCCCTATGCCTACGCGACCGAGTGCTGCGGCGGCGCGCTCTCGCTCACCGCGCCGAAGTCGGCGGCGCGCATGGTGGACCGGCTAGTCTCCCGCGCGCGCGAGGCCGGCGCGGCGGCGATGGCTGTCAGTTGCCCGCTGTGCCAGATCAACCTGGAGATGCGGCAATCCGGGGGGGAGAAGATGCCGATCTTCTACATCACCGAGTTGATGGGGCTGGCGTTCGGCCTGCCCGAAGCAGAGAAGTGGTGGAAGATGC
>DAOTXU010000124.1:0-1717 GCA_034435135.1 Anaerolineae bacterium | reverse complement strand
CCGGCGCACACCCAAAACACCCCTGGCAGCCGGTGCCGTTTTGGCCGAAGACGACCGCGCTTCCTGACCCCTCGCTACACGCGCTACAGGTGAATGGCCTCGCCCCGGTTCTCCAGGGCGCCCGGTCCAAAGGACTGCCATTTCCAACGCACGTGGCTGGCAACTCCCCGTTTTGTTTGGGCTAAAAGAGGTTATAATAGGTCTATATCCTCGCCTTTTTTGGTGTTCAAACTGGGGAGATGCGCCAATGTCAGTGTCTGAAATTGCCATCAAGACCGACGGGTGGTATCACCCATCCGAAGCCATCGTCAAGAGCGCGCGCGTGCCCGATTATGAAGCCGTCTACGCCCAGGCGCAGGCCGACCCGCTCGCTTTCTGGGCCGAGCGCGCCCGCGCCCTCGAATGGTACCAGCCCTGGGATAAGGTCCTCGACGACAGCAACGCGCCCTTTTTTAAGTGGTTCGTCGGCGGCAAGACGAACATCGTGCTGACCGCGCTCGACCGCCACGTGAAGACCTGGCGGCGCAACAAGCTCGCGCTGATCTGGGACGGCGAGCCAGGCGACACGCGCTCGATGAGCTATTACCGCCTGTGGCAGGAGGTCAACCAGTTCGCCAACGTGCTGCGCAGCATGGGCGTGAAGAAGGGTGACCGCGTGACCATCTATATGGGCCGCATTCCCGAACTGCCGATCGCCATGCTTGCGTGCGCGAAGATCGGCGCGATTCACTCCGTCGTGTATGGCGGATTCAGCGAGCAGGCGCTCGCCGACCGCATCGAAGACGCGCAGAGCCGGGTGCTGGTCACGGCGGACGGCGCGTGGCTGCGCGGCAACATCGTCTCATTAAAGAACACGGTCGATGAGGCCGTGCGCCGCTCCCCGGTGGTTGAGACGATCATCGTAGTCCGGCGCACAGGGCAGGAAGTGTACATGGAGCCGGGACGCGACTACTGGTACCACGACCTGATGGCGCTTCCCATCGCTTCGACGCGGTGCGAGACCGAAGTCATGGACGCCGAAGACCCGCTGTTTATCCTCTACACCAGCGGCACGACCGGCAAGCCGAAGGGTGTGCTCCACACGCACGGCGGCTATCAGGTGTACACCAGCACGACGCTCGAATGGGTCTTCGACCTCAGGGAAGAAGACCGCTGGTGGTGCGCCGCCGACCCCGGCTGGATCACCGGACACAGTTACATTGTCTATGCGCCGTTGATTCTGGGCGCGACGAGCTTCATATATGAGGGCGCGCCGACTCACCCCTATCCCAACCGCTGGTGGAAGATGATCGAGCATCACGGCATCACGATCCTCTACACCGCGCCGACCGCGATTCGCGGCCTGATGCGCTTCGGCGACGCCTGGCCCAACCGCCACGACCTGAGCAGCCTGCGCCTGCTGGGCAGCGTGGGCGAGCCGATCAACCCGGAGGCGTGGCGCTGGTATCACACCGTGATCGGCAAGGAGCGCTGCCCGATTATGGATACCTGGTGGCAGACCGAGACCGGCGGCTTCATGATTACCCCATTGCCGTCGATGCCGCTCAAGCCCGGCAGCGCCACGCGGCCTTTCCCTGGCATCGAGGTGGAGGTGGTGGATGAGCACGGCGAACCCGTGCCGGCCGGCACGGATGGGCTGCTCGTCGTCAAAAAGCCGTGGCCGGGGATGTTGCGCACCGTCTACGGCGACCCTGAGCGCTATGTCAAGCAATATTGG
>DAOTXU010000123.1:0-5750 GCA_034435135.1 Anaerolineae bacterium | reverse complement strand
GTGTTAGTGGGTGGGATGGTCTCCGTCGGTGTGGCGGTCTCCGTGAACTTCAGGGTTGCCGTCGCCGTCGGTGTGGCAGTCAGCGTCATAGTGGGGGTTTGGGTGGCGGTCGGAAGTTGCGTGGCCGTAAGGGTCGCCGTGGCAGTGAGCGTCGGCGTCTCGGAAGGCGTGGGGGTTTCGGTGGGCGCGGGCGGCTCGACCCTGACGGTCTCGCGCACCAGGGGCGTGTCGGAGGCATCGCCGCGAATCGCCACGCGCGAGGCCGGCACCCATCCCTGGCCGGCGGAACTGAGCACATAGAACCAGGTCCAGAACTCATCCCGGCCTAAGATGTCCATTTCCTCGCCGCTGGCGACCTGGCCGATGGCGGCGTAGTTGAGGCCGGGGCCGCTCTGCACGGCGAGTGTGGAGGGCAGCGCGATGGCGACGGCGGCCCCGCCGGCCGGTTCTGCCTGCTCTGTCGGCTCTGCGACTGGTTCAGTGGGGAGTGGGGTGGGCTGCCCGGCAACTGGTCCCCCGATCGGCGCGCTGCCGGGTTCGGCGATGGAGACAAAACGCGCGTCGCCCCGAATCACGGTCCAGCGCGCGCTGACCCAGCCCACCCCAAACGGGCTTTCCACCTGCCACCAGGTCCAATCGGGGTTGCGCCCGATGATGTTCATCTCGGTCACCCAGCCCTCAACCACGCCCAGGCGCTCGTAACCCACGCCGGGGCCGGTCCGCACGTTCAAGAGTGAGGCGGTCACCAGCGCACGCGGCAACTCAAACTGGGCGTTCGGGTCCGGTTCGGCGACCGGCACGTCGCGCGCGTCGCCCCGAATCACGGTCCATTTGGCGTTGACCCAGCCCACCCCATAAGGGCTTTCCACCTGCCACCAACTCCAGTCGGCGTTGCGACCGGTGATGTTCATCTCGGTCACCCAGCCATCGACCACGCCGATCTTCACATACCGGGCGCTTGGACCCTGGCGCACGTTGAGGCGCGCGGCGGTCACCAGCGCGCGCGGCAGCAGAAGCACAGCGTTGGGATCGGCTTCCGCGAGGGGGATGTTGCTCGCGTTGCCGCGAATGATGGTCCACTGCGCGCTGACCCAGCCCAGCCCGTGCGGGCTTTCGACCTGCCACCAGCTCCAATCGGCGTTGCGGCCCACGATGGGCATCTCAACCGTCCAGCCATCGACCACGCCGAGGATGCGATAGCGCACGCTGGGGCCTTCGCGCACGTTGAGATGTGAGGCCGTGACGATGACGCGCGGGCTGGTGTCCAGGCGGGAGAGAGCCGCGTGCATCGGGAGGAAGCTGAGCAACAGCACAACCACGAACACGAGCGCGGAGCGGGCGAGTCGGATTCGGGGCATGGTGTGCAGTCCCTTCCAGAAGTCCGGGAATGCCGCGCCAACGAAAACCCGGCGCGGCGCGCCAATCGCTTGAGCTTATTGTAAGAAAGCATATATAGGGAAACAATTGTCGCCAGCGTGGAAAGGGGTTAGAGATCGGTTATCATACCGGGCGAAGGCTGAATTGGTGAGCGTATTGATAGGGTTAAGTTGGAAAGGGGTTAAAGAGACCCTGAAGAGCTGCCCCGAAGTTTCAAGCTTCCGGGAAGCGCTGAAGCTCCGCCGCGGAAGGCCGCCCGTTTGACCGTACCGCGCCGATCATCGACCAGGGGCCGGTCCACGTGATCTGCACGTCCGCCAGGCGACCGCGCCAGTCGGTCGCGTCGTCCTCGAAGAAGACGAGTTTGTTCCCGCGCGTGCGCCCGCACCAGCGCCCCTTCTGTTTGCCCTCGACCAACACCTCGACGGTCTGTCCTAAGAAGCGGCGGTTGATCTCCGCCACAATGGACGCTTGCAGGTCGTCCAGCGCTTTGCGGCGGCGCTCCTTCTCCACTTCGGGCACGTCATCAACCATCTTGCGCGCGTAGACGGTCTGCGGGCGCGGGCTGTAGCGCGCGATGTGCGCCTTGTCGAGCTTCAACTCGGCCATCAGGTCATAGGTGCGCTGGAACTGCGCGCCGCTCTCGCCGGGGAAGCCGACGATGATGTCCGTGTGGATGGCGACGTCGGGGATGCGCGCGCGGATGCGTTCGATCAGCGCGCGGTAGTCGGCGACCGTGTAGCCGCGCCGCATGTTGGCGAGCACCTCGTCGTCGCCGGCTTGGACGGGCACCTCGATGTGTTCGCACACTTTCGGCAGTTCCGCAACGGCGTCGAGCAGGTCGTCGGTCATGTAGTTGGGGTGCGACGTGAGGAAGCGGATGCGCTCGATCCCATCCACGTCGTGGAGGATGCGCAGCAGGGCGGCCAGGTTCGGTCCGTCGGGGATGTCCCTGCCGTAGCGGTCCACAATCTGCCCCAGCAACGTGACCTCTTTGACGCCTTGCGCCGCCAGCGAACGCGCCTCGGCCACGACCTCGCCGACGCGGCGGCTGCGCTCGACGCCGCGCCGGAACGGGATGATGCAGAACGTGCAGGCGTGCGAACATCCGTAGACCACCGGCACGTGCGCGCTCACCAGCGCGTCGCGCTCGTGCGCCGGCAGGATCAGCTCGCCATCCTGGAGCGCGTCGCGGCGGGCGCGCTCGGCGGCGTCCAGCGTGCGGACGTCGTCCCCGCCCAGCAGGAACTCGACGAGCGGCTGCGTCTCTGAGGGCGGGATGAACACGTCCACCCAGGGCAGGCGCTCGCGCAGGCGGGTCGCGTCTCTGACGCCGACCATGCAGCCCATCAGCGCGATGACCGCCTTCGGGCGCTCCTGCTTGACCGCGCGCAGTTGGTGGAGGCGGCCCCAGGCCTTATCCTCGGCGCTCTGGCGCACCACGCACGTGTTGACAACGTAGATGTCCGCCGCCTCCGGCTGGAGCGCGGCGCGGTGGCCCAGCTTCTCCAGCGCGGAGGCGAGTCGTTGTGAGTCGGCGGTGTTCATCTGGCAGCCCATCGTCCAGATGTGGTATTGCATGGCGCGGCCTCGGTCCAAATTGATAGTATCCGTTGGCAAAATTATGACCGATTTGGGCGGGATTGGCAACGTCCAAAAGAATACCGGATGAAGCCGCGAGCAGCATAAACAAAGGGGGACGGCGGCGAGCGCACGCGCCCCGCCGCCGTCCAGGCAGTGCACACGCCCTGAGGCTGCGCCTCAGGTTACTTGCTCTTGGTCTCTTCCTCGCCGCTGATGGGAACCTGCGTCTTCTTCTCCGGCGCGGGAGCCTCGCCCTCCTTGCCGCCGAAGATGTTGCGCAGGCGCTCGCCGAGCAGGTTGCCGATGGTGTCCCAATCCGCATCGGGGTCTGCGCCCACCCAGCCGCCGATCCCGTGGCGGATGTTGGTCTCAATCCTGTTGCCGATCTCGTCCCACGACGCGGCCTCTTCTTTGCTGACCGGCTTCTCGCCGGCGGCCTCGCTTACCGAGGCGCGGATGTTCTCGTCCATCTTCTTGCCGATGGTATCCCAGTCGTCTTCGGGCTTGGCGCCCGCCCAGCCGCCGAGCGTCTTGCGCAGGCTGCTCTCGATCTTGTGACCGATGTCATCCCAGGTGACCTCGGCCTGCCCCTCGCCCGGCTCCGCGCCGACCCACGCGGCCATCCGGCCCCGGAAGTTGGCTTCCGTCAGGCGACCGATGGTATCCCAGTCGTCGTCGGCCTTCGCGCCCACCCACCCGCCGATGGTCCGGCGGATGTCAGCCTCTATATCGTGCATGACTTCTTCCACCGTGCGCCCCTGCTTGGGGGGTTCGCTCTCAGGCATCTTGGTCTCCGGCTGCTCAGACATGTTTCCTCCTTAATTTCCCCTGATTTTGCTGGCAAAGCCATCACCCAACCGGCAGAGCCGGGTTGCTTGCCAAATATCACTTATCTATACGCGCCAGCGCGCAAATCGGTGCGCCAGCAGCGGCAGGGTGGCGAGAGAAGCCAGCGTTTGCAAGGCCTTGGGGAGGCATGACGTGCCGTGCTCCTGCTCAGTCAACCGCCTCAAGGATGTGCGCGACGATGGTCGCCCCGCTGCCGCCGATGTTCTGGATCAGCCCCAGGCGCGCGTCGGGGATTTGGTCCGCGCCGGCCTGCCCACGCAGCTGAAGCGCCGCCTCCGCCGCCTGGTAGACGCCGGTCGCGCCGACAGGGTGCCCGCGCGCCTTCAGGCCGCCCATCGTGCTGATCGGGATCCCCCCTTCGCGGAAGATGTCGCCCTCCAATGCCAGGCGCGTGCCTTTGCCCGGCTCGGCGAAGCCTGCCGCCTCCAGGCTGAGCGCGGACATGATGGCGAAGGCGTCATGCACCTCGAAGAAGTCGATGTCGTCGGGGGTGACGCCGGCCTGGTCGTAGCACTTGCGCGCCGAGATCGCCGCCGCCGCCAGGAAGGTCGGGACCCGCCGGTCGTGTACGGCGATGCTATCCACTGCGCTGGCGCTGGCGCGCACGCGCACGGGCGGGTGAGGGAAGCTCCGCGCCATCTGCGTCGGGCACAGGACCACCGCTGCCGCGCCGTCGCAGATGGGCGAACTGTCGAACAGATTGATCGGGTCGGCGATCAGGGGCGCGCGCGTGTAGCTCTCGAGGGTTACGGCAAATGGGAACATGGCGTAAGGGTTGTTGACCGCGTTGCGGTGCGCGTTGACGGCAAATGGGGCGAAGGCGTCCTTTGACAGGCCGTATTCGTACATGTAGCGCTGCATCACCAGCGCGTTGATCCCGACGAAGGTGAGGCCGTGGACGACCTCGAAGTCGGCGTCAGCGGCCATTGCCAGGCCGGAGGTCACGGTTTTAGGGCGCTGGTCGGTCATCTTTTCGACGCCGCACACGACCACGAAGTCGGCCAGGCCGCCCGCCACCGCCAGGTAACCCTGTCGCAGCGCCGCCCCGCCCGACCCGCACGCCGCCTCGATCTTGACCGACTCGACGCCGCGCAGCCCGGCGTTGTCTGCGACCAGCGCGCCCAGGTGCCCTTGCCCGCTCGTGGTGCCGGCGAGCATGTTGGATACGTACAGGCTACCCACTAGTGACCGTTCCAGGCCGCAATCTTCCAGCGCGGCGCGGATCGCGTGGTAGGTCAGTTGCTTGATCGACTGATCCCATAGCTCGCCGACTTTGACCTGCCCGACGCCGATGATGCTGACGTCTCGCACCGTGCACACTCCTACATGTACAAAGTACTCATGCGCGATTTTAGCAGATTGTAAGGCGGATGCGCTGCCAGAAGCTATCAAATAGCCTGTATCTGGCGCGATGAACCATTGACTTCCATTGAGCCAATGATGAAGCCAATGAAAATGCCCCGCCTGTTGCGCGGGGCATTCTCGTTGAGGAGGATAGGAGGAGGATTGGAGGTGATCGCACACCGCCAAAGCTTTTGGGTAGGGGTAGCCGTCAGGCGGTGCACAATCGTGCAAGACTATACCGCGTCCTCATTAGCGCGCGATAAGAGCTTCATAAGAAATTCATCACAAACGCTTTGCCCCTGACTGAAAACGGGGTCATCCCTGTAGCTCCCCGAAAACTCTGCGCTTTCGGAAGCTGCCTGCGGCTTCGTCCGCAACCTGAGCGCTTCGTGAGTGCATAATCCTGCAAAACCCGCTATTATCTGAAATGAATGAAGTGATTCAAGCTTTTGAGCCAACGACTGCGGTGCGTGTGGTGCTTGTCGTGTTGGCGGGCACCTCACCCCCCGTCCCCCTCTCCCGGCTACGCCGGACTATAGCCGCAAGCGGAGAGGGGGTGTCGAGCCGCAGGCGAGACGGGGGTGAGGTAGAGAAAG
>DAOTXU010000122.1:0-2162 GCA_034435135.1 Anaerolineae bacterium | reverse complement strand
GTAGAGAAACGCTTAGCACGGCCAGCTGTTGGCAAAAGTTTGAATAAGTTCCTTCTTCGTTGCGACCTTTCACAAAATTCACACCGTTTTCAGATGAATTGCATTGCCTCTCCGGGTGGATTCTGCTAGCATGATGCAGTGATGTTTATCTTATCTCACCTTGCGCCCAATGTTTGATAGCATTGCTGCCGTTATCATGACTGGCCCCGGTGGGCCATCCTCCCTGGAACAACTTCTGAGCCAGGCGCAGCGCGCCGCTACGCTCGACCTGATCGATATGCTGCGGGGCGAAGGGGTTGCCCCGGCCATTGTCGCCACACCGGGCGGCGACTGGCTGCCGGCGCTGCCCGGCCTGGTCCGCGATGACGACTCACCAGGGGAGCCGTTCCACTTTGGCCGGCGACTCGCGGGACTCATCAGCCGGTACGGGCTGAGCCGGGTGCTGTACTTCGGCGGCGCGAGCGCTCCCCTGCTCGACGGCGAGACCGTGCGCACCCTGATCGAGACGCTCGGCGAACCGCAGCCGGAAGCGCTCGCGGTGACCAACAATCTCCATTCCAGCGATTGGGCCGGCTTTACCCAGGCGCAGGGCGCATTAGACACCATCGCCGAGATGGAGCGCGACAACAGCCTGGCCTGGCTGCTCGAACACCGGGCCGGCTACGCGGTGCGCACCGTCGCCGCCGGCCGCCCCAGCGCCGTCATGGACATCGACACGCCGGCTGACCTCGCCGTCCTCGCCCTGCACCCCGGCCTCAAGCCGCGCCTGGCGGAAGTGTTGTGCAGCGCCCTCGCCGCGCCTATCCGCCGGATTCCGCTCCCCGCCGTGCTGGAAATCGCCGCGCGCGAGGAGAGCCAGCTTGCCCTCATCGGGCGTGTGACGCCGCTGGCGTGGCACGCACTGAGCCAGGCCACGCGCATCTGGATTCGCGTCTTCAGCGAGGAGCGCGGCATGGTGGCGAGCGGGCGGGTGGCGCAAGGTAAGGTTCGCTCGCTTTTGGGCGTCATAATAGAGCGCGACGGGCCGGAGGCGTTCTTCGCCGCGCTCGCCGACCTGGCGGACGCTGCGATCATCGACAGCCGGGTGCTGATGGCCCATCACGGACGCTGGCCTAGCCCCGCCGACCGCTTCGCCTCTGACACGTTTGATGTGGACGCGATAGAGGACGCATGGCTGCGCGCTTTCACCGCCGCCGCCGCTGCTGCGCCCATCCCGGTGGTGTTGGGCGGACACGGGCTGGTCACGGGTGGGCTGTACACGTTGGCTGAGCTTTTGGAGAAGCGGTGTGTGGTTTCGCAGTAGGAGATTTTAGTGATGCCCAAAGTGCTCTTTGTCTGCACCGGCAACCTCTGCCGTTCGCCCATCGCCGAGACCGTCCTGAGCCATGAGCTTATCGAGCGCACCGCCGACGGCTATTGGCAGGTCGATTCGGCGGGCCTCCAGGCCACGCCGGGCGCGACCCCAACGGAGGAATCCGTCCAGGCGATGCAGGAATACGGCTACGACATGCGCGAGCACCGCGCGCGCAAACTGGACGCCGGACAAGTCAAAGCCGCCGACTTGATTCTGGTGATGACTCATGACCAGAAGGAGACCATCGTGCGATACTGCCCCGAACACGCCCACAAGGTGTATCTGCTCAGCGAGATGGTCGGGCAGAACTTTGAAATCAGCGACCCCTATGGGACGACGCTAATGCACTACCGCAACACCGCCGCGCAGATCATCCAGTTGATCAAAGACGGTTTCACGAACATCTTGGCGCAGGCGCGTAAGAACAAGAGTCAACGCCCTGCGGTGCGCGCCAATTAGAGCCGATCCGAAAAGCCACAGACAGGGGGCTTAGAGGCCATTTGAGAAGTCCGGCCATGGAAGTTGATACAGGTTCCGCCGACTAAAGTCGGCGGCTCATCGCCGTAAAGCCACGGCACGGTGGGGAATTCACCCCCGGCTTCAGCCGGGTGAACCCTTTTCAAACGGCCTCTTAAGCCCCCCGTCCGAAGCAGCGAGAGTCGTTTCCCCTAATCGCTTAGAGCCTATCCGAATAACCCGGCAGCGCGAAAGGCGATGAGGGCGCAGGCAAAATGAAGGAAGGCAAGATAGTGCTCCGGTTTCTTCTCCCAGCGCACCAGGAGGCGGCGAAAGCGGTTGAGCCAGCTAT
>DAOTXU010000121.1:0-5359 GCA_034435135.1 Anaerolineae bacterium | reverse complement strand
GCGGCTCGACACCCCCTCTCCGCTTGCGGCTATAGTCCGGCGTAGCCGGGAGAGGGGGACGGGGGGTGAGGTGTCCGCAAACACGACAAGCACCACACGCACCGCGGTCGTTGGCTCAAAAGCTTGAATCACTTCAGTGATTAACATCGCGTGGAGGCCACGAGACTTGTTTCAGCTTCAAACCCAGACCGCCATCTATTGGGAGGACTTCCACGTCACCGATGCGGACGTGGAGCACCTCTACAACCTGCTCCTCGAAAAAGAAACCCCGCTCTCCCTCGACGAGATCGCGCTCGCAATGGTCGAATATCGCATCCGCAAGGAAGAAGAGGCCTTCAAGCGTCAACTGGCGAAGGGCGCGCTTTTCCAGCCGAAGAACCGCTACGAGATCGGCCAAACCCTCGTCTTCCCGGCGTTGAATTACACCGTTGGCACCGTGGTGAACCTGCGTCCGGGCAGCAACCCCGAACACGGCGACTTCACCGTCATCGAAGTCGAGTTTGAGAACCGGCGTCGCCGCGAGTTCGCCAGCGAGTTGAAAAGCCCTCACCCGCTCAACACCAACGGCGACGATCTCGTCGGCGCGAGCAAACCGCTCAGCCCCAAGATGCTGCTCGACCGCTATGGCGAGAAGCTGCGCACGCAACTCGTCGAGCGGCTGAAGCGCGAGGACGATATTGTGAGCATCGCTGACCGGTGGTTCCCCAAGTCGTTGCTCGTGGAGGTCAACATTGGGAACCTGAACCTGGCCGAGGCGATCCTCGATATGGCCGGCGGCGGGCCGCTGCCGACCAGCGCGCTGCTCAAAGACGTGGGCCTACCCAGCGAGGTTAACCGCAACCTGCAGATCTTCTCGCTCGATTATGCCCTGCAAGAGGATAGCCGCTTCGACGAAGTTGGCCCAGCCGGCAAGGTGATGTGGTATCTGCGCCGCCTGGAGCCGCCTGAAGTGCTCAACCCGCCGGCGCGCCTGCTGTACACGCCGATCCCATACGACCGCACTCTGCTCACCGCCGAGATGCTGGTGATGGAGGAGGACATCGACGACGAGCACTCCCCCCTCCCAGACGCCTCTTCCGATATACGCGAGGCCACCGTCACGCTGATCTACCCGCACCGGCTGGTGGGCGCGCTGCCGCTCTCGGCCAAACTGCGCCCGATTTTCCCCGGCGCTTACCAGGCCGCGCGCATCCGCGTCATGCTGGTTGACGGACAGACCGGCGAAGAGTTCCCCGGCTGGGTGGTGCGCAAAGAGCGTTATGTCTTCGGCCTGGCGGATTACTACCGCAAATACCGCATCCCGGTCGGCGCTTATGTCATCGTCAGCCGCATGGACGACCCCACGCGCGTGATGGTCACGCACGCGATGCGCCGGCCCCGCACGGAGTGGGTGCGCATGGCGAAGACCGAGGGCAACCGGCTGACGTTCGATATCCAACGGCGTTCCATCGGCGCCGGCTATGATGAACTGATGGTCATTAGCGCCGACGACCTGGAGTCGGTTGAAGTGCTGTGGCAAAGCACCAGCAAGTCACAGAAGAGCCTCGCCGACCTGCTGCGTGAGATGGTGCCCGAACTCGCCCGACTCAACCCGCAGGGCACCGTGCACGCCAAGACCCTGTACAGCGTGGTGAATATGCTTCGGCGCTGCCCGCCAGGGCCGATTTTCGCCACCTTGATCGAGCGGCCTGAGTTTGAATATGTAGGGGATGGCTACTGGCGTTTCAACCGTTGATGGTTATTCAGCGCTTATCCGAGATGCCAGACTGCCTGGAAAGACTAAGCCACTGATTGGAGCACCCGCCGTGAGTTTGGTCAGCAGTCGGCCCAGCCGGCGTATCAAGCCTACCATCGATACCAAGTTTCACATCGACTACGACTGGTGGTCGCGCCAGGGCAGCGACCTGCGCGTCTACATGATTAGTCACCTGTTGCCCGAACAGCGCGCCTACTTCGCCGAGCACCACGAGGTCGAAGAGACCGACTGGGTAGACCCGGAAACCGCCGAGGTGCGCCGCGTGGACGCGCTGCAACAGGCGTTGCGCCGCGCCGCCGAACACGCGGACTACCTCACGCCGCAGACCCCGCTGGTCGATGCGGTCTTCCGCGTTTTCCTGGCGAACGGCAACAAGCCCCTCACGCCTATGGAGCTAAGCGAGCGCATCGGGCGCACCCCGCAGACTATCCTGCGCACCCTGGCCGGCCCGCAGGTTTACAGAGGCATCCGCCCCGCCGTTGATGACTGAGAGGCGGCTCATGCGCGTCTTCCTCTCCGGCGTCATCCAAGGCTCAAAAAACGGCAAAGGGATTGAGGATCAGGACTATCGCCAGCGCCTCGCAGAGCTTCTGCGCGCCTGGCGGCCCGATGTGGAAGTGATCGACCCCTGGGCCACCTGGCCGGACGCGGTGGACTACGATATGGAGAAGGCCAGCGCCGTCCTCTTCGAGGAGGTTCAACTGGCCACCCAGGCCGACGCCCTGATCGCCTACCTGCCCGTCGCCAGCATGGGCACCGCGCTGGAGATGTGGAGCGCGTACCAGGCCGGCGTCCCGGTGTATGCCATCACCACGATGGAACGCAACTGGGTGGTGAACGCGCTCTCCACGCGGGTCTTCGACTCGCTGGAGGCGTTCGCGGCCTTCGTCCGCGCCGGTGGCCTGCTCATGTCCAATGCGGGCGGTGGGCCTAGGCGCCCTGCGCCCGAAAGATAAAGCAGTAAGCGGTGGCAACCATCCAGGGCCTGACCGAGAGCGAAGTGCTCGCCCGGCGCGCGCGCGGCGCAGGGAACGACGTCCGTCTGCCGACCAGCCGCTCCTACGCCGACATTGTCCGCGAGAACGTCTTCAACCTCATCAACGTGATCTTGTTCGCCATCGGCGCGGTGATGGTCGCCATCGACCGGGTGGGCGATGCATTTGTGAGCGTCGGTCTCATCTTTCTGAACGTCCTCATCGGCATCTATCAGGAAGTCCGCGCCAAGCGCACGCTCGACCGGATCGCCCTGCTCACCCGCCCGAAGGCGAGCGTCATCCGCGGGGGGCAGGAGAAGATCATCGACCCCGCCGAGATTGTGCTCGGCGACCTCCTGGTTGTCGGCCCCGGTGGGCAGATCGTGGTGGACGGCTTCGTTATAGACGGCAAGATGGAAGTGGACGAATCGCTGCTCACCGGCGAGTCGGACCTCATCCCCAAGCAGGCTGGCGACGAAGTGTTGTCGGGGAGCTTTTGCGTGACCGGCAAGGCGCTGTACGAGGCGAAGAAGGTCGGCGTCGAGAGCTTTGCCAACCAACTCACCGCCAATGCGCGCACTTTTCGCACGGTCAAGACCCCGTTGCAGCGCGATGTGGATTTCGTCATCCGCCTGCTCACGCTGGTGGCGATGTTTCTCGGCTTTTTGCTCGCCATCTCCGCGATTGTGTCCCCTATCCCGCTCGTGCGCGGCGTGCAAATGGCGGCGGTGATCGCAGGGCTGGTGCCCAACGGTCTGTTCTTCATGGTGATCGTCGCCTACGCGCTCGGCGCGCTGCGCATCGCCACGCGAGGGGCGCTGATCCAACAGGCCAACTCGGTCGAGTCGCTCAGCAATGTCAACGTGCTGTGCATGGATAAGACCGGCACGCTCACTACAAACCGGATCACCTACCACGATGTTCATCCGCTCGGCATCGATAAGGAAACCCTCAAGCGCGTCCTCGGCGACTTCGCCCGCAGCGCGTCGGTGACCAACCGCACCAGCGAAGCGATCATTGAGGCGATGGACGGGCAGGCGCGACGGGTGGTGGACGAGGTGGTGTTCTCGTCGGCGCGCAAGTGGAGCGCGCTCACCTTCGACGACGACGGCCTGCGCGGTGTGTATGTGCTCGGCGCGCTGGAGATGTTGGAGCCATATCTGCAAGCGGGCGTGGACTTCTCGAACCCGGCGCGGGCGTGGTCAGACGCGGGGCTGCGCGTGCTGCTCTTCGCCTACCGCCCGGAGGTGATCCCCCTGCAAGACTCGCGCGAGCAGCCCGAACTGCCGCATAACCTCATCCCGCTGGGGTTGCTGAGCTTCAGCGACGAACTGCGCCCGGAGGCCAGGGAGACGCTGGCGGGCTTCGCCCAAGCCGGCATCCGGCTCAAAGTGATCTCCGGCGACAACCCGCACACGGTTGCGGCGCTGGCGCGTCAGGCCGGGTTGACCGGCGACTTCGCGGTGATTTCCGGGCCGGAGCTTGCGCAGATGGACGCCGTACAATTCGATCAGGCGGCGGAAGAGGCGACGATCTTCGGGCGCATCACGCCGCAGCAGAAAGAGAAGCTGGTCGAGACGCTGCGCGACAAGGGCTACTATGTCGCCATGATCGGGGACGGCGTGAACGACGTGCTCTCGCTTAAGAAGGCGCAGCTTGGCATCGCCATGCAGAGCGGCAGCGACGCCACGCGCGCCGTCGCCGACATGGTGCTGCTCAACGACTCGTTCGCGGCGCTGCCGCCGGCCTTCCTGGAAGGGCAACGCATCATCAACGGGATGAAGGACATCCTGCGCCTGTTCCTGACGCGGGCGGTGTTCGTCGCGCTGCTCATTATAGCGACGGCGGTGGTGGGAGCGGGGTTCCCTTACGTCCCCAAGCATATGTCCTTGCTGGTTTTTCTGACGGTGGGCATCCCGACCTTCGCGCTGGCGATCTGGGCGCGCCCCGCCGTGCCCAGGCAAGGGCTGTTACGCTCGGTGACGCACTTCGTGTTCCCGGCGGCGATTTCCATTTTCGTGTCGGGGCTGTTGCTCTACACGTTCTACTTTACCGTCGTCTTTAACCGGATGATCGAAGTCAACGTGACGCCGGAGGAAATCGCCGCGTTCGAGAACTACGCCGGCATCGACTACGAGATCAACTCACAGGACGCCTATGCGTTCGAAATGGCGAGCGTCGTGGCGCGCTCGGCGCTGACGACGTTCACGGTGCTGACCGGGCTGCTGCTCGTGGTCTTCGTCGAGCCGCCGGTGCCGTTCTTCGTCGGCGGCGACGAACTCAGCGGCGACTGGCGTCCAACGATCCTGGCGGTGGGGATGCTGGCGGCCTTCATCTCCGTGCTGCTGATCGGTCCATTGCGCCGCTTCTTCGAGTTGATCGTTCTTAACCCCACCGACTACCTGATTATCGGCGCGGTCGCGGTGGCCTGGGCGCTGGTGTTGCGCGTCGGGTGGCGGCGGTGTTGGTTCGAGCGCTTCCTGAACCTGGAAACGACTTAGAGCCTATCCGAATAACCCGGCAGCGCGAAAGGCGATAAGGGCGCAGGCAAAATGAAGGAAGGCAAGATAGTGCTCCGGTTTCTTCTCCCAGCGCACCAGGAGGCGGCGAAAGCGGTTGAGCCAGCTAT
>DAOTXU010000120.1:0-1552 GCA_034435135.1 Anaerolineae bacterium | reverse complement strand
GTCCCCTCTCCATACGATGGAGAGGGGGACTGCAGACGCTGAACAAGACCGACTCCCCCTCTCCGCGTGCGGAGGGGGGACAGGGGCTAGAGTCCGGCGCAGCCGGGGTGAGGTAAAACCAAGACCGACGAGCAAAAACCATAGAACAACTGTCCGATGTCCGGTAGCTAGGAAATACATGGAAAACTCACGCCGGCCTCCGGCCCGGTAAGAACGTTATTTTACCATCAACTGCGTCACCGTTCATAGCGTATCGCGTAGGAAATTCCACTTACAATAACCAGAATCTAACCATTTCACAACTACATAACGCATTTACACTGGGAGCCACCTATGTTAGTGTAGGCCTATAAGCACCAGTACCGAATAGTACTCAGGTACGGGAGAGTGAGCCATGAGCGCGTTGCAAAGCGCCCGAACCCGCCGAAGAATCAGAGCCGAATATCGGTGTCCTTTCTGCCTGCGGCGGTTTTCGTCGCCTGACCAGGTCGCGCGGCATCTGGTCTACGGCACCTGCGGGCGGCGCTACAATCGGGTAAACGGCAGGGGTTACAGGCGCTAACGCGCGGTCGCCCACCGCATCGTTACAACTTTGATCGATCACGACGCCAGGGTTCATTGACCCTGGCATTTTTGTTTGCCGCCATCGGCCATGCCAGATAGTGGCGACGCGCAACCGATATGATACACTCCCTGTAAAGCCAGGAGAAGAAGACGCGCATGACCATAACCGAGATTCTCATCGTCGGGCTGTATATCGCTTGCGAACTCATCGCTAACGTCACCGCTGGCAAGCCGGTGGCGCTCCCCGGCGACATCACCGTGCCGGCGGCGGTGTTTATCTACGCGCTCACGTTCACCCTGGTCGATCTGATTAACGACCGGCTGGGAAAGGGGCGCGCCCGCTATGTCGTGTACACCGCGTTTGCGGCCAACCTGCTGCTAGCCGCCTATACCACGCTGGCCGTCGCCCTGCCCGCGCCTGACTTTTTCACGAATCAAGAGGCGTTTGCGTCGGTGTTGGGCAGCACGCCGCGCATTGTTGTGGCGAGCCTGACCGCTTATCTGGTCGCGTCGCTGATCGATGTGCAAATCTTCGCGTGGTGGCGCGAGCGTTTCGGGGCGGATAATCAACGCTGGCTGCGTGTGCTGCTGAGCAACACGGTCTCGACCGGCGTGGACAGCGCCGTGTTCATCGTGATCGCGTTCGCCGGGGTGCTGCCGGTCGGGCCGCTCATCGCGGGGCAGTATATCGTCAAGATGGCCGTGACCCTGGTGAGCGTCCCGCTGATCTACACCGTCCGCGCCCGGACCTTCAAGGCTGCAAGCGCGGCTTAAAGCGCCGAGAACCGAGTATCGAGCACCGAGCGACAAGAATGCACATCCTGGTCACAAACGACGACGGAATCGACGCGCCGGGGCTGCTCGCTCTGGCAAACGCCATGCGCCGACTGGGCGACGTGACGGTCGTTGCGCCGGCGCAAAACCAGAGCGCCATTGGACACCGCAAGACGATGCACAAACCGCTGCGCGCGGGGCCGGCCCCGCACCC
>DAOTXU010000119.1:0-1602 GCA_034435135.1 Anaerolineae bacterium | reverse complement strand
CAGGATCTGGCGGATGTCGGCCTCTGTGCCGCCGGCCGCGGCCGAGTCCAACCGGCAGGAAAGCTCGACCTTCACTTGCACTTCCTGGCCGGCGCGCACTTTGGGGATCAGTTTCGACCCGAACCGGTTCCAGGACTCCGGCGGCACGGTCCCACTCACCTTGAGGGTGACCTGAGAAGGCGCCGGCGGAGGGGGTGGAGGGGGCGTGACGCCGGGCTCCGGCCGCAGTTCACATTCCGTTTGAGGGGCCGGAGGCACCGGTTCGACCACCGGCTTCGGTACCGTCTTGAGGGCCTTCGCTTTGTCCTTGCGCAGCAGAAAGACGTTGTATTCGAAGCTGACCTCCTCCGCGCCGACCGGCTCGGCAAACCAGACACGCTGGTAGGTCCCATCCGGCTTGGCGCCCGACGCAAGTCCGAATTCACCTTTCGTCACGAACTCCACTATCCGGGTCCGCAGCACGGCGTCCGGGTCAAGCAGCCTTGTGAACGACCCGTCCAGGAAGCACTTCCGCAGACTGGCGAGCGGCCAAGCCCCGGATTCCTTCAGGGCCTCGGGCCAGGAGCGGTCCAGGTACCCCGCCCCGACAGATTCGTTCAGGTAGCCCTCCGTCTTCAGCGCCGCCACGATGCGGCCGCCCAAGGTTTCTCCGCTGCTGGCGTGGCCCGCGCCTAGATCAATCACCTTCAGGCCATCAGCCTCCTGTGTGTCGGCGATCACCACGAACCGATAGCTCGCCCAAACCTCATCGCTGAGGTTGATCTGGGCTTCCCTGAGCTTCGTCGCGATGCTTTGCAGATCGGCCTGCTGGAAATCAGTGCCTAGGACGCCCTTCCTCACGTCCTCTTGCACCTGGAGCCAGGCAAGCAGCAGTTCCGCCTTTTCCTGAAGCTCCTTCCCAGGCTTCTTCACGCACCACACGAGAGCGGCCGGATAGTCGCGATCAGCCTCCCCGCGCTTCTTCGTCCATTGCGCGATCTGCTGCCGCACCGGTCCGGTCCCGTTCCATTCCGAGTCCGGATCAACGACAATCACGCGCAACCGCGGCGTGTTGTCGATGTCTGTCGAGTCCTTCGGGAAGGGCTCCATACGGATCGTGGCGCCCCGCTCGAACTCCTCGCGCACCACCTTGCGCATCATCGGCTTCGTGTCCTTCTCGAAGTCGAGCGAAGCCTTGCGGTCGTTTACCACCTTCTTGAGCGTTGCCTGGTGGTGGATCTGGTAGCCGTCCGAGGAGATCTTTCTGATAAAGAACGCCCGCGCCTCGAGCGCCGCGGCCGCAGAATCGATCGACGTGGTGTCCACCTTCGGGCTTGGACACGTGAGCGCAAAGCGCAGATCCGGAAGGTGCGCAACCTTTGTCGTCTGCCCACCTGACGACTCGAAGAGGATCGCCGTGGCCACACGCCGGTGGATGTCTTTCAATGCGCCTTTGGCGTCGGCATCCAGCGCCCGGCTGTGGGACACCTGGCTGGCGATGTCGGATTCAATCGCCGCGCCCAGCCTCGGTTCTCCCAATTGGCCCAGAATGGCGCTCCGAAACTCCGTCACGTGTAGCGGGGCCGAACCAAGCGTCAGCAGCAACTCCGGAACCTGCTCGGT
>DAOTXU010000118.1:0-2165 GCA_034435135.1 Anaerolineae bacterium | reverse complement strand
CCGAAATAATGGTGGCTTGCCAATTGATCTGGGCAACGATGGTCACACGCCGAATGATCCCGACGATGCCGATACAGGTCCCAACGATTTGCTCAACTACCCGGTCATCACCTCCGCTAGCGGTAATCCCGTGGCGCTTGCCGGTACTGCCTGTGCCAATTGTTCGGTGGGAATCTACAGAGCCATCGGCAACCCGGCGGCGCCGGGCGGCGGTGGGTTGATCATTCAGTACGCGAACGCTAATGGGGCAGGCAATTGGAGCGCGATCTTGCCTGTCGGCGTCGGACGCAACGACGTCGCGCTGCAAACGTATCAGACCAGCACAAAAAACGCTTCGGAGATGAGTCCGCGTCCGGTGGTGTACCTGCCGCTGGTGCAGCGCAAGTTCTGACCCGTGGGGTGGCCGACGGCATTGCCGTCGGCCAGGTGGCGCAGGCTTCCGCCCGCGCGAGGGCGCAAGGCCGAGAGGAAGAAAAATGCACGCGCGACGTTCCGGTCGGTCCATCCTGTTGGTGGTCGCGGGGATGCTGTTGCTGGCATGCGACATCGCCGCTTCGCCCACGCTGCCGGCTGTCACGGCGGTCGGCCCGACCACGCCGCCGGCCCTGCCGTCGCCATCCCCCACGGCGCTGCCCGCAACGGTCACACCGCCGGCGGTAGAGGCGAGCCGTCCGGAGCGGTACGACATCGGCAACCCCGTCCTGACCGACGTATGGGTGGATCCGCTCAACGGCAATGATGCCAACACCGGCAGCAGCCGCAGCGCGGCGCTGCGCACCATTAACGAGGCGTGGAGCCGCATCCCCCAGGGCACACCGCTCACCACCACCGGCTATCGCCTCCTGCTGGTGGCCGGCGACTACCCGGACACCGACTTGCCCACCTACTGGGAGTCGCGCTACGGCACGGCCGATTGCCCGATCCTGATCCAATCCGCCGGTGCGCCTGGCTCGGCCCACCTGCACGGCTTTGTCAACGTCTACGACACGCGCTACCTGTACCTGATCAACCTGACGCTGACCACCGACGGCGATCTCTTTCATTGCGAGCAGTGCGACCACCTGTTGATCCGCGGCACGACGATGGACGGCGGCAGCGCTCACAACGCGCACGAGACGATCAAGATCAACCAGAGCCGCTACGTCTATATCGAGGACAGCGACATCGCCAACGCCTACGAAAACGCGGTGGATTTCGTCGCCGTGCAGCACGGCCACATCGTCGGCAATCGCCTGCACGGCGGCGACGACTGGTGCCTCTATCTCAAGGGCGGCTCGGCCTACTTCCGCGTCGAGGGCAACGAGATTTACAACTGCGGCACGGGCGGCTTTACCGCCGGCCAGGGCAGCGGGCTGGAATACCTGGTCTCACCCTGGCTGCACTATGAGGTTTATGACATCAAGTTCGTCAACAACATCGTCCACGACACCCAGGGAGCCGGGATGGGCGTCAACGGCGGCTACAACATCCTGCTGGCCTACAACACCCTCTATCGCGTCGGGGCCAACAGCCACCTGATCGAGGTGGTCCATGGCTCGCGCTCGTGCGACGGCGAGGCGGCCATCTGCGCGGCCAATCTGTCCGCCGGCGGCTGGGGCACGGCGGCCGTTGGCGCCGAGGGGGAGCCGATCCCCAGCCGCAACGTGTTCATCTACAACAACATCCTCTACAACCCGCCCGGCTACCAGAGCGGCTGGCAGCACTTTGCCATCTACGGGCCGCGCACCCCCTCGCCGGACAGCCACATCCCCTCACCATCCCGCACCGACATCAACCTGCAGATCCGCGGCAACCTGATCTGGAACGGCGACGCCAGCATGCCATTGGGCATCGAGGACCCCGCGCAGGGTTGCCAGGACGCGAACCCCACCTGCAACGCCGCCCAACTGCGGGCCGACAACACCATCAACACCGTCGAGCCGCAGTTGGTGAACCCGGCGGGAGGAGACTTCCGCCCTGTTGCCGGCGGCAACGTCTACAACGTAGCGACCTATGCCATCCCGGACTATAGCTGGAGCGATGCCCCAGCGCCGCCGCCTGTGCCGGCGGGTAACCTGAGCAATCGCGTGCCGGCCGATCGCGCGGGCCATCCGCGCGCCGCATCCGCTCCACCCGGCGCCTATACCGTAGCGAGTGGCAACTGCCTCTCTTGGCCCCCGGGTCAG
>DAOTXU010000117.1:0-4651 GCA_034435135.1 Anaerolineae bacterium | reverse complement strand
TCGTGCCGGCGGCGCGCAACAGATTGATGACGCGCGCCGGTCGTTCTGTCAGGTCACGGTAGAAATAAGGGACCGGGGGCTTAAGCCCCCTGTCCCTGAATTCGAACGTGACCTTACAGAACGACAGGCGCGCGTAATCAATCAGTTGCGCGCCGCCGGCACGCCCCTGCCCCGGCGCGAGATCGACGCCGACGCCGCTGCGCTGCGCGCGCTGGAGGAGGCCGGCATCATCCACCGATGGGAAGAAGATGCCGCCGTCGGCCTGGCGCTGCCTGGCGAACAGGTGATCCCGACCATCATCGAACTGCGCGGCGGCGCGCGCGAGCTGGCTGTGCTCAAGATGCTGGCGCGCGAAGCGGAGCGGACGGGCGACGCGGTGGATGTGACGTGGGTCTACGCGGAGACCGGCGCGTCGCTGGACGACCTGAAGCGGCTCGCCGAGGACGGGCTGATCGTGCTGGGCGAGGAGGAAGTGTACCGCGACCCGCTTGCCGACCGCGACTTCGCCCCCTCCAGCCCGCCGCCGCTCACGACCGCGCAGCAAGCGGCGTGGATGATCCTGCGCGCTGGGATCGAGGCGACCATGCAGCCGGACGCCGAGCCGCCGCAACCGTTCCTCATTCACGGCGTGACCGGCTCCGGCAAGACCGAGCTTTACATGCGCGCGCTCGACCTGGTCATCCGCCAGGGTCGGCAGGGGATCATCCTCGTGCCGGAGATTTCGTTGACGCCGCAGACGGTGCGCCGGTTTGCGGCGCGGTTCGGGCGGCGGCTGGGGATTATCCATAGCGGGCTGAGCGCCGGCGAGCGCTACGACACCTGGCGACGCGCGCGGGCCGGCGAACTGGACGCCATCATCGGCACGCGCTCGGCGCTGTTCACGCCGCTGCCGAACCTGGGCCTGATCGTGCTGGACGAGGAGCATGACGCCAGCTACAAGCAATCCCCCGACCCGCCGCCGATCCCGCCCTTCTACCACGCGCGCGAGGCGGCGGTGCAGCTTGGTCGGCTCAGCCGCGCGACCGTGATCCTCGGCAGCGCCACGCCCGACCTGGTGAGCTACAACAAGGCGCAGCGCGGCGAGTATCAACTGCTGGAGTTGCCGCAGCGCGTGCTGGGGCACCGGCTGCGCGTGCGCGCACAGGCCAGGCGCTTCGGCGTGGCGCAGCCGGCCTACCGCCCGGAGCCATCCGAGTCCGCAGCGGAAGCGCTCTTCATCGAGATGCCGCCGGTGCAGGTGGTGGATATGCGCCAGGAGTTGCGCGCCGGCAACCGGAGCGTGTTCAGCCGGGCGCTACACCGCGCCCTGAGTGAAGTGCTTGACGCCGGCGAGCAGGCGATCCTGTTCCTGAATCGGCGCGGCACGGCGACGTTCGTGCTCTGCCGCGACTGCGGCTACGTGCACCGCTGCCCCCGCTGCGAGACGCCGCTCACCTATCACGGGCCGGACCGAGCGCTGCTCTGCCACCACTGCGGGCACCAGGAAGACCAGCCGCGCACCTGCCCCGCCTGCGGGAGCCGGCGCATCCGCTACTTCGGCGTGGGCACGGAGTTGGTCGAGCAGGCGGTGATGACCGAGTTTCCGCGCGCGCGGGTGCTGCGCTGGGACCGCGACACGACCACCGCAGTCCGGGGCGCGCACGAACTGATCCTGGAGCACTTCATCAACGGGCACGCCGATGTACTGATAGGCACGCAGATGATCGCCAAGGGGCTGGACCTGCCGCTGGTGACGCTGGTGGGCATCCTTTCGGCGGATGTGGGCCTGGGCCTGCCGGACTACCGCGCCGCCGAGCGGACATTTCAGGTGCTCACGCAGGTGGCGGGGCGGGCGGGGCGCGGACTGCTCGGCGGGCGCGTGGTGCTGCAAACCTACAACCCCGATCACTACGCGGTCGCCGCCGCCGCCGAGCACGATTACCACGCCTTCTACGCGCAGGAGATCACGTACCGGCGCGAGCTGGGCTACCCGCCGTTCACCCGCCTGGCGCGCGTGCTGATCCGCCATCCGAAGGCGCGCACGGCGGAAGAGGAGGCGGCACGCGCCGCTGCGATGATCCGCGAGCGTATCCGCGAGCGGAACCTGGGCGCAACGACCGTAATCGGGCCAACGCCGTGCTTCTTTACGCGCCTGGAGGGTCACTACCGCTGGCAGGTGCTCCTCCGCAGCCCCGACCCGACGCGCGCGCTGCACAACCTGCCGCTTTCGCCCGATTGGACCGTCGATGTAGACCCGGTCGATCTGCTGTAAGGCAGGCCCTCGCGCCTCCTGGCATCTCCCTTGCATCTACCATCAAGAACCCTGCGCCGATGCCCAGGTTATACATTGTCGTTTGGTTGAGGTTATCGGAATAGTACCGCAGTGTTGTTACGCACGGCTTCTGAGTTGTGTTAAAATTGTCTATGGCTTGTTGGCACAAGTCTCACAATGAACGTTCCGATCAAGGGGTCCCCGCTTGTGGGTGAAAAGCGCATTCTCGTCGTAGATGACTCCGCCGATATATGCAAGTTACTGACGGATTACATCCTGGGGCCAGCAGGCTACAAAGTGGTGACTGCGGGCGATGGCCCCCAAGGTCTGAAGCTGGCGCGCGAGTGGCGACCTGATCTCATCATCCTCGACTACGAGATGCCCTTTTGCACCGGCCTGGAAGTGCTGGCGGCGCTCAGGCAGGACGGCGTTCGCATTCCGACTATCCTGGTTACCGCGCAGGGTTCCGAGGCTCTGGCCGTGCGCGCGATGCGCGCCGGCGCAAGCGATTACCTGACGAAGCCTTTCACCGCTGAGGAGATATTGGAAGCCGTCAACCGCGTGTGGCAGGCGCAGTTTCCGGCCCCATCTGAGCCGGGCGACGCGGGGAGCGAGCTGCAAGCGCTCCAGGCGGCGCGCGCGTCTGAGCTAGGCCCGCGTGAGATCAGCGCTTTCCACAAGATTGCCCGTTCGCTCACGGCGCAGTTGAACCTGGAACAGGTGCTCAACCACGTCGTCGAGGCGGCGGTGACGCTCACCCAGGCGGAAGAAGGCTCGCTGCTCCTGATCGACGCCGAATCGGGCGAGCTATACATGCGCGCGGCCAAGAACTTCGACGAGGACATGGCGCGCAATTTCCGCATCAAGGTCTCCGATAGCCTGGCCGGGGAAGTCATCCGCAGCCGGATGCCGATGACGCTCAGCGCCGCCAGCGCGCACAAGATTGTCACGGCCTACATGGTCAAAGATCTGATCTACGCGCCGCTCATCATGGACGACCGGGCCATCGGCGTGCTGGGCGTAGACAACCGGATCGAAAACCGCGCCTTCGACCAGCATCACGTGCGCCTGCTGACGGCGCTGGCCGATTACGCGGTGATCGCCATCCGCAACGCCAGCCTTTACGCGCAGTCTCAGCACGAGCGCGACACGCTGGAGACCATTCTGCGCAAGACCGAAGACGTGGTGATCATAACCGACCCTGAAGGCAAGGTGATCCTCTTAAACCCTACCGCCCGCGCCGCCTTTGGCGTCAACGGGAACAACGTCGTCGGCAGGCCGCTGCACGAGGTCATCAGCCATGACTCGGTGTTGGAGATGTTCTCGCGCGAGGGGGGGGTGGGGCACTCTCTCACCGGCGAGGTCGCGCTGGAGAACGGCGACACCCTGCACGCACAGGTGACGATCATCGACGGCGTAGGGCGCGTGGCAGTGATGCAGGACATCTCGCATCTTAAGGAGCTGGATCGCGTCAAGAGCGAGTTCGTTTCCACGGTGTCACACGATCTGCGCTCCCCGCTCACCGCCATCCTCGGCTATGTGGAACTGTTGGGGCGCGCCGGCGAGCTAAACGACACACAACGCCAGTTCGTGGACCGTATCGTATACAGTGTACAGTCAATCACTGCGTTGATCTCCGACCTGCTTGAACTGGGCCGCATTGAGGCTGGCTTTGAAGCCGGCCTTGAGCCGACGCCGATTCACGTCATCATGCGCTATGCGTTTGAAGCGAAGCGCAGCGATCTGGAAGCGCGCAGGCACCATCTCACGATGGATTTGCCCGGTCATCTGCCTGAAGTGCTTGGCAACCCGTTGCGCCTGAAGCAATTGTTCGTCAACCTGCTGGACAACGCCATCAAGTACACACCGGAAGGCGGCCAGATCGGCCTGCGCGCCCATGCCCAGGGCGACCTGGTGATCGCTCAGGTCTCCGACAACGGCATCGGCATCCCGGCGCAGGAACAGCATCGCATCTTCGAGAAGTTCTACCGCGCCAGGAACGTCGCCCAGACCACGACCGGCACCGGGCTGGGTCTCTCGCTGGTGAAGACCATCGTCGAGCGGCACAGCGGGCGCGTCTGGGTCGAGAGCCGGGAGGGCGAGGGCAGCACCTTCACCGTGATGCTGCCGGCCTGCCCCACAACCAGGACACCGGACCACGACGTAGTTGAGGCTGTCAGCGCTCCGCGCCTCTAGCTCCCAGCAAACGCAGGCATCACCTCGCGCCCGAACCGTGCGACCTTCGCAGCCAGGTCCTCGGCGCTTGCGTGGTCCAGGTGCACGACTGGGTACTCCACCCCCGCGTTCATATACTCGCGCACGCGCGCGATCGCCGCTTCCGTCCCGGCGTCAAGGTCGATCCTGACGCGCACGCTGATGGTGAGCGCGCGACCGCCGGCC
>DAOTXU010000116.1:0-5808 GCA_034435135.1 Anaerolineae bacterium | reverse complement strand
GCCTCCTGCGGCACCTCGACGCTGCCGATCATCTTCAGGCGCTTCTTGCCTTTCTTTTGCTTTTCAAGCAGCTTCTTCTTGCGCGTGATGTCGCCGCCGTAGCACTTCGCCAGCACGTCCTTGCGCAGCGCCTTGACGTTCGCCCGGCTGATGACGCGCCTGCCCACCGCCGCCTGGATCGGCACCTCGAACAACTGGCGCGGGATCAGCCGCTTGAGCTTGCTCACCAACCGCTGCCCCTTGTGATAGGCGTCGTCCTCGTGCACGATCATCGCCAGCGCGTCCACCGGCTGTTTGTTGACCAGCACATCGAGCTTGACCATCTTGCCCGGCTGGTAGCCGTCGAACTGGTAGTCGAGCGAGGCGTACCCGCGCGTGATCGACTTGAGTCGGTCGTAAAAATCGACGATCATCTCCGCGAGCGGCATCCGGCAGTCGAGCATCAGGCGCGCATGGTCGAGATACTGCGTGTCCACGTACTCGCCGTGCTTTTGCTTGACCAGCTCCATCACCGGGCCGATATACATGTTGGGGAGGAAGATTTGCAGGCGCATCCACGGCTCGCGGACCGCCTCGATGCGGTCTTCCTCCGGCAGGTCGGAGGGCCGGTCGATGGTGATCGTCTCGCCGGTGCGGAGCAGCACCTCGTACTGCACGCTCGGCGCGGTGGCGATAATGTCCAGGTCGTACTCGCGTTCCAGCCGCTCCTGCACAATCTCCATGTGGAACAGGCCCAGGAACCCACAACGGAACCCGAAGTTGAGCGCCTGCGAGGTCTCCGGCTGGTAGACGAGCGAGGCGTCGTTGAGTTGCAGCTTTTCGAGCGCGTCGCGCAGGTCGTCGTAGTCCTCGCCCTCAACCGGGTAGAAGCTGGCGAACACCATCGGCTTGACCTGGCGGTAGCCTGGCAAGGGATCGGGCGCGCCGCCCTGCGCCAGGGTGAGCGTGTCGCCCACGCGGCATTCGCGCACGGTCTTCAGGCCTGTCGCCACATAGCCCACCTCGCCCGCTGAGAGCGCCCCGGTCGGCTTCATGCCCGGCGCAAAGACGCCGATCTCCACCGGCTCGACGCGCGCGCCGGTCGCCATGAGTTGCAGCGGGGTCCTCGCGTCCATCTGGCCGTCTACGGCGCGCACATAGGCGACCACGCCCTTGTACGAGTCGTAATGCGAGTCGAAGATCAGCGCGCGCAAGGGCGCTTCGGGATCGCCGGAGGGCGGCGGCACACGCGCGACGACCGCCTCAAGCACCGTCTCCACGCCTTCCCCGGTCTTGGCCGAGACGCGCAGAATCGTGCCCACGTCCACACCCAGCAATTCTGCCACTTCCCCGGCTACCTCGTCCGGGCGCGCCGCCGGCAGGTCGATCTTGTTCAGCACTGGGATGATCTCTAAGTCCTGCTCCAGCGCCAGGTACAGGTTGGCGAGCGTCTGCGCCTCGATGCCCTGCGTGCAGTCCACGACCAGCACCGCGCCCTCGCACGCCTGCAACGCCCGGCTGACTTCGTAGGAGAAGTCCACGTGGCCCGGCGTGTCGATCAGGTTAAGCTCGTAAACCTGGCCGTCGGCGGCGGTGTAGTTCATGCGCACCGCGCTCGCCTTGATGGTCACGCCGCGCTCGCGCTCCAGGTCCATCGCGTCGAGCACCTGCTCGGTCATCTCGCGCTCGGAGACCGTGCCGGTGAGCTGAAGCAGCCGGTCGGCCAGGGTGCTCTTGCCGTGGTCGATGTGGGCGATGATGCAGAAATTTCGGATGTGCGATACGTCCATAGAACCGTAAGGTGCTTTCCGTTAGCCTAACTGTGCGACCTGTCTGCCAACAGCCGTTCGAGTGTCCGCTCCAATGTGTCGAGGTCCACCGGCTTGACGAGATAATCCGCCGCGCCGGCCTTCATGCCGGCCCACATCGCATCGTCCTGGTCGTTCGCTGAGACAAAAACCACCGGCGTGTCTTTTAGATGTGGGTCGTGCTTGATGTAGTCGCACAGGTCCGCCCCGCTAATGCCCGGCATGTCCATGTCGGCGAGTACGATGTCAGGTCGATTCTGCCGCAAGCGCCGGATCGCCGCACCGCTCTCGTTAGCGATATGGGGCGTATGGCCCAACACCTCAACCATGCGCGCCAACGCCTGCGCCGCCAATGGTTCATCGTCTACAATCAGGATGTTGTAAGGCATCGGTCAGACTCCTAGCGTCTGTGTCACTATTATCCTCTCGACCAGTCTTTCGTCCACCATTCCGCGTGCGGCATCCCGCTCTCGAACGCCGCCCGGACAACCACATCCACGTCAAGCGGCGCACGCCGCAACGCAACGCTCAGGCCGCCGCCCTCCCATTCGACGAGCGCGTACTCCGCCCGGGGGGATTGTAAGCGACGTTGCCCTGCGCGTCGCGCACGAAAGGGAGGCCGACGCTGCCGGGGTTGACCAGGGCTGTTTGCGCGTGGCGACGGAACATCTGCGTGTGGGTGTGCCCGCCGGCCATCAGTGCAGCGTTATAGCCAGTGAGCATCCCGTCAAGCTCGTCGGGGGGCGTGGTGGACAAAATGATCTCCGTGTTGGATCGCGGCGAGCCGTGAAAGCAGAGCAGACTCGCACCGGTATCGAGCGGTATCTCAACTATTGGGCGAAACGTGCGTATGAACTCCAGGTCGGTGGCCGAAAGCTGTTGCGCACACCAGCTCTCGACCTCGTAGACGCGCTGCGTGTCCTCATCCCGGTACGGGTGCGGTTGGGGATCCAGCAGCCAGGCGTCGGTGTTGCCCATGACCACCGGGATGCCCCGCGCTCGCAGCGAATCAATCACCTCGCGCGGTTGTGGACCGAGCGCAGCCACGTCGCCCAGGCAGACGATTTGATCCGCTCCCGCCTCAGCGATGGCGGCCAGCGCCGCTTCCAGGGCGACGAGGTTGCCGTGTATATCCGAGATCAAAGCGATGCGCATGGTTACGCTCCGAGGCATTGATGGATCAGCGCGTCAACGCTTTGCGCCTCCTCTGCTGCGCCCCGGCTCAACCAGGCGAGAAACTCTACGTTGCCCGCCGGCCCGGTGAGCGGCGAGCGCATCAGGCCGCGCACGGCGAAACCCAGCGCCTGCGCCGCGCTCAGCACTTCGTCCAACACACGCTGGTGGACTTTAGAGTCGCGCACCACGCCGCCTTTGCCCACGTCGCGTCGGCCCGCCTCGAACTGCGGCTTGATGAGCGGGATCACGTCCGCCGGTTCGGCCAGCCAGTTCCACACCACCGGCAGCAGCAGCCGCAGCGAAATGAAACTCACGTCGATGGTCACGAGCGAGGCCGGCTCCGGCAGGCTTTCGAGATAGCGCGCGTTGGTGCGCTCCATGACGATTACGCGCGGGTCGGTGCGCAGCGCGTAGGCCAACTGGCCGTACCCCACGTCGATGGCGTAGACCTTGCGCGCGCCGCGCTGCAACAGACAATCGGTGAAGCCGCCGGTGGACGCGCCCACATCCGCGCAGACGCGCCCCGCAACGGGGACGCCGAACGCTTCCAACGCCGCGGCGAGCTTCTCGCCGCCCCTGCTGGCGAAACGCGGCGTTGCCTCCAGACGGATGTCGGCGTCGGTCGCCACCCGTGCGCCGGGCTTATCGACAAGCTGGTCGTTAACGCGCACCTCGCCGGCCAGGATCAGCCGACGGCCCAACTCGCGGCTGGCGACCAGCCCGCGCTCGACCAGTAACACATCGAGGCGTTCTTTACCGGCCACCGTCCTGCCCGGTGAGCGCGCGCAAGATCATCCTAAGCGTTTCGAGGCAGCTCCCCGGCTTGGTTTCGCCGTCGCCATCGGTCCGCCCGACGCTGATCGTCGCCGTGATGTCGTTCCCGCTCTGCGCGATGTTCGACACCGAGACGAACGTCTGCGCGCCGTTGTAGGCGTTGCTGTTGGGCGTGCTGGCGGCGTCGAAGGCTTTCGCGCCTTCGGGATACAGGTCAGTGGCGTCGCCGCGATTGCGCGCGTTTTCCAGGTCCAGGCGGCCATCGGCCTGCTCCAGGCCGACCAGGTAGTGATTTTCCTGCGAGTTGTCCGGCTGCGATTCGTCCACGTGGAAGATCGCCAGCCCGGCGTCGGGGAGGTTATCGTCGAAGCCGATGCGTTGCCGGTTTTCCAGCAAGAAGTACTCCCGGCCCGGCTGGCCGCGCGTCCACAGCTTGTAGACCTGCTGACTGGTCTCGACCGGCGGGATCGTGATCACGCCGTCGCGGGTGGGCGTCTCCACTGTCACCCAGCTTTGCTTGGTCTTGCACCACGCTGACGGGTGCGCCGGGCGCGTCCCTTGCGCGTTCCAGCTCCCGCCGGCCATCAGGCAATAGTTGCCGATGCCCTCGGAGCTGTTGTCGATGTCGTACAGGTCGGGCCAGGCGAAGATCAGGTGGCCCAACTCGTGCGCCCACACACCCATGTTGCTCTCCTCCGGCACGGTGAGGTAGGCGTAAATGCTGGTGTTGTCGCGGCGCTGCACGCTGCCGGTGACCCACTTGTGCGACCAGATGGCGTTCCGGCGCTGGCTGGCGTCGGGGATGGCTTCCGCGCCTGGCCCGGCGTGCACCAGGATCAGGCCGTCTACGAAGCCGTCGCCGTTGGGGTCGAACTGCGCATAGTCCACGTCCGGGTCGGCGAGGGCCAGCGCGTCCTCGACCAGGCGTTGCGTGTTGCGGGGGTAGCTCCCCAGGCCGCTGCGCCCATCGGTGTAAAACGAGTACGGCTGCGGCGCGCGGTACGGGCCGGCGATGGTGCCGCTGAACCACACCTTGTTTTGCGAGACCTCGCGGTAGTAGTCGTTCAGGCTGCCGGTAGCATACGTGCCCTGTGAGAAGAGCATCGCCTGCAAATTGTTCCGCAGCGCGTTCGCGTCCTGGAAGCGGTTGTCGTCGAACTCCACCAGCAGCACCACCACCGGCGTCTCGCCTCGCGGCGGGGCAGGCGACACTTGCCGCGCCAGCCGCGCCGAGTCGGGCGCGACCCGCATCCGCGCCGACACCTCGGCGATGTACTCCGGCGGGTAGATCGTCCCGTCGTTGAAGCCCGCCGGCAGGTGTCGCCCCTCCGGGCGCGCGGACATCACCCGCACGCTGAAGCTCCCTGCGCCCATTTCTTCGGCCAGGCGCGCCGCCTGCCGCGCCATGTCCGCCGCCACTTCGGGCGAAGGCGCTACACAACACCGGTCGCGGTAAACCGGCCTGACCTGCATCACACGCAGCCGTTCGTTCATCCCTCTGCTCCTCCTTAAATAAATATTGTTTTGCTAGCTGTCGTCGCTGTCCGACACGTATTCGAGGTCGTCGGCGTGGGCGTAGTAGCCGCCGCCGCGCTCATCGCCCCGAAACTCCACGCGCAGGCGGACCTGCGCCTGCGGCGCGAGCTGGTCGGCGCGCACCTGGCCCCTCAGATGAATGGGGATGGTCTTGCCCACCTCGCCAGCGACGAAGTTAGGCAACCCCTCCACATCGTCGGCGCACCGAATCGTCAGTTCGAGCACCGGCCACCGGGCGGTCGCGGGGTGCTCGATGCCTTGCACCGTCCCTGTGACCACGCTGGCGTTGGGCATCACGGAGACGGGTCCCATTGATGGCCCTTGCACGGTTTCTCTCCTTACTTAAACGCTCGTCCGGACTTTTTATCTGTGACTTACACAGTCAGTATAACACAGGCAGGACGTAACTACTCAGGCAGGGACGAAGGGCCGCATGAGTAGGGCATCATGCAGGGCCTGGAGGACATTGACACCCTGTTTGCGAACCGTCGAGATGTAGCTGCGGATGTCGCAGAAGATGTTTGCGCCGGAGCGA
>DAOTXU010000115.1:0-7536 GCA_034435135.1 Anaerolineae bacterium | reverse complement strand
GTGTTCATGTCCGCCAGCACCCTGATCGTGGCGATCAACGCGCAGTTGCTCCGCCGGCAATCGTTGGCGGCGTGGTAGCACCGCCACCCAAGCATTTGACGCTCAGCAGACAGGCCAGACGGCCTATCTCGCCCCCGCATAATGGCCGTTGCAGGCCGTTAGCATCGTATAAAGGCCATAGAGTACGGTATGGAGGCAAACATGGCACAGGTGAGAGACGTGGTCTGTGGGATGATGGTCGATCCCGAAACGGCTCCGGCCAAGACCGAGTACAAAGGCAAGACCTACTACTTCTGCGCGCCGGGCTGCAAGGTCACGTTTGAAAAGGACCCGGAGAAGTACCTCCACGCTGAGAGGCCGTTTGAAAAGGGTTCCCCCGGCTGAAGCCGGGGGTGAATTCCCCACCGCGCCGTGGCTTCCGGCGATTAGCCGCCGACTTTAGTCGGCGGAACCTGTATCAACTTCCATGGCCGGACTTCTCAAATGGCCTCTGAGGGCGCGCGGTCTCACGGCGGCGGGCGTCATCCCGGCCATTAACCGCCCGGCGCGGGCGGGCCGTGGCGCGTGGGCGAGGGCCGGGGTGTGCAAAACGACGACGAAATCCTGCTCGGCGCCTGCCTGGCCTGGCCGGCGGTATCGCCGCAGGTGACGAGGCAGTGCGTGAGCGAGCGCGCACCCCGCCGGAGCAATTTTGACGAATTCGACAGGAACGGGTTAGAATCAGCCCGTCCGCGTGATAGGGGTAATTTGCATGTCCTCATCTCATGTCCTGAGCAACCGTCGCTGCATCTGTATGGGTCTGTCGTATCGGGGAGGACGCTCCGGTGGTCGTCGGGGGTTGCAGACGCGCTGATCGCTCCGTGTGAATTACATAGCGGCATGAACACCCCCTGACGATGGCGTCAGGGGGTTTGTTTTTGCGATCAAGCCTAGCTTTTTTGAGGAGGTTCACATGGCTACGTTTCAATCGAAACTGCGCCGACTGGCGCTCGTTGTCCTGCTTAGCTTTGGCGTCACGTTTCTCGCGGGAACCATGACCGGCGCTGCCGCCCAAGAGGAGCGGGTGCTGGTGATCGGCCACGCCGAGTTCACGGATTCCCTCGACCCTGCGCGCGCCTTCTCCACGACCGCGTTTATCGTGCACCGGGCCACGTATGACTCGCTGGTAACCTACCCGGACGACTCGGTCGCCACGATTGAACCCAATATGGCGACGAGTTGGGAGGTCTCCGACGACGGCACGGTCTACACCTTCACCCTGCGCGACGATGTCGTCTTCTCCAACGGCGACCCGCTGACTGCCGGGGATGTGGCCTTCTCGCTGAACCGGCTGCAACGCATCAAGGGCAACCCGTCCTTCCTCGCCGAGACGATCCAGAGCGCGGAAGCGGACGGCGATTACTCCGTCGTCATCACGCTGATTCGGCCCGACCCGACGCTGCTCGCGCGCCTGGTCAACACTACCTTCTCGATCACCAACGCCGACGAGGTGCGCGCGGCCGGCGGCATGGACGCCGAGGACGCCGCCGCATCCGACGCCGCCGAAGCGTGGCTCAACAGCCACTCCGCCGGCACCGGTCCCTACATCCTGGAGAGCTGGACGCGGCAGGTGGAGACGGTGTTGGTGCGCAACCCCAACTACTGGGGCGAGGCCCCCTACTTTGACCGCGTGGTCATTGCCAACCTCCCGGAAGCCGCCACGCAGAAGGTCGCCCTTGAGTCGGGCGACATCAGTCTGGCGCTGGACCTCACCCCCGACCAACTGCCCGACCTGCGCGAAAATCCCGATATTGAGGTCTGGCAGGGCGCTTCGACAAACCTGCACTACTTGATGATGAACCAGGACCCGGAGATCGGCGGCCCGCTGTCCAACCCGCGCGTCCAACTGGCGGTGCGGTACGCGCTCGACTACGAAGGGTACGTTGACCTGTGGGGCGGGACGGTGCCGGCCTCGGTGATCCCGCCGGGCTTCTTCGCGGCTTACGGCCCCGACCGCGCCTTCCAGCGCGACCTGGCCCGCGCGCGTGAACTGCTGACCGAGGCCGGGTATCCCGATGGGTTTGAAACGACACTGCACTACCCGTCGTGGACGTTCGGCGGCGCAAACTGGGACACCAACGCGCAGAAGCTTCAGGCGGACCTGGCGGAAGTCGGCATCCGCGTGAACCTCAGCCCCGGCGAGGTGGGGGTCAAGTTCGAGGAGTATCGCGCGGGCAACGAGGGCTTCGGTTACTGGTTCTGGCATCCTGACTATATCGACCCCGGCAATTACCTGGCGTTCCTGCCTGGGCAAATCCTGGGCCTGCGCGCGCGCTGGACCGATGCCAACGCGGACAGCGCCATCCTGGAGTTGCGGGATCGCGCGCTGGTCGAGCTGGACCCAGAAACACGCATCGAGATTTTCGCCGCCATTCAGGACTACCTGCGCGAGCAAGGCCCCTGGGCGCCGTTCCTGTTCTCCGGGGCGCAGGCAGCTTACCGCAAAGACATCGCCGGCTACGTGTACCACCCGCAATGGCTCCTCGACGTGGCGCTGTTGCGGCGGGTAGAATAGGCATCGGGTTTGTTGACCGGCGTTGGGCGGCGTGGCAGTAGTCATGCCGCCCGGCCCACCTGCCTGGAGCCGAGATGCCGCTCTACCGTTACGCGCTGCGACGGCTGCTGTTCAGCATCCCGCTGCTGTTCGGCATCCTGCTGACGGCCTTCGTCGTTGCCAACCTGGTCCCCGCCGACCCGGTTAGCGCCAACCTGAGCCAGAGCGCGATGTCGAACCCGGAGATCGTGGCCGCCTTCCGCGCTGAATGGGGCCTGGACAGGCCGTTGTCGGAGCAGTTTCTCACCTATCTGCACAACCTGCTTCAGGGCAACCTGGGCCGCTCCATCAAGACGCGCAACGCGATCGCCGCGGACATCCGCCAGTATCTCCCTGCCACCATCGAGCTAGCCACCATGTCGATCTTTGTCGGGGTGGCGGTTGGGATTGCGCTTGGCGTCCTGGCGGCGGCGCGACGCGAGCGCCTGCCGGACTACGTGATCCGGGGGTTCAGCCTGGTGGGGGTCAGCTTCCCGGTGTTCGTGCTGGCGCTGGTCAGCCTCGCCGTCTTTCACGCCTGGCTGGGATGGGCGGCGGGGCCGGGACGCCTGGATTTTGCGCTGCGCCCTCCCCCTGCGGTGACCGGCTTCTTCACCATCGACAGCCTGCTGGCCGGCCAGTGGGACACGTTCCGCAACGCGGTGGCGCACCTGATCCTGCCGAGCCTGGTGCTGGGCAGCTATGTGGCCGGCATCCTGACCCGCGTCACGCGCTCCGCCATGCTGGATGTACTCCACGCGGACTATATGCGCACGGCGCGGGCGAAGGGGCTGCGCGAGCGCGCGGTGATCCTGCGACACGGGCTATCGAACGCGCTGATCCCCGTGGTGACGGTAGTCGGCCTGTCCTACGGCAACCTCCTGGGGGGCGCGGTGCTCACCGAGTCGATCTTCGCGTGGCCGGGCATAGGCCGCTACATGTTCCGCGCATCGACTGCGCAGGATTTCCCGGCCATCATGGGCGTGAGTATCTTGATTGCCGTCATTTACCTGGTGGTCAATTTCGTTGTTGATCTGCTCTACTACTTCCTCGACCCGCGCATCCGGGTGGCGTGACCGGGCGGCACAGACCTGGCGACCTCTGAAGCGTCGCCCGCTGACGCTGCTTGGACTCATCGTCGTCCTCGGCTGGGCGTTGGTCGCTACCACAGCCCCGTTGCTCACTCCTTATGACCCGCTGGCGCAGCGCCTCCCCGACCGACTGCAAACGCCGAACCGCGCCCACCCGCTGGGCACCGACGAGTTGGGGCGCGACATCCTGAGCCGCGTGCTTTATGGCGGTCGGATCACCATCCCTGCCGGATTGATCGTCATTGTGGTCGGCAGCGCGGTCGGGTCGCTGGTCGGCACGGTCGCCGGCTACCTGGGCGGTTCGTGGGATGAGTTCCTCATGCGCCTGACCGAGCTGTTTATGGCCTTTCCTAACATCATCCTGGCGATGGCGGTGACCGCTGCGCTTGGCGCGGACCTCCGCAACGCGATGCTTGCGCTGGTGATCGTGTGGTGGCCGGCTTCCGCGCGGATGATGCGCGGGATGGTCCTGAGCGTGAAGCAGGAAGAGCATGTGGAGGCGACCCGAAGCATCGGCGCGCCGGGGTACTACATTCTATTCCGCTCCATCGTGCCGAACTGCCTGGGTCCGATGGTCGTGCTGACCACGCTCGAAGTGGGCAACGCCATCCTGGCGTTCGCCGGGTTGAGCTTCTTAGGCCTCGGGGCTGAGCCGTCCTCGCCAGAATGGGGGCGCATGGTGGCGGTGGGCATCGACTTCTTCGACCAGTGGTGGATGTGGCTCTTTCCGGGCGTAGCCATTGCCAGCCTGGTCGGTGCGTTCAACTTCATTGGCGATGGCCTCCGCGACCTCACCGATCCCCGGCTGCGCTGAACGTGCGCTCCCGCTTTGGGGCGGCCACGTAATGAACCCGCTGATCCCCGCCATTTGGCGCATGTATCTTTGTGAAAAGTGGAATACAGTAAACGCAGCACATGGTTCAGGAGGCGCTTCATGCCCTTACGTCGTAGACTGCCCCTGCGACCCCGCTGGCTGCTGCTTGGCCTCGCCCTGCTGCTGCTGGCCGGCTGCACGAAACCGAGCGCGTACACCCTGGCGGGCGAATCCGCCCTGCCGGATTTTCTCAAGGACGCGCCCCCGACCGTCAAGGAGGCGTACCGGTTTGCTGTCGCCAACCCCGACGAGCTTGCCAAGTACCCCTGTTACTGTGGCTGTGGGGCGATGGGCCACACCAGCAACCTGAGCTGCTACATCAGCGCCATTGCCGACGACGGCGCGGTTGCGTTCGACAGCCACGCCGCCGGGTGCGGCATCTGCGTGGACATCACGAAAGATGTGATGCGCCTGATGAACGAGGGCAAGAAAGCGCCGGAGATCCGCCAGTACATCGACGCCACGTACAGCGCCTTCGGCCCTTCCACCGATACGCCATTTCCGACGGAGTGACCGCCGTGCCCCGCCTGTTTGCAGCCCTATCGGAGCCGCGCATTCGTCTCGCGCTGCCCTTTGCGGCGCTCGCGCTGATCGTGTTGGTGATTCCCTTCCCGCCTATTGGGTCTCCAACCACGCGAGAGATCAACATTGACGCAACCCAGTTCGAGTTCACGCCGGGCCGGGTAGAGGTCAACCAGGGCGACCGCGTGGTCATCACCCTGACCGCCTCGGACGTGGTGCACGGCTTTCACCTGGATGAGTACGGCATTGAGCGGCGCGTCGTACCCGGCGTAGCGCAGCAGATCGAATTTGTCGCCGACCAGCCGGGCAAGTTCCGCTATCGCTGCTCGGTGAGTTGCGGGTCGCTGCACCCGTTCATGATCGGTGAGTTGGTCGTCGGCCCCAACGCGCCTTTCTGGCGCGCGGTCGCGCTGGTTACGCTCGCCGTCGTGGGCATGTTGGCGTATCTCTGGCGCTTCGGCGCAGGTAGATCATCCGCGGAGGGTTGTGCATGAGTAAACGCTCAAAACGACGTGAGAAAGGCTCACCACCGGCGGCGCCGGTCAGGCCGCTTCATCTTCTGGCGTTGGGCGGCCTGGCAGTCGGGTTGGTGGTCGTCATCGCCGTGCTGCTCGCGCAAAACAGCCAGGCGAATGGCGTTCCTGCCAGTTTCACACCCGAATACACCGGCGGCCCGCGCGCCGAAGTGGCGCAGGAGGTCTTTGATTACGGCGACGTGCGCTTCAACACGCCGGTCGAGACCGTCTTCCGCGTGCGCAACGTCGGCGACCAGCCGCTTACCATCCTGGGCGAGCCGCAGGTGCGCCTCGTGGAGGGGTGCTGACCGCCGAGAGCCGTCGTCGGTTCGACGACACTCCACCCTGGCGAAGAGACCACCATCACCTGCCGGTTCACCATGCACGAAGGGATGGGCGGCGCGCATGACTTCCGTGTGCGGCTGCGCACCAACGACCCGGTCGAGCCGGAGAAAGAACTGACCATTTTATCGAACTGGGTGCCATGACGGCGATGACGCCTCGACGTATCGACCTGCTGGAACACGCGCCGCCCCTCAAGGCCGCCCTCAAGTCGCGGGCGTTCCAGTCGGCGCTGATGCTGGTGACGCTCTTCGGGTTTACGCTGGCGATCCTGACCGGGCTGTTGGGCACGCCCGCTGGCAACCGCAACTTCGGCATCATCTTCGTGTGGATCGTGTGGTGGGCGCTGCTCATCGTCGTGCTGGTGCCGTTCTTCGGGCGGCTGTGGTGCACGGTCTGCTCCATCCCCGCGCCCGGCGAGTGGCTTCAGCGGCGGGGCGTCATCCGGCGCGCGCCAGGCCGCCTGCGCACGCTGCGCCAGCGCTGGCCGCGCCGCCTGAAGAACATGTGGTTGCAGAACTTCGCCTTCTTAGGAGTGACCCTTTTCAGCGCCGTCATCCTCACGCGCCCCGGCGTCAGCGCGCTCGTGCTGCTGGGCCTCCTGCTCGTCGGGGTGATCCTGAGCATCGTGTACGAGAACCGCGTCTTCTGCCGCTACCTCTGTCCGGTGGGCGGCTTCATCGGCCTGTATTCGATGCTGGCCCCGGTGGAACTGCGCGTCCGCGATACGCAGGTCTGTAGGGAACACGCGAGCAAGGATTGCGTCACCGGCAACGCGCGCGGCTACGGCTGCCCCTGGATGGTCTTCCCCGGCAACCTGACGCGCAACACCTACTGCGGCGCGTGTTTTGAGTGCCTGAGGACCTGCCCCAAGAACAACATCGTCATCAACCTGCGCCCGTTCGGCGCCGACCTGCTGGTCGCTAAAGAGCGCCGCCTCGACGAGGCGTATAAGGCGTTCATCATGCTCGGTTGCGCGGTCCTCTACTCGGCGGTGTTGCTGGGGCCGTGGGGCTGGGTCAAAAGCTGGGCAAACCTGGAGTCGTTGCCGGGCTGGCTGCTTTATGTCGCCGGCTTTCTGGCGATCAACCTGGCCGCGCTCCCCGCGCTGTTCTGGCCGGCAGCGGCGGCGGCGCGCCGGCTGGCGCGTCAGCCCCTATCCATGCGCCAGGTGTTCGTGGATTACGCCTACGCGCTGGTCCCGTTGGGGCTGGCGGGATGGATCACGTTCACTCTTGGCTTCGTGCTCGTCAACGGCAGTTACGCGCTGGCGGCGCTGTCCGACCCGTTCGGTTGGGGCTGGGACCTGTTCGGCACGGCAGGGACGCCCTGGACGCCCTTCTGGCCGGCGCTTATCCGCTTCTTGCAGGTCGGCGTGTTGACGGCGGGGCTGCTCTTCGCGGTCCGCGTCGCCTACCGCATCGCGCGCCAGCACACGGCTGAGCACCGCCGGGCGTTCCTGGCGACGCTGCCCGTCGCCGGGTTCCTGGCCGCGACGACCCTGGGGTTCCTGTGGCTCTACCTGGGTTGACGGGATGAAAGGCCGCGTGTCAGACCGGCGTGAGGCGGTTGCCCTGGGAGTCATGCTGCTTATCCTGGTCGGGCTGCCGGCGATAACGT
>DAOTXU010000114.1:0-4369 GCA_034435135.1 Anaerolineae bacterium | reverse complement strand
AGGTACGAGCCATCTTGGACGAGTTTGGCTTCACCGCGCACATTCGTTCGCGGGGCCAGGAAGCCGCCGAACTGGCCGCGGAGGCAGGCAAGCGGGCGCGACGCTGGGTGGTGGAGCGCAGTCATAGTTGGCTCAATCGCTTTCGCCGCCTGCTGGTACGTTGGGAGAAGAAACCGCAACACGATCTGGCTTTCCTTCACTTTGCCTGCGCTCTCATTGCCTGTCGTGCTGCCGGGTTATTCGGATAGGCTCTTAATGTCGAACTGGGTGATCTGCTTATTCTGTCCAGGACCGACGAGGACCCTGAGGTCAGCCGGGAAGTTCCTGCCACGGATGTGGCATAAAAAACGCGGTGAGCGCCACGCCGACGCTCACCACATAGTTCTGAGCCGTCCGCCCTTTGCCTGCCAAGCTCCGGCGGGTAGCTCTTCCAAGTTGTTGGTGCGTCGTAGGGGTCTGCCCAGTCTCGCGGGTCCGCAGGTAAGCTTTCCCCGGGCAGGTCCCCTGGGCGCATCAGCGCCGTGAGACTCCTCGAATGAGGAGCTTGCACCTTAACAACTGAGCGGGCGACGGGATTCGAACCCGTGGCGTCCAGCTTGGAAGGCTGGCATTCTACCGCTGAATTACGCCCGCTGCTCAGGCGTCATCATACACTGGATTGATGCCAAAATCAACTGAATCTTGCCGCTATTGCGACACGACGCACAGGCTGGCCACATCGGCGCGGGCGGCAGCGCAAAGGCCGGTGCGCCCTAACACCGAACCGACAACCTCAAAACGACTGCGCCAGAACGCCGTCTCCAGGCCAGCATGGGCCACTACCTCGCAGCGCATCGCCGGTTCGCCTGACGGTGTATCACCCTGATAAATCATCAGGCATTGCCCCGATGCAAGCGTTTCGCTGTTCCAGCTTAGCAGGATCGTCTCCCATTCGACATCGCTCAAGTCCAACGGCTCACCGCCCGACGGTACGATCACCAATCCCTTCAGCGGCGGCTCGGTGTTAGCCGCATCGTTAAAGATCACCAGCGTCTCTGGCGTGTAGTAGAGCATCAGATTCCCTACCAGCACGGTCGGAGGGTCTGGGAGCGCGTCTACCGGGCATGAACCGACGCCGGACTCACACTCGGCCAGCAAACGTGAACCCTGGAACACGCGGAAGCTCCCATCCTCACCTAGGCCAACCAGCCAGAAGGCGAAGTCGATCTGGCGCGTGGCTCGCCAGGACAGCAGGCGATTGCACGCCGACGGGCGCGCCGGACCGCGCTCCAGGCCAAACACAAGTTGCACACACTCGCCTGGTCCTAGGGAGGTGGTCTCGTTGGTCCAGCTATACGCCTCGAAGCGCGAAACAGCGTCCGGCGGGTTTCCGCTCACGAACGCCAGCCCAAGCAACGAGACCTCCTCCTCGCTCACATTGACGATGCTAAAGCGCGCCTCGTCGTACAGCAACAGCAGGTTCTCTGTCGTCTGCGCGCCGACCACCCCCCAGCTTACTACGGTTAGAATCGCAGCCAGGATAACGCCCCGTATCGTATGCACGGCGCTCATGCTTTCCGTGAGGACCCTTTCTTCAAATCCTTACCGCACAAAATCGGCACCGCATACTGGTCGCCCGGATAGGCGGGCGGTTGCGCTCTCATTCGCTGGCCTCGCCTGCCTCAATATGCACAGTGGTGGACGCGCCACTCCAGTTACCGGCCCCGTCCTGAACCTGGACGTTCACCGCGTCTTCGCCTGGCTCAGCCCACACGTGCGAGATTTGCGTCAGCCCCACGCCAGACTCGCCCGTGCTCCAGACCACCCTCCCTACGCCGGAGAGGTTGTCGCTGGCATCGACGAACAGATCGACGGGTTGGCCGGCGACGCCTCGGAACTCGTCAGGCATCGACGCCTGAGGGGGCGTAAGGTCGACTGCCGACCCGACGACCTGCGGTTCCTCGACATTGCTGGCGTTGTCAACCGCACGGAACCATAAGTGCCACTGCCCTTCTCCCAATGTGATCGGCCCGGCGTACAGATTCCATGTTGCTTGCGCGTTCAGGCTGTATTCGATGTACGCGACCCCTGAACCGCCCTCGTCTGTCGCCGTAAGCGTCCACGTGACCGGGGTGATATACCACCCGAATTTCCCGTTCGGCCCGGGCGGGTTACCAGATGCGGTGGTGACCGGCGGAATCGCGTCGGTTATCCCAGTGGTTGGAGTCGGGCTGGGCGTCAGCGTCCCCTCAGGCGTCACCGTCACGCCGGGCAGCGGCGTTGCGGTGGGCGTGAGGGGCGACCGGATCGGCAGCGAACCAAACGAGCCCCCGCCAAGGCCCGCGCCGAGAAGCGTCCGCGCGGCTGGAGTCGGAAGCGGCGCGGCCCCTTGTGCACCCAGCAGGATCATATAGCGTGGGTCCAAAGCGATGGAGAACACGGTCACAGGCGCAGCAACGTCGGCGCTGTCATAATAACCCTCGACCAGGACCCACTCCCCCACGTCAAAAGCCGACAACACGCTGCTGTCAACAGGCAGAGCGAATCCGTAGACAACGACGGAGCTATCGGCGTCGTTGATGGCCTCGATAGGGCCTTCGAGGGTGAGGGGGATGGCGCCCGCCGGCAGCGCGCCCGGCTGCAAGCGCCCCAACACCCCCAGCGGCGGCGCGTAGCGCGCGTCGAACAGCCCTGCCACCGCCGCCGAGGGCGCGCCCGTCGGCGCGCGCCCGTCCGCGCTCAGCGGCACCTGCGCGCGGAAGCCCGCCGGGATGAAGCGCGTCTGCCCGGCGGCGCCCAGCACGCCGTGCCCCTCCACCACGCCCATGACCAGGTGGTCGCCCGGCGCGGCCTTCAGGATCGCGGTGGAGGCGAGGGTGACCTGCACGCCGTTGACGGTGAAGGCCACTTCCAGTCCCTGCGGCACCTTGATGAGGAGGGCGTCCTGCGGGATCTGGTTGCACACCAACTCGCCCAGGCCGGTGGTGAGGTAGAAGGCGCTCAGGTCGCCGCTGGCGTTCTCGATCTGCGTGTCGCCGAAGAGGATGAAGGTGACGTTCTCGCCGGGGCGGGTGGCGGGGAGGTTGGCCTGGAACTTGAGCACCGACATGCCCCAGGTGCCCTGCTGGAGGTCGAGCGGCTCGGTGGTGATGGCGGCGAGGGTGTGGAGGGGCACGATGTCGCCGCTGACGGCGAAGGGGAACCGGGCGGGGTCGGCGTTGGGCTGGTAGTCGGCGCGCACGTGCGCGTAGCCGTAGCAGGCTTCGTTGCGCGCGGTCGGCTCGCAGTCGGCCTCGGTCACCGCCACCGCGCGCGTCAGCACCGCTCTGCAGAGCGCCTCAAAGTCCGCAGGTGGGTTCTCCTGGGCGGTCGCCGGCGTCAACATCACTGTAAGCGCAATTAAACCTAACGCTCCCCATCGAAAAACGTGTCGCAGGTTCATGCCTCCCCTCCTGCCACTTCTCCTCGGGGCACCCTCGGTTGGTGCCTGGTAATCTTCGCCCGAAGGAGACTAACAACTGTGAACGAGTGTGGTCCGATCTGAAACTATTTCCCCATTTCGAACGTGAAAAGCGTTCATTGCTCAATAAGTCGCAGAGGACACGCGCAATGGGTCGGCGTGTCCGACGCTTTTAAGAGCTTTCTTCACACCGGTCAGGGTTGCTCGCACTCACGTCATGCTGCACGCCGTCCACAAAGATTCGCACCGTGTTCGAGCTGTTGGGAACTGTGATCGTCGTAAAGAACATCTCGCTGTAAGCCTCGACGCGCCCGCTGCCGCTTTGTTCCGTGCCGTAGACATCCCAGGTGAAATCCACCGGAACCGGGTTCGGGTTGCGCACCCGCCACACGCGATAGCTATCGGGGTCTGGCGAGCACATCGAAGTCAGGTTCAGGTGTTCAAGCTCCCGCGGCTCCTCCGTGTCGGTCGGGGTGGCCGTCGGCATTTCGGTCGGCGTCGCCGTCGGCGGCGGCGTCCCCGTTGGCGTCGCGGTTGACTGAGGCGGCGGCGGTGGCGGAGGACCTGACTGACTCTCCGGCGGCGGCGGAAGCGGAGTCCATGTAGGCAGCGGAGTCGGCGTGGGAGGTGCAACCATGATCTGGTAGCCCCAGTCCAACACGATGCTCTGCGCCGTGATCGGCGCGGCGACGTTCCCGCTGTCGAAGAAGCCTTCGATGAAAACCCATTGTCCTATCTCGAACGTCGGCAACTGCCACGCGGGGACAGGGATCACATACCCATATACGACGATGGAACTGCCGGGTTCGTTGATGGCCTCGATAGGGCCTTCGAGGGTGAGGGGGATGGCGCCCGCCGGCAGCGCGCCCGGCTGCAAGCGCCCCAACACCCCCAGCGGCGGCGCGTAGCGCGCGTCGAACAGCCCTGCCA
>DAOTXU010000113.1:0-4903 GCA_034435135.1 Anaerolineae bacterium | reverse complement strand
AGGTTGACCGTCGCCACGATGAGCAGGTTGCGGTTGTCTGCGTACTTGAGGGCCTGCGTCTCCGGCGCGGTCAGCCGCAGGAAGTAAAGACCCGGCTCCAGCGCGCCGCCCTCGTCCGAGGCGAGCTTCGTCAGGAGATAGTTGCGGGTGTTCCGCTCCGGCGCGACCGGGACGCTCCACGCACGCACCAGTTGGTCCTCGCTGGGCTGGTACTGGTCCCACAGCTCCCAGCTATCGCGCCCGATCAAGCGGATGAACTCCATTTGCGGCACGACGTACAAACCAAAGTCCAGGCTGGACACGTTGCGGTAAATCGTAAAGACTTGCGTGTCCTCGGCCTTTGCGCTCAGCAACCCCACGCGGTCAGGCATGTTGACGTAGACGTATGGGTCGTAATCGCCCGTTGTGTAGCGGACGATCATGCCCGCTTCGATGGCGTTGCCGTATACGTCGGCCATGCCGGGGTCGATGGTGACGGCGTAGTCGGTGGCGGGCAGCGAGTCAAACGACACGTAGAAGCTGTCCTCGTACTCGTTGTAGTAGTAGTTCACCCGTTCCGGCGCGGGGTCGATATGCACCTTGCCTTCAAGCGACGCCTCATCCATCGGCGCGGCAAAGAAGATGCGCAGGCCCCCGCCCGGCCCAACATTGATCGCGCCGTCGGCGGGGTCGGTCGAGGTGATGGCCGGGGCCGGCACGGTGATGAAGCTCCACTGGTAGCCCTGTTGCAGCGTCGCTTCGCCGCTGGCGGCGCGCGCGCTCGCCTCGACCCGCGCCGTGTATCCTGACCCCAGGTCAAGCATGGCGTCAGGGGTGAAGGTCAGCTCCGTGTGGTTCTCGTTCCACGCGAAGGCGCCGGCCACCCGTTCCACCATCTCTATCGCAACGAGCGAGAACGCCGCCTCGGCGCTCTCTGGCTCCATCGGCTGGTTGAACGTCACCGTGATGCTGTGGTCAAGCGGGAAGTTCGCGGTTTCGCTGCCCGGGTAGGTCTCCAGAATCATCGGCGGCAGCGTGGCAAACGACCAGGTAAACGGCGTCTCCAGCACGCCGCCGATAGTATCCTCCAGGCCGGCGTTCACGGTCACGGTGTAGGTCGTGCCGCCGGCGAGCGCACGCTCAGGGCGGAAAAGGTAGATAGACGTGTTCAGCCATTCCCCCTCGCCTTCGATGGGCGGGTCGATGGTCAGCGGGTCGGGGAGGTCGGCCATCTCTTCGGCGATGACCAGCGGCACCACCGGGCGGTTGAACACCACCGTAATCACCGAGTCGGCCTCGACGCCGGTCGCGCCGTCGGCGGGCAGGACCTGGCTCACCGCCAGGAAGCCAACGGTCTGCACGGTGAAGCGATACGGCTCCACCAGGGTCAGGCCGTTCTGCGCCGCCGCCGTCTCCGCGATGATCACTTCATACTGCACACCGCGCGCCAGGGGCGCGCCGGGCGCGAAGCGCACCGCCGTCTCGTCCAGCCAGAGAAAGCTGCCTTCAACGCGCGGCTCGGTCGAGAAAGCCCGCTCCACGCTGGCCGCGTCCATCGGCTGGTCGAAGAACACGTCGATGGTCCCGTCGAGGGGCAACTCCTCGCCGCCGAACGGCAGGTGTTCCACGATGCGCGGGGGGAACGCCTCATCCTGCGCTGTCGCCAGCCCTTGCAGCGGCAGCGCCAGCGCGACGGCCAGGCAGACGATCAAGCCGAGTTTGCGGTTCATCTTAGACATCTCCGTTGTGTTATTTCCCCGTGTCCCCCACGCAAGATCGAAAAACAGGCCCATTATACGCGCGACCTTCACGAGCGACTACCCGACGCCCGACTGGACAAGGGGCTTAAGCCCCTTGTCCGTGTGGGGTGCGCCGGCTACTTCGCCAGCACACGCGCCAGCTCCCACAGGTAAAGATCAAGCGGCTTCTTGTTGGCGACCACCTCAGCCAGCGGCGTCGCCGTGATTTCGCTCTTGTTCAGGCCCATGAGCACCCCGTGCGCGCCGCGCGCGAGGTGTTCGGTCGCCGCCGCGCCGAGCCGGGTCGCCAGCACGCGGTCGAACGCGCCGGGCGCGCCGCCACGCTGCACGTGGCCCAACGTCGTCACGCGCAGCTCAAAGCCGAGGCGTTCGCGGTTCTCGGCAAAGTGCCGGGCCATCGCCTCGGCGTTGTACTTCGCGCCCTCGGCGACCACAATCAGCGCGTGTGACTTGCCGCGCTCGTAGGCGGCGCGCAGCTCGGCGGCCACCACATCCGGGTCGGTCTCCACCTCCGGGATGACCACCGCCTCCGCCCCGCCGGCGATGCCGGTCATCAGCGCCAGGTAGCCGCAGTCCCGGCCCATGACTTCGACCAGAAAGGCGCGCTGGTGGGAGGAGGCCGTCACCTTCAGACGGTCGATGCTCTCCAATGCGACATCGAGCGCGGTGTCCACGCCAATCGTGATCTCCGAGCCGAAGAGGTCGTTGTCGATGGTGGAGGCCACGCCGACCACCGGGTAACCCATCTGCGACAGCGTGTGCGCGCCCGTCTGCGAGCCGTTGCCGCCAATGACGACCAGCGCCTCAATCCCGCGCTGGTTGAGGATGCGCAGCGCTTTCAGGCGTCCGTCCTCGGTTTTGAACTCTTCGCAGCGGGCGCTGCCCAGAATCGTGCCGCCCTGCTGGATAATGCCGCTGACGTCGCGCGCGCCCATCGGCGTCATGTTGTCGGCGATGAGGCCGCTGTAGCCGTGCCGCACGCCGAACACCTCCCAGCCTTTATCGACCCCGGTCCGCACCACCGCGCGGATGGCTGCGTTCATGCCGGGGGCGTCGCCGCCGCTGGTTAACACCGCGATGCGTTTCATTTTTACGCTCCTGATCGTTGGCAGAGGGCTGCTGCACGGCCAAACTCCGGCGCACGGCCTGATTATACCAGGTGGAAGCTATGCTATAATCTGACAAATGCTGCCGCTTGCATCCTGTGCATGATCGGCATACACGACGGGAGACGCACCCGATGCCCAAAACCGCGGTCAAAGAAAAAGAGGTCGAAGCGGCAACTCCGGCCAAAGCGCCCCAACCTCAACCGATCGACTTGAACGATCCGTCGCTGTATTTCAACCGCGAACTGAGCTGGCTGGAGTTCAACCGCCGCGTGCTTGAGGAAGCCCAAGACCCCACCCACCCCTTGCTGGAGCGGATCAAGTTCCTGGCGATCTTCAGCAACAACCTGGACGAGCATTACATGATCCGCATTTCCGGCCTCAAGCGGCAGGTCGCCGCTGGCGTGTTCGAGACCCCGCCCGACGGGATGACCGCCGCCGAGCAAATCACCGCGTTCCGCGAAGGCATCATCCCCCTGATGCGCGAGCAACGGCGTCTGTTGCATGAGGAATTGCTGCCGCAGTTGGCTGCGCGCGGCGTGCACGTGCACCGTTACGCAGACCTTACAGCGGCGCAGCAGAACGCGCTGCGCCAATTCTTTGAGAACGAAATCTTCCCGGTGCTGACCCCGCTGGCGGTGGACCCTGGCCGGCCCTTCCCGCATATCTCCAACCTCAGCCTGAACCTGGCGGTGGTCGTCCGCGACAATCGCGGCGGGCGGCGTTTTGCGCGCATCAAGGTGCCGACGGTTTTTCCCCGCTTGATCCGGCTCAACGAGGTCTTGCGCACTTACGGTGACGAGAATACCGTCTCGCCCGGCGATCACTTCGTCTGGCAGGAAGAGGTCATCGCGGCCAACCTGGACCTGCTCTTTCCGGGTATGGAAGTCGTCGAGGCCTCATCGTTCCGGGTGACGCGCAACACCGACGTCGAGATTGAAGAGGACGAGGCCTCTGACTTGCTGGAAACCATCGAGGAGGGTGTGCGGCAGCGCCAGTTCGGCGACGCGGTGCGCCTGGGCGTCGAGGAGAACATGTCCGAACGCAGCCGCCGGCTGCTCATGGAGCATCTGGAACTCAACGAAGAGGACGTTTACAGCCTGCCCTTCCCGCTGGGGCTGAGCGACCTTTTTGTGCTGGCGAGCCTGGATCGCCACGACCTGCGCGACCCGCCGTTCCTCCCCAAGCGCCCGGCGGCGCTGGCGATGCCGGGGGGAGACATCTTCCGCGCTATCCGGCGTCAGGACATCCTCTTGCACCATCCCTATGACTCGTTCAGGCCGGTGGTGGAATTTTTCGAGGCGGCGGCGACCGATCCGCACGTGCTGGCGATCAAAACCACCCTTTACCGGGTCGGCAGCGACTCGCCGGTAGTGGCGGCGCTGATGAAAGCGCGCGAGAACGACAAGCAGGTTGCCGCGCTGGTCGAGCTGAAAGCGCGCTTCGACGAGGAGAACAATATCGGTTGGGCGCGCGCACTTGAAAAAGCCGGCGTCCACGTCGTCTACGGACTGGTCGGACTCAAGACGCACAGCAAGGTCACGCTGGTGGTGCGGCGCGAGCCGGACGGGATTATGCGTTACGTCCACCTGGGCACCGGCAACTACAACGCTGCCACCGCCCGCATCTACACCGACATGGGCATGTTCACCTGCCGCAGGAAGATCGGCGCCGACGCTTCAGAGCTTTTTAACCGCCTCACCGGCTACGGGCAGCAGCGGGAGTATCGCCGGCTGCTGGTCGCGCCCGAATATATGCGCCAGCAGATCGCTGCCTTGATTGTCCGCGAAACCGCGCACGCCCGCGCCGGACATGAGGCCCGCCTGATCTTTAAGATGAACGCGCTGGTGGATGCGCCGATGATCCGCCTGCTGTACGAGGCGTCGATGGCCGGCGTACAGATCGACCTGCTGATCCGGGGCATCTGCTGCCTGAGGCCGGGTCTACCGGGCGTCAGCGAGAACATCCGCGTCACGAGCGTGGTGGGGCGCTTCCTGGAACACAGCCGCATCTACTACTTCTTGAACAACGGGGAGCCTGAAATCTACCTGGGCAGCG
>DAOTXU010000112.1:0-15612 GCA_034435135.1 Anaerolineae bacterium | reverse complement strand
GGCGCTGCGAACCCCTGGCGGATGGTCACGGTGCGTCCGGTGCTGGTCCGCCACAAGCGGCATCTGCAATTCTCGTACTACGACGCCAGGCAGCACGTCGCCAAGAACGCCCTCGGCGAGGAGGCCGCGGCGCGGCTTGATGAGGCCCTCGCGCTCCCGTTCAGCAGCATCCAGGTGCAGACGACCGGCGAGACCCTGCGTGTGCAGATCACTAAGAAAGGAAAGGCTCTCCTCCACCGCGAGCGCGGCGTTGCGCCCGTCGCGCAACCCGACCTGGCGCACGACCGCCATAAAGACCTGCCTCTGCCTGAGGGTAAACCTGACCCGTTCTTGCAGGCCATCGGGATCATGAACGCGCAGGGGCAGGTCCGCCCCCGGATGCGCGACAAGTTCACCCAGATGAACGAATTTCTCAAGCTGATGGACCACACCGGCGCGCTGGACACTGTTGAGCGGACGCCGGTCCACATCCTCGACTGCGGATGCGGCTCCGCTTACCTGACGCTCGCCGCTTACCACTACCTCAACGACGTGCGCGGCATCCCCTGCAAGGTTGTGGGGGTGGATGTGGAGGAGACGCTGATCGACAAGAGCCGCGCCCAGGTCGAGGCGATGGGGTTGGGGGAGGCCGTGTGCTTCTACCCGTCGGCGATCATCGCTTATGAGCCTCAAACGCCGCCTGACATCGTGCTGGCGCTGCACGCCTGCGACACCGCCACCGACGAAGCCATCGCGCAGGGCATCCGCTGGGGCGCGCGGCTGATCCTGTGCGCGCCGTGCTGCCACCATCACCTGCACCGGCAGCTTGGCGCGGTAGCTCCCTTCGCGCCCATCCTGCGCGAGGGCATCCTTAAAAAGCGCCTGGGTGACATTCTCACCGACACGTTCCGCGCGCTGACCCTGCGGATCATGGGCTACCGGACCGACGCGGTGGAGTTCGTGTCGTCGGAGCACACCGACCGCAACCTGATGATCCGCGCGGTCAAAAAGGGCGCCCCCGGCGAGGCCGACTTCGCGCGCGAATACACCGACCTCAAGGCTTTCTGGGGCGTGACGCCCTATCTGGAAACGCTGCTCGGCGAAGCCTTCACGGCTCACCTGGAATCTGACCTTTGAAAAGAAACCGCCTCACCCTTTTTGGTGAGGCGGTTCCACGTCTCCAGAACATATTGTTCTGGAGCCGACCCCCAACAAACTCAGGTTACCGGATATGCATCGGCATCACCACGTACAGGTAATCGTCGCGGCCCACCGGCTTGAGCACGCCCGGATGCTGCGGGGTGTTGGTCTCCAACGCGACCTGCTCGGCGTTGATGACGTTGAGCGCGTCGATGACGTAACGCACGTTGAAGGCGATTTCCAGTTCAGGCCCTTCGACCGAGGCGGTGACCACTACCTGATTGTCGCCGGTCTGCTGGCTGGTGGCGCGCACCGTGACCGTGCCCGGCACCAGCTCCGACTCGCCCGGCTGGATGTGCAGCCGCACGGTGTTGGCGCTCTCGCGCGCGAAGATTTCGGCGCGTTTACAGGCGCGCACGAACTCGGCGGTGGGCAGCACGGCGCGCGTGGTGTAGCTGCGCGGGATGATCTCGCGGTAGTTGGGGAAGTTGCCCTCCACCAACTGCGACACCACATCGATCTCGTCCATGTGGAAGAGCACCTGGTTGCGCCCGGCGAGGGTGGTCAGCGCGACCTCGCGCTCCTCGTCGTCGCCGATGCGCGCCACTTCGTTCAGCGCGCGGGCGGGGATGACAAGGTTGGCCTCGGCGGGGACCTCGGCGGGCAACTCGGCGGTGCGCACCGCCAGGCGGAAGCCGTCGGCGGCGGCCATGGTAAGCTTGTTACCCTCGAACTTCGTCTGCACCCCGGTGAGGATGGGCCGGCTGGTGTCGGTGGCGGCGGCGAGCGCGGTCTGCTGAATCATCTCGCGCAGCACACCCGCCGGCACCTTCGCCGCGCCGTTTTCCTCTGCCACCGGCAGGATCGGGAACTCGTCGGCGCTGATGCCTTTGATGTTCGCGGTCGTGGTCCCGCACGCCAGGCGGAGGGTCTTGGTGCCCGCGTCCAGCGCCATATGAATCTGGTCGGGCGGGAGCGTGCTCACCAGGTCGGCGAGGGTGTTCGCCGGCACGGTGATCGCGCCTTCCGCTTCGATCTTCGCCCCGACCCAACAGGTGATGCCCATATCCAGGTTGGTGGCGGCCAGCTTGAGCCTTCCCGCCTCGGCGCTGAGCAGGATGTGCGTCAAGACCTGCAAGGTGCTTCGGGTGGCGACGGCGCGCCGCACCACGCTCAGCCCCTTCGCCAGATTGTCTTGCAACACCGTGACCTGCATGGTTGTCGTTCTCCGCGATGGGTTACACCGATTTGATTGACATTATACAACACATGCTGTGCGATGTCAACAAATAGGAGGAAATTTTAACGTTTCGCCAAAACTGGCTGTTGACTCGCCGGGACGCTTTGTGGTAGGATTACACTAAGTTCGCAAGCTGGAGCGGCAGCCGCCCTGCGGTCGTGCGTGAAGACAATGGCGCAACATCTGTTTCCCTCCGATCAGATGGATAACGGTCACAAGAACACCGACACTACTCGTCGTGCGCGCTGGTGTGCTGCTCCATTGAGGCGACGGGGTGGATAGCCTGGCAAACGATTGACCCGGCGCGGAGCGTGGAGCAGCACAAGCCCACGCTCCTTTTTTGTAATAGAAGTGATTCAAGCTTTTGAGCCAACGACCCCGGTGCGTGTGGTGCTTGTCGTGTTGGCGGGCAACCTCACTCCCGTCCCCCACACCCCTTGCGGAGAGCGGGTGTCGAGCCGCAGGCGAGACGGGGGTGAGGTAGAGAAAGGCCTTAGCACGGCCACCGGTTGGCGTAAGTTTGAATCAGTTCATAGAATACGGTACGAGGAGAACACTATGGACGTTGCTGCCCACGCCGCACAGTATCAGATGTCCCTGGCCGGCGCGCTGGCCGCTCGCAACGGCTCGGCCCAGCTGGCGACCCTGCCTGCGAACGACACGACCGTGCCGGCCTCGTGGGAGGTCATCGATCAGGCGCACCGCGAGTTTCAGGCTCTGATTGGCGAATTGATTTCATCCAAAGACGGGCGCACGACCGGCCACGCGCTCGACGCAGCGCAACTGGCGCGGGCGGGCTTCCACGTGTACGGCGGCGGGACCTGGGACGATGTGCTCGGCGGGCAGGGCGCGGTGTTGGTGCGCGAGTGCGACGGTTGGCCCCTCGTGACAGGCATGATACGCGGCGGCCTGTTCCGCAAGGAGAAACGCGGAAGTGTCGCCACGGGCGACCTGAGCTTCTTCAACCTCAACCCCGCCCTGACGCCGACGGCGCTGGCCGCGCACCCGCAGGAGCGGCTGCCGGTGGGCGGCGAAATCGAGGTGGGGCTGGTCGATCTGGACGGCGCGCATCCCCCCGCCGAGAAGCTGGCGCGCTTCCGCCAGACCTACGCCGATTACGCGGCGCGCCTGGGGCTTTCCAAACTGGACAAAGAAGCGTCTGCCTACCAGGTAGAAGGACAGACCCCGCCGCTGCTGACCTTCGACCAGGCCAAAGCGCATGTCGAGCACATCCTCAGAGGCTTGGCGCGGGCGGCGATGGAGTCTGGCCTGCTGCTTGCGCCGCTCTCGGTCTACCCCACCGAAAGCGACTTCCAGATCACCGACGACCCCTACGTGCGCAATGTCGGCTCGCTCATGGCCGGCATGAGCGACGCGCTGCCGGTCTATCGGCGACGCCTGGTCGAACTGGCCCAGGCTTATGAAATCACCCGCTGCCCGCCGGACCCGGTGCCGCTGTTCCGGTCGCAGGGTTTCCACGTGCACGCGCAGTTGGCGCGGCGCTCCGAGCCGCTGGGGCTGCTGGCTTACGTCATGCTCCTGCGCAGCGCCAGCATGACCGCGGCGGCGGCTTTTCTGAAGGGCGGCCCCTTCATGGACGGGTTCTGCGACGCCGAGCGGCTGTGCCTGCGCACGCACATCCGCAGCGCCGGGATCACCGGCTCGTGGATCGAGCGCGCCGTCAGCCCACACCTGGATCATGGCGGGCTGGACACCATTCACGCGCTGGTGAGCCAGGGATTGGCGAACACGATGGCGCGCGCGATGCTCGCCACCTATCATGAGGGCTACCTCTTCGCCGCGCCCCACAACCCAACCGGGCGGCTGCGCCCCGACACGCCCGGCGCGGCGCGCCACTGCACCCTGGAGTCAACCGCCGCGCCGATGAACCCGCACGCCGACCGGCTCGCAGCGGCGATGCTGGACCACCAATTCGGCAATCTGGCCGCCGAGCTTCACTTCCGCCGGCACGGGACCGACCTGGAGCCGCTCTTTGCACGCCCGGACTGGCGCATGTTGTTCGGCCCGCTCCCTCTGCCCGAACTGATCGAAAACGAAGCGTGTACCGACCGCGAAGCGAGCGACGCCGTTATCCAGACCGCCGCTGGCGCGGTGAGCCTGCGCGAGTTCTACACCCGGAAGCGCGCTTTCGTGAAACGCGAACTCAGCCCCATAGTTAATGAGGCTGAAATTGATCGGGTGTACAACGTATTTATCGGCGCACTGGAGAGCGAGCGCGCCCACACCATCGCCGAGTTCCTGAGCGAAGGCCCGCGCGCCGGCAAAGGCAACTGGGGCCAGCTTTTGCGACAATCTTATGTAGAGGCCGGCGGCGTGGTTGGTAAGAAATGCCCTGATGCGGTAACGGCTGTGGTGCGGCAGGTGCACCAGGCGCTCGTCGAGCGCTACGCGCGTTAAGAGCCTATCCGAATAATGCTGGGCAAGGGGCTGAAGTCCCTTGCCCAGGTCGCTTGAGACGATTTTTCGGATAGGTTCTAAAGGGGATCAAAGTCTTGGACAGGGGACTTACGCCTCCCCGTCCCAAACGGCTGAGAGGTGCGCGCAACGAGGCCGCGCGATCAGGGTTAAATAGTGTAGAGGTGACAAGATGTCATCGGTGAGCGTCAAGAACCTGCTGCGCATGGCGTTGCCGCCGGGGTCGCGCCTGGTGACGGGCGACCCCGAGGCGCACATCACCTGGGTGCGCCGGACCCGGGTCCAACCGCCGGCGTTCTTGAACCTGGACCCGGGCGATTTGGCGCTGCTCAGCATGGAGACGATGCACATGGTGGATGAGCGCCTCACGCTCGCGCGCGTGGTCGAGTCGCTGGCGCAGGCGAAGGTCGGCGCGATTGGCGTGCAAGGCCCGATGGACTCCGACGGCATTGGTTACGCCCATAGCCTGAACATGCCCCTGATCTCCCTGCCGCACGACGTGAGCCTGGTCGCCATCGAGCGGTCGGTCATCCGCCTGCTGATCGAACGCGAGGCGCAGATCGAGCGGCGCGCCCACGAGATCGCCGGGAAACTCGCCGCGCTCGCCGCCGAGAACCGGGGCATGGAGGCGATTCTGCACGCCGTCACCGACACCACCGGCAAGATCGCCATTGTGTACGATGTGACGGGCGCGCCGCTGGCGCACACCGCGCATTCGGATGTCCCGCCCTTGCCGGTGCGCGAGGTGGAACAGGCGTTGAACGGGCGCGGCGTCGGGACGGTGAGCCGGCTGGGCTACACGGTGCCTCTGATCGTTGAGGGGCAGCGCGCCGGCTACCTCACCCTGGTCAATGGCGGCGTGTTCGACGACCTGGACCGGGTCACGGTCGAACGCGGCGCGTTGGTGTGCGCGATGGAGCTTGCCAAGCAGAAGGCTATCGTCGACGCGGAGAATCGCGCGCGCGGCGACTGGATTCACCAGTGGGTCAACGGCAATCCCGACGACGACAAGCGCTTGGCCGCCAGCGCCAAAATGGCCGGCGTGAATCTGGAGACGACCTACATGGTCGCATTGTTCAGTTGCGGCAGCGTGCAGCATTGCGCGCGCGCCGCCGACTTGTTGCGCCAGGAGTTCGGCTCGCGCAAAATCAAGGGCGTGGTGGGCCTGGCAGCCGCCGGCGCGTTGGCGCTTTACCCGGTGACCACCGTGCAGCGCGTTGTGCAGGTGACCGAAGCCATGCGCCAGGCGCTCGTGGCGCGGCTGGGCGAGTCGGTCGCGTGCGGGTTGGGCCGACCGGCTCAGGGGTTGAGCGCGCTGCGCCACAGCTACCGCCAGGCCGAGCGCGCGATGCAGATGGGCGCACAGGTATGCGACGGTGGGTGCGTCGTGTACTTCGGCGACCTGGACCTGTATCGCCTCCTGCTTTCGATAGAGGACCGGCAAGAACTGCGCCGCTTCTACGAGGAGACGCTGGGGTCGGTGGTCGAGTACGACGCACGCCATGACGGCGGGTTGATCCGCACCCTGGAGTCGTTCTTCGCCAACAACGGCAACCTGGCGCGCACCGCCGACGCCCTATCCGTGCACCGCAACACGCTCAGCTACCGCCTGGGCCGTCTGGCCGACATCACCGGCATGGACCTGGAAGACGCGGAGACGCGGCTGATGTTGCACCTGGCGCTCAAAGTGGGGCGCGTCTTGGAGGCGATTGACTGATGGGGAAGGCGACGCCGTCGCTAGATGCCAATCACCGGCTCGACTGCCTCCACCTCGCAGCCCGGAGGCGCATTGTAGTCAATGCGCATCGCGCCCGCTTCGTCCAGACGCCACGACACGCTGATCGGCCCTAGCGGGGTCGGGACCGCGCCCGAAGCCCAGGTCAGGTCGAAGGCGCGCGGCGCGATCTTCACGCGGCGGTAACCCGGCGCGGTAGGGATAACGCCGAGCACATAGCGCGAGAGGAAATACGCTGGCCCCGCCGACCAGCCATGACACAGGCTGCGGCTCCAGTGTTCCCCGCCATGACTCCCGATCTTGCCGGGGAAGGTTTCCCAGAACGTGGTCGCGCCTTTTTCCAACATCCGGCTCCACTGCTCCCGGATCAAGTGCAGCGCGTCGGCGGCGCCCCCCTCTTTAAACAGCGTCTCCAGCGTGAAGAACAGGAACCAGGGGCTTCCCACCGGGACAACCTGATTCGGGCTGCCCGCCGGGGCGTACCAGGGGCTGCTCGACTCGAACTGGCCTTCCTTCGCCGCCAGGACGAAACGCCTCACCGCGTCGCGGCGCTCCGGCGGGACGCAATCGCACAACAGCGCCAGCGTGTTGGTCTGCTCGCTGATGCGCAGCCTGGCCTCGAATGCTTCCAGCGTGTCGGCGGGCTGGAACGCCACCCCCGCGCCAGGGCTGAAACTCGGCTGCCAGCGGTTGAAAGCGGTTGCGTCGCGCACGGTGTCCACGTAGCCCTGATATTGATCCGACCAGCCGTACTGGTTGATCGCCTTGCGCAGCCGCCCCGCCAACGCCGTATAGGCATCGATCTCGTCCTGGGGCCGGCCCAGCTCACGCGCCATCTGCGCCGCGTCGTCGAGCGACCGCGCCATCAGCGCGGTGTTGCCGATCACCTCACCGCTGCGCTCCAGGTCGTTCGCGGCCCAGTCAATCAGGTTCCACACATCGGGGATGTCGAGCAGGTCGCGCTCGGTCAGGAACCCCTCGCACCGGCGCAGACACTCGCGCACGTCGGCGTAGAAGTCTGCGAGCGCGTCCTTGTCGCCGGTATGCCAGTACTGCTCCCAGCCCATCCACACCCACAGGAAGGTCCACATCGGAATCTCGTCGAACCAGCCGCTCACGACATGCGAGGTGGTGAGGTGCGGGCGCGTGAGAAACGGCGGCTTGACTACCTTCAATTCATCGCTGAGCGACTGGCCGGTCAGCCGCACACAGTGCCCGGTGAGATCGAACGCGCCGAAGGCGACGGCGTTGACCAGGGCGCTGTTGCGTGCGTCGCCGACCCAGTAGACCTGCTCATACGCCGGGCAGTCTACGTAGGTGTCGAGCATACACAACCGGACGGTGTGCGCGGCCACTTCCCAGATGCGGTTGAGCGTCTCGTCCGAGCAGGCGAAGCGCCCGCGCGCCTCGACCGGATAGGTCGCCATGAGCATATCCACGTGGCGGACCTTGAGCGGGCGCGACAGGTTGCGGAAGGTCAATGAGACGTAACGGAAGCCGCGCCGCTGGTGCGACGTGAAGACCTGCCGGCCCTCGCGGCACACGTAACGCATACTGTTGCGCGTGTTCTGCATCCAGAAGATGCCGGTGTCGTCGATGCCCTCGAAGAAGTTGCCGTCGATCATCGCCCCGGCGGGCGCGTCCACCTCCAGCCGCAGATAGCCGATCAGCTCGCGCCCGAAGTCGATCACCAGGTGCACGTCGCCGTCAGGCTGGGGATGGATTACCGTCCAGTCCGCGTTATCATGCAGCAGCGCGTCCGGCGCGGTCACGAACGCCGGTCGCGGCCCCGGGGCCGCCTCACGCGGCTGGGCGCGGCTGATCTCATGGGCGCAGAAGCCGCCTTCGACCGCGAAGAAGTGTTGGCTTGCCGTCAGCATGGCGATGTCCAGCCGGTTCGCCTCCGGGGGAATGCCGGCGCGCGGGTCAGTGGCGGGCAGGTCGTCGAGCGACGCGACCGACCAGCGCTGTTCCGCCGCGTCAGCGCGCTCATCGAACGGTCCCACGAACACCCACGCCGCGCCCGGCACGAAGCGGTCGGCGGAGAGGGTCAGCGCCTCGTCCGTTTCGAGCAGGAGCGTAGGCCACTCGCAGTTGCGGAGCATGACGAGGTTCGCGCCCTTGCGGAGCTGAACCTCCACCGGGTTGGTCTGGTACGAGGCGCAGCGCTGGTCGTTAACGCGCATTTCCACCGATTCGTAGTTGGCGAAGAGATGTAGCCTTACATTGCAGTTGCGCGGCGCGAAGACCTCGGTAAACACAATCCAGCCCCGCTCGCCGGGCGGCGCGGTGCGCAGGCCGGTGCGGACCGTGCCGGCGCGCGTGCGCAGGTCCAGGTGCCACATCAGGCCGGGCGCAAGACGCGCTAACTCCACCGCTTTGATCGCCGCCGGCGGGATAGGGTCTTCGGTCAGGAAGGGAATGGGGCGCGCGCTCAGGCTGGTCCAGGGCGCGCAACCGACAGGGCCAATTTCCGTCGCGTGCGACCAGCCCGCGTCATCGAAGTCCACCTCCTGCCAGCCGGGTGGCTCCCGCCGCGCATCGACCTGTTCCTCGAAATCTAACTGCACCGACACGCGCGGCGCGTTGGCGTTGAACATCGCGCAGGGTTGCGTCCGCCAGCCTGCATCCGAGGCGAGCCGGGTGACGTTGCCTTCCGCATCTTCGACAATAAGCTCGCACAGCAGGCCGCCGCGCCCCCGGATGTAACCCATCGTATGGTCGTTGAGGAAGTTGACCAGCACGGCGATCACGTTGGCTGCGCCGGGGCGGAGGTCGCCGGTCACGTCGTACACGTCATAGCGGTACGCAAACGGGAAGCCCCGCACCGGCCCCCGGCCCAGGTAGCGACCGTTCACGCTGCATTCGTAGTGCGAGTCGGCGGTAAGGAGGAGCGTCGCGCGCTTGACCCCCTCAGGCGCGGTGAAGCTGCGCCGGAAGTGACGCCAGACGTTCTGCGGCGCCAGGTCGCCGGCGCCCCAAATCCAGCGCGCGGCGGGGGAAAACTCAGGGACAGGTGAAGCGTTCGACATTTGGGGGTTTTCCTCCGGGTGTGGGGCGGCGCGGTTAGATGCTCAATCCGCCTTGCAAGCCCTGCATGAAGCGCCGCGAGGTCAGGCTGAAGATGACGATGAGCGGGATCGACGCGATCACATAGCTGGCGAAGGTAGCGCCATAGTCAGTGCCGTACTGGGTGCTGAACGTCAGCACGCCGACCGACACCGGCAGCCGCTCGGTATCGAAGATGGCGATGATCGGCCAGATGATGTCGTTCCAGCTGAAGAGCAGGTCGAGGATGGCGAGCGTGCCGAGCGCGGGCAGCGCCAGCGGCGCGGCGATCTGAAACAGCAAGGTCAGCTCGCCGGCTCCATCCAGGCGCGCGGCTTCAAAGTACTCTTTCGGCAGCGATTCGAAGAACGTGCGCATGAGAAACATGCCGAAGACGATATCGACCGAGGTCCACGGCAATACAATGCCCAGCACCGTGGTCAGGAACGTCTTGCCCCACCCAAACGCCACAATCTCGCTGAACATCGGGATGACCAGCAGGATGCCGGGCAGCATGATGAGCGCCAGGATGGCAAAGAAGATCAGCTCACGGCCAGGGAAGCGATAGCGCGCGAAGGCGTAGCCGGTCAGTCCAGAGATGACCAGCACGAGGATCAGGGTCGGGATGGAGTATATGAAGCTGTTGGCGATGCTGCGCCCCATCGTCGGCCAGGCCTTGGCGTAAGTCTCCAAATGAAGCGGCAGAGTGGGCAGCCAGAACTGCGCGAAGAACTGCTTGTTATCCTTGAACGAGTTGATGACGGTGAAAGCGAAAGGCACGTAAGTGAGAAACGCCAGAAAGGTCAGCGCTGCCTGGAGCGGCCAGTCACGCCGCCAGGCGCTGGCGTCTTCGGCCACATAAGATCGTCGATTAGATTTCAACATCGTATGCCCTCCGATAACGTGCACGCACGATGATGATGCTCAGCACCAACGTCATCAACATCAGCGCCGTCCCGATCGCGGTCGAGTAGCCGTATTTGCTGTACTGGAAGGCCTGGTTGTAAAGGTAATAGCCAGGCGACATGGTCGCATTCACCGGGCCGCCCTGGGTGACGACCAGCATCGGCGCGAACTGTTGCAGCCCGCCGTTGATGCTCAAGACCAGCAGCAAGACTAACGGCCCCCGGATGGCGGGGATGTCGATAGCGAAGACGCGGCGCAGGCGTGAGCAGCCGTCGATCAGCGCGGCGTCGTTGACCTCGGAGGGGAGGTTCTGCAACGCCGCCAGGATCACGAGAAAACCGAAGCCGGCGATCAACGGGAAGCCGATGAAGATCAGCGCCGCCAGCGCCGTATCGGGCCGGCCCAGCCAGGGCTGAGGACGATCAATCAGCCCGAACGCCAGCAGGAACTCGTTCAGCAACCCCTGGCGACCGGCATAAATCTGTTTCCAGATCGACAGCTCGACCGATAAGGGGATCACCATCGGCACGGTGAACACGAGACGCCAGAAGTTGCGCGCCCGCTGGCTCTGGAGGTTATAAACCAGTTCCGCCCCGATGAACGCCATCAGAAGCCCGGCGAGAGTGCGCCCCAACGTGTAAATCACGATGTTGCGAACGGACTGGAGGAAGATCGGATCGTTGATAAGCACCTGATAGTTCTGCAGCCCGACAAAGACGCCGGGTTTCGGGATTTCCCAGATGGTAAACGAGTGATAGACAGCGGAGATTGCCGGGACATACCGGAACACGGTCAGCAAGATCAGGGCCGGCAACAGGAACAGGAAAGGCACGTAGACCGGCACCAGACCTGTACCCAGTATCCCGCGACGGGTTCGGGGTTTTGCCCGAAGGGTCGTTTGCGCCTGGGATACGACTTTTTCTGCCATCTGCATCTCCAAGATGATAGCCGGGACCAGTTGACGGCTGGTCCCGGCACAAACAGGCTCACTTCATGGGCGTTCAGGTGGCGACCAGCGCCGCGTTCTTACTCAGGGCACCAGTCGTAACCCTGGTCTGCGCAGAGCGCCTGCGCGCCCTCCATCCAGATTTCTTGAAGTTGGGTCTTGGCTGTCTCCTCATCAATCGCGCCCAGGAAGTACGACTGCATCACGGTTGACCACTTGTCGCCCGCCTCGACCGTCAGACGCCCGCCGGGGTCCGTGAAGACGCGCTCAGGCAGGGCCGCGACCGCGCCGAAGTTCTCGACCACGTCGCCGCCCTCTGCGCCGGCCACCATCGGGATGAACGCGCGATAGATCGCCGCGAGCCGCCCGAAGTTTTGCGGCGCGGCCCAGAACATCAGGAAGTCAACCGCCAGGTCCAGCTTGCCTTCTTCGGCGGCCTTCGCCGAGATGCCGTACTGGCCCGCCGAGCTGGGGCCGCCCACGCGGTAGGTGGTGCCGGGCGCGCCGGGGAAGTCCGCTTCGCTGAACGGCGGCAGGTACGTCACGCCCCACTCAAACGGCGCGGATTGGTCGATCTCCTTGTTGCTCCAGGTGCCGCCCCAGAAGGACGCGGCCTGCTCGCTGAGGAACAGGCGCATGGTGTCCTCGTAGCTGTTGATCCCGGTGTAGTCGATGGGCAGCAGTTCGGTGAACTGCTTGGAGATGCGCAGGTAAGTGTCCATGCGCGGGTCGGTGGCGTTTAGCTTCCCGTCGATGATGGCCTTGGCGATCTCTTCGGGGTTGAGCTGGCGGTGGGTCATGCCGGGTTGCATCTCGGTGTACTTATCCATCTGGAGATCCTGCGCCATGTCGGCCCAGGCCGCGGTCAGGAAGACGTCATCCGCCCACACCCAGATGGACCAACCGGTGCCGGCCATGTAAGCTGCAACCGGATCGACGCCGAGCGTGTCGCGGATTGTCTGCATGTCGGCGAGGAACGCGCCCCAGCTATCCCACGTCGGCTCAACACCGGCCTCCGCAAACATGTCCTGGTTGTAATACAGGGCGGTCTCCACCCAGTCCAACGAGACCTGATACCAGTTGCCGTCGGGCGCGCGCGTCTGGTTCATCACGAAGTCCGGGAAGGAGTCCATCCAGCGCTCGCTGCCGGGCGTCCCCGCCTCGATGTAGGGGTTGGGCATCTCGAAGAAGTCGTTCAGCGGTACATACCAGTCCGCGTGGTCGGTGTTGCGGCTGTAGAACTGCTCCCAGACAATGTCCGGCTGTTCCCCAGCGGCGACGCGCGCCGCAAGCCATGTGTCGTAGTTCGTCCCAGGCGCGAGGTTGGGCATGAGGTTGATCGTGACGTTCGGGTGCAGCTCCATGTATTCCTGCGCGATGGACTCCATGACCGCTGCGGTCTCCGGGTCGGATTCGGGGTTATAGTAGTTCTGCGGGAAGACGTCCAGCTCGCCGGAAAGTTCCGCCTCCTGGGCAGTGACGGGCACGATGCCGACGATCATCGCCAGCAACAGCGCGAACACCAGAACGCGCGCCAGTGCTTTGGATTTCATCGTAATCTCCTCCTCCTCAAATGATCGGTAACCAATCTGCCAAAACAAGCGGTTGTCGCAGAGCGTGTGGCTGTTCTCAGCTTTGTATCACCTCCTCCCGTCATCAACCGGTGCGAACAACGGCATCACGCGCACCGGGGCGGTGCGGTCGATGCGCGAACCTGCAAAGACACGAGCATATCGACTTATATCCTGTTTTCAGTTTTCTTTCAAGCGTTTTGAGCATGACTGGGCGATTGCATGAAAACTGGACAGAGGTAACCCTTACACCGTTCAACCTTACCGCACCTCTCGCGCTTTGCACAATCCCCTTTCCATCAGTGAGCCATAACAATGAGATAAGAGCGGACAGGTATTCACCTCCGCCTGGGCTTACCGTTCGCGGGGGCTTTTTCGGGCTGGCACAAGGGCTGCAACATGCCGACTTGGGCGCACAAAATGAAGGCCCCCGCTTCACCTGGTCGGGTATCGGGGGCCATGCGCCCTTTGATGCCGACTTACAGCCGGCGGCGCCTATTACATACATCATATGACGATATTCAGGCGTCGTCAAGAGTGATTAACGTTCGAAAGCGTTAACGAAGAATATCACAACCGGTGGATAACCGTTTGAACGCGGAACTGACTTGTCGGCAGCGTGCAAACCCTGTATAGTAACGATCAGACGTTCTAATGAGTCAGTTTGGTCCGGTTACACGGGCATGGCGAAGAAACGCAGCGCGGCGAGCGCCAGACGCCGCCCACTCCAACGCGCCAAGCCACGCCGCGCGGCCAGGAAGGCTGCGCCGAAAAAGCGCAGGCTGACGTGGAACCCCCGCGCGTGGCTGAAGCAACTCCGGCGCGGCGCGCCGCCCTGGCTCCGCGAGGTGGCGGCGGTGCTGTTGGTAGTGCTCGGCGTGGTCTCGTTGCTGCTCGTGCTGGAACTCGCCCCAACGTGGAAGACTCCCCTCGCCGAAAGCTGGCGCGACACCCTGCGACAGGCTTTCGGCTCGCCCGGCGCAGAGCTGGCGGTAGCAGCGGTGACGGCGACGGGTCTTCTCCTGTTGTTGTCCACCACCGGCGTCAAGGTGCGCCTGCCCTGGCAGCGCGTCCTGTCATTGGAGGTGGCCTTTGCGGCTTTTCTGGCGCTGACGCATCTGCTCAGCCCCGGCGTGCGCTCGTCACGACTGCTCGCCGAGGAGGGTCTCGGAGGAGGCTACATCGGTTGGGCGCTCTCCGAAGCGGTGAGCATGACGTTCGGCCCCCTGGTCGCCTTGCTCGTCTGGGCGCTGGTATGCGCCGTCGCGCTGGCGGTCACGCTGCGCGTGCGCGTCCGCGACCTGCGCGTTGCGCTGCGCTGGCTCTATCAAAGCGCACACCGCGCCGCCGAAATGCTCGACCCGGCCATGCGCCCGCCGCAAACCGAAGCCGAGCCGCCCCCCGCTCCCAAACTCGAAGAGCCGCATGTCCGGCTCAAATCGCCCGGCCCGCCCGGCGAGCGCGAGTCCATCGTGCCGCGCGGTGACTCGGCGCTCGCCGCCCGCGCGCGCAGGAGGCGACGGCGGGACTTCGACCTGGAGAGCTACAGCGACACGCGCAAGGCGCGCCGGCGCGGCGACCGCCTGCCGCCGTTGGACCTGCTCGACAGTCGGGACATCGAGCGCCCGTCGGAGAAAGAGATCAAAGAGAACGCCAAGATCATCCAGGAAACGCTCGCCGATTTTGACCTCGATGTGGAAGTGATCGGGGTCAAGGTCGGCCCGACCGTCACCCAATACGCCGTGCAACCTTACATTGAGAAAGAGGACGAGGCGGGCGTCCCATACCTGGAACGGGTGCGCGTGCGCCGGATCGCGGCGCTGGCCGGCGACCTGGCGCTCGCGCTCTCCGCGCGGCGGCTGCGCGTCGAAGCGCCCGTGCCGGGGACCAACTACGTGGGCGTGGAGGTGCCCAACCGCAGGCCCAGCCTGGTGACCCTGCGCCCGATCCTGGAAACCGAGGCGTTCCACAGCGTCAACGCGCCGCTGGCGCTGCCGTTGGGCCGGGACGTGGCCGGCGCGCCGGTGGTGACCAATCTGGCGACGATGCCGCACCTGCTCATTGCGGGGACGACCGGCGCCGGCAAGAGCGTCGCCATCGCGTCGATGATTACGGCGCTGGTGATGAACAACACCCCCGATGACCTGAACCTGATCCTGCTCGACCCGAAGATGGTCGAACTGGCGCGCTTCAACGGGCTGCCGCACCTGCTCGGCCCGGCGGAGACCGACCCGGAGCGCGTCGTCGGGGTGTTGCGCTGGGCCACGCACGAGATGGACCGGCGTTACCGTGTGCTCGAAGGCGAGGCCGCGCGCAACCTCGAAATCTACAACCGAAAGCTCGGCGCGGAGCGCGCCGACGAACGCCTGCCTTACATCGTCATCTTCATCGACGAGATCGGCGACCTGATGCTCTCCATGCCCGAAGAGACCGAGCAAACGCTCTGCCGCCTGGCGCAGATGGCGCGCGCGGTGGGCATCCACGTGGTGATGGCGACGCAACGCCCCAGTGTGGACATCATCACCGGGCTGATTAAGGCCAACTTCCCCGCGCGCATTTCGTTCGCAGTGGCGTCGAGCGTGGACTCGCGCGTCATCCTCGACACAACCGG
>DAOTXU010000111.1:0-14533 GCA_034435135.1 Anaerolineae bacterium | reverse complement strand
AGATGTGCACTAACCATCCCGCGATGAGGCCTCGTCGCGGTGATCAGGGGGGTGTTGCGTGTTGGCGACCAACTGTGTGAAAGTTTTAAGGTTCGATGGCGGACGAGCCTATTGACTTTTTACCGCAAGTCTTCTGAAGGATGAAGGCGGAAGGCGGAAGGTTTCATCCTTCATCCTTCACCCTTCATCCTTCACCCGGGAGAGTGCTGAAAAAACCCTTCTTTCACCGCCGAGTGCGCAGAGAGCGCAGAGAAAATCTAACAAAACTCGGCGTCCTCAGCGGCCTCTGCGGTAGAAAGATGACTTGTTCAGCGGTCTCCTAAGGCTGCGGCAGCGCGTCAATCGCCTGCTGGGTGCGCTGCGCGCGGTTGCGAATCGAGATAAAGATGCCAAAGATAACCGCCAAAACGATGGCCACGCCGGACAGCAGCATGACGTACTCGAGCGTGCCCTGGCCTTCCTCTCTCGACAGCAACTCGCGCGCCCGGCCGAACTGCCCACGCGCCAGCGCGCCCATCACCTGCATAGACTTCATGTACACCAACGCGGCGTACAGTTGCACTCTTTGAACGGCGTTCATAGTCCCTCCTGTGATTGTAGATTGTAGATTGCTGATTGTTGATTTTTCACCCTTCATCCTTCATCCTTCGATACTCGCCTCCTTTCTCGCCCTACATGCCGCTGGTGAACATCTGGATCGCCGTCACCGCACCCGGCGCGATCAGGATCGCCAGCGACGCCGTCACCGCCATACCGATCGGAGCGATCATCAAGAGGGTGTTGCGCCCCGCGCGTTCTTGCAAAATCAAGTTGAGCTTTTCGCTCGCATCCGACGCCATCGCGTTCAGCGTGGGCGACATGTTGCCCCCCATCTCCCTGGCAGCTTTGACTCGCCCGGCAAAGATCACGATCTCGCGCAGGGGATAGCGCTCCGCCAGCGCATCGAGCGCGCCACCCAGATCGCCCGACGCGCCATAGTCCACTGCCACCTGGCGCAGCTCGCGGATGAACGGGCCGCCTGGCCGCCCGGCGATCTCGCCGAGGGCCACGTCAATCTTGGTGCCGGCGGACGTGATCGTCGCCAGCCGCCCCAGCGCCGAGGACATTTCGGCGATCGTCTGCTCGCGCCGCCGCGTGGCCGCGCCCGACACGGCCAGGTCGGGCACCAGGAACCCCGCCGTCGCCATGATCACGGCCAACGGCACGAGCAAGGGCGCCATCGCCGCCAGGAACGCCGTCAGGACCGAGCCGGAGATCAGCCCGACGACACCCATCCACACCGCAATGGCGACTTTGTAAATGTAGAAAGACTCGACGGATGTGTAGGGCCTGGGCCAGCCGGCCAGCCTCAAACGCATCTCGTCGGCTGCTCGACGGTTGAGCGTGCGTCCCAGCCACTCGCCGGCTCCACCGAACAAGACCTGGACCAGGCGGTCCAGCGCCGGGCGAGAGCGGCCGACCTCCTCGCCCCACAACGCCGGCGACAGGCTGCTCAGTCGTGCGCCCAACGACGTGGTCGCAACGAGCGGCGGCGTGGAAAACAGGCTCGTCACAACCAAAAAGATTCCCACTGCACCCAGAATCGGAAACACCAGTCCCATCTTTTCTCCATTGCTGATTTCTGATTGTTGATTGATGATTGTTGATTGAGCATCACGCCGGACGCGGGTCTCCAATCAGCAATCTAAAATCAGCAATCTAAAATCTACAATCCGCAATCCACAATCCCTACGCGACCTCGAACCGTGTGATCTCCATGCCCGAGCGCGCAATCTTGCGCGAGAGCAGATAGGCCAGGCCGTCCAACAGGAACGCGCCGATGATGACAAGCTGCCCGGTGACGGTACCGTAAAAGCCTTGCTCGTAATCGCGGAACACGGTGCGGACGAACATCAAAAAGACCAGCGGCGCCAGGCACACCAGCGTCGCTTCGGTGCGCGCCTGCGTCTGGTGCGCCACCATACGCTGGTAAATCCGGTTCTGCTCGCGGAGCAGCGCCTGGATGCTGGCCAGCACTGGCCTCAGCTCGCCGCCATGTTGTTTCTGCCGCAAGGCTTCCACGACCATGTCGAGAAACAGGTTGCGCCGCCGCGCCTGCACCGGCCCAAACGCCTGCTCGACGTCGGCGCCTTGATTCATCATCGTCAAGACCTGGGTGAAATCCTCGCCCACCGCGCCGGTCGTGTAATTCATCGCATCCCGGATCGCCCCATACAGGTCGGTGCGGCTGTCGTACGATTGGCGGATGACGTCAATGGCATGCACCAGCTCGTCCTGGTACTCGCGCTCGGCCTGCTCGCGCCGGCCTTCGGCGCGCAGGTACACGACGACCGGCCCGACCAGGAGCAATAGCAGGGAGACGATGAACTGACCTGTGACGGCCAGCATGAATGCCCCGGCGATCCCGCCCAGCACCAGCCCGGACGTGAGCAGCTCGCCGGCTGACACCGGAACTCCCGCCCGCGCCAGCCGCTCATCGAGCCGGCCCAGCACGCCTCGGGGCCGGCCGTCCAGGTCCAATCTGCTCGACACATCCACGCGCGGAGGATTGGTCAGGGCGGTCCAGATGAGCAGCACCCCCAGCGCGACCAGCAACGGAAATGTCATTGTCGGAATCATACGAGTCTCCTGCTACCTGCCGTTCGCCAAACGTCTAAAGTCCAGCGTCTGCCCGCCGCGCTCCTGGATCGCGCGCATGAGTTGTTGCGATGGATACGCGCCGGTCCAGGTGAGCCCCTGTCCCTTGTCCTCGAACAATGGCGTCACCACGACCTTGTCGCCCTCCATCTTGACCGACGGCTCGATCTCGGCCACGCCGACCACAAACCGCTTGGGCCGCCCCGCGATGAACACACGCTGCAGGTGGACAATGACCTGAAAGGCGTCGGCGATCTGGCGGCGGATGGCGATCAGCGGCACATCGCCCATGTCCTTTTTCATCATGAACATGGTCTCCATGCGCTGCACCACGTCCTTCGGCCCGTTGGCGTGAATCGTGAGCATCTGCCCGTCGTGGCCGGTGTTGGCCGCCGCCAGGATGTCCACGATCTCGGGGCCGCGCGCTTCGCCCGTGATGATGCGATCCGGCCTCATGCGCAGGCATTGCCGGATCAGGTCGCCGATCTCAAAGCCGCCCGCGCTCTCGACCGCATCCCGCGTGACCAGGTTGATGCGATCCGGCATCGTCAACTGAAGCTCCTGGGTGTCCTCGACGGTGATGACGCGCTCGCCCGGCGGGATCTCGCTGCACAGCGCGTTGATGAAATTGGTCTTGCCCGACGCCGTCGAGCCGCTGACGATGATGTTCAGCCGGCCGCGCACCGCCGCGACCAAAAACTCGGCCACTGGCGGCGTCACCGTGCCCAGCGCCACCAGGTCCTTGATCGTCCTGGCCACGAGCCGGTGACGCCGGATCGTCACAGCGACTGGCACGTTCTCCGTCAGCGGCTCCATGATGGCGTGCAGGCGCGAGCCGTCTTTCATCTTGACGTCGAGCGTCGGGGTCTTGCGGTCAATGCTCCGCCCGCGCGCGGACGCCGCGCGGTTCAGAAAGTTGACCAGGTGCTGCGCATCGCGGAACTGCGCCCCGGCCTTTTGCTTGCCCCGCTCGGCCCCGATGATCCAGATATCGTGCGGGCCATTGCAGATGATCTCTTCAATGTCCGGGTCATTCATGTACGGCGCCAGCGGCCCAAAGCCAAAGATCTCTTGCAGGATAGACGCCGCCACTTTGTCCAGGTCGTCGCTAAAGCTCGGCAGGCCGCGCGCCAGCGCTTGCTGGTGCGCCGCATGGACGATGCCGCCGATGATCGTCTGCGCCTGTTTCAGGTCGGCGTCCGACGGGTTCTCGAATTGCGCCGGGCTGGTCAGCGCCTGCTTGAGACGCTGGCGCACCTGGTCGAGCACCTGTTCGTACAGACCTGGCTGGCCGTTCGTCGTCACCAGGGCATCGTTCATCGCCGCCGCCAGCGGCGATGGCGCTCGTGTGGTCGCCGTCATGTCATCCCTCCATGCCCAACTGCCGCAGCGTGCTGTGAACGCCAAGCTGCGCCAGCCGTCGGTGCGCCTCCGGCATGGCCTGGTATCTCGGTGCATCCAGCCGCGCGCGCACACGCGCCGCCGCCCGCCGCCTGGCCTCGGGCGACTTTGGTTGCGCCAGGGTCCGTTTCATCTTGCTCAACCTTTATCCCTCCGCGATCAACAGATTCTTGATGAGCTGGCCGATCCCTTCGCCGCCCTTGCGCGCGGCGGGCCGCCGGTACCTGTCCACGATCCGGCCGCCTCGCTTTTGCCAGATCAGTTCGAGGTCGCCAAACAACTGCGAGGCGATGCTCATGAGGCCGTCGGCCAGCTCGCCCGGCTGGCTGTCCAGCACGACCGGGCGCTGCTGGTTGATGGACAGCACCGCGGTCTCTTCGTCGGCCGGGATAAAGCCAAACTTTTTCATCCCCAGCTCGCGCAGCATGTCCTGCTGAGCGATGCCGTACCGGTCGGCATACTTGTTGATGACCAATTCAAAGCGGTCCAGACTGAGGTACGCGCCTCTCAGCGCCGGCAGCACGTTGCGCAGATCGTTGATGCACGTCAATTCCGGCGTGGCGACGATCAGCACCAGGTCAGCCTTGCGAAGGGCGGCGTCGTGCATCGCCATGTTCAGGTCGGGGCCCAGGTCCAGGATGCGAAAGTCGTACTCGCGCTCGGCGAGGTCCAGGGCCTGCGTCACCACCGCGCGCACCAGGTCGTCGTCGCGCAGTTCTTGCGTGCCGGCCATCTGCATTTTGGGGATGCCGACCAGCACGTCCAGCTTGCTGTTGGTCGGGGCGCCATAGTGCGTGATGTTTTGCTTCAGCAGCGATGGGGTGAGAAGGGGCGGCCCGCCGTTTCTCCGTCCGCTGGCCTGGTTGATCAGCGCGAACAGATTGCGATCGGTGGGCAGGCCCAGGTACACGTGCACGTTGGCGCGCGACACGTCGGCGTCTATCAAGAGCGTCTTGCGCATCGCCACCACGCCCAGCGCCGCGGCCAGGTTGACGGCGGTGAACGTCTTGCCCGCGCCGCCCTTGGGACTCCACACCGCCACCGTGCGCGACTTCCACACGCTGCCGGTCGTGGCGATCCTCTCGCGCGGCGCCAGCGGCACGAACGCGTCTGACCGCCGCTCGGCCAGCGCCTGTTCGACGACCTCGGGGATCTGGGCGGAGAGGACGCGCAACTGCGCGTCGTCCACCGGCAGGTTGACGTGCGCCTTCATGCCGGCGGCATACATCTCGTCGGCGTAGCTACTGCCCATCGCCGGGATCAGGCCGATGGTCGGGATGGGCCGGGCGTCGTGGTGAAGCAGGTCGGTGATGAGCTGCGGCGTGTAGCCGGGAATCAGAGGCGACAGGAGCGCCAGGTCCGCCTCCAGCAGTTGGGCGTCCTCGTACAATTGCTGTGCGCTGGTGGCTGCCGTGACGACGTGGAAACGCTCGTCGCGCTGAAGGGCGGCATCGAGTATCTGCACATCGCCCCACTGGCGGGGACTGTAGCCCAGGGCAATCTTGATCTGATTCATCATTCACCCTCCACTAAGAACACGAAGGGACACTAAGGTTTTCTTTTAGTGAACTTCGTGTGCTTCGTGGATTACTCAAGGGGTTGGTGTGGGGGTCAGGCGATTGAGAAAGAACTCGTGGGTAAAATCCGTCCACGTCCAACCCATCGAAGGGGGAACCGGTGTGCCCTGCTCGATGGCCTGACGAGCCAGCGCGCTGCGCAGGCCGACGGTCACTTTGCCGTTGGACAGCGCAAAGTCAATCTTTTCGGCGTCGTCGGCCTCCACCAGCACATCGAGCGAGCGCACCGCGCCCTCGACATAGGCCGGCTCGGATTGCGCGCTCGCGCCAAGGCCATAGTTGGGGTTCTGCACCATCTCGTGATTGACGCGCACGACCAGCAGCCCCGACACCAGTCGCTTGGACACGGGCATCCTGGCCGAGTATTCCTCGACTGTGGGTGTGGCTGCGGCCAGGGACAGACTCCGGGTCGAGGCCGGCGTGGCGGTCAGCCCATTCGTGACCGTGCGCGTGTAGGTGATGTCGCCCGAAGGCGGCGAGCCGAACGTCACGTACAGGTCAATCAGGTCGCCGGGCACGATATCGCCGGGGAATTGTTCCGGCTTGACCGGGATGGTGCGGATGACCTTGTTCGGGTCCTGGAGCGCCAGCGACAGGCGCGAGACCTTGAGCGCGTCCGGGCCGACAATCAGCCGCTGTTTGGACAGCGGCTCGCCCGTGTGGATCGTCTCGACGGCGACCGCGTGATTGCTCAGCACCGTCGCCAACTCTGGGCCGGTGACGTATCGCTGCGCCAGCCTGGGACTGAGGTGCTGCTCGTCCATTGCCAGCATCGTCTTGTCCAGTTGCGTGTAGGCCGGGATCTCGGTGCGGGCGACAATGACCTGAACCGGCTCCGGCGCCAATGTTTGCACATACAGCAGCGCGCCGACAAACGCAAGAGCCGCCAGTCCCAGCCCCAGCCAGAATTGAAGTGACTTGAAGAAACGATAGCCGAATAGGTGCTGTGCATTGAACAGTCGCATCTTGTTCTCCTGGATTGTAGATTTTAGATTGCTGATTTTAGATTGCTGATTCAATCAACAATCATCAATCATCAATCAACAATCGGAAATCATCAATTACCTGACTCGAACCTCGCGTCCTGGCGCGACGATGTCGGTTGGGCGACGATGGGGATTGAAGACCAAGGTCAACGATTCTTTGGCGTCGGGCACCCCTTGAAAGACCAACGTCGCTGTGGCTGCGCCTTTCGAGACCAAATCGAGAAACGCGAAGCGCGCCTGGGCCAGACTCTCTGGTGTGACCGGCCAAGTCTTGCCGCCGCCGCGCAGCACCGGCGGCCCGGCCAGCAGGTCGGCCGGTCCTGCAAAACGCACCGTGACGGTCAGCGCGAACGTGGACGACGTGGCCGATGTGCCCAGGATGCGCGCCTCGAGCGGAGCGACTGCCCGCGCCTGTGGATCGTCTGGAACAGCCAGCGCGTCGGATGCTCCCACGCTCTTCCATTCCGCCAGTTGCGAGTCCAGCCGCGCCAGGTCCGCGTTCAGCGAGGCCAGCCCCACGATCAGGCCAGCCGTGAGAAGAACAACAACGACCGTCAACAGGCTCAACCAAACTTTCATGCTCTTGTCTCCTCGCGGACAAAGATCGGAAATGACCCGGCGACCTCATCGTTCCTCAACAGCTCGACGCGATACAGTCCCGCCTCGGCCAGCTCCACCCAGCCAAAGCCCGCCACCTGCGCGTGCAGCGTGGGAGCTTCCACCTGCAGGTTCTCTACGCGCTCGGCGAGCAGCTCCCGCGACGGCGAAAACACTCGCGCACTCAGCCTGGCCGCGCCGGCGGCCTGCGCCCACCACATGGCAAACACGGTCAGCCGCTGGCGATAGGGCATGGTATCCGGCGTGACGGCGTAAAAGATGCGCGCCAGCGACACGGCGCCGTCCTGCATGGAGCGCATCTCGTCCTCGCACGGCACCGCCGCCAACAAAATGATCGGCGAGTTCTCTTGGGTCATTGCGCTTTCTCCTAGTCCACCCACCTCACTCTTGGAACCCATCTGCGCCAGTCCAATGTGCGCTGCGAGCGCGCCCGCGTCTTGGTCGGATGAGCTTGCGGCGAGGGAGCGACCCTCAATCCCAATCGCTCCGCCAGCGGGGCCAGCGCGGCCTGCCACGCTTCGTCGCTCAGCGGGCTGATGCGCTCTGAATCCGGTAAGCTGATCATCTCGTCGAAAGAAACCGCGCCCGGCTCTGGGCCGGAAAAGTTGAGCACCGGGTAAATGCTCAGACGCTGGCCTTCGGCCTGCCGCATGAACTGCTCGGCTCGCCGCAGGCTGCGCGGGTCCGGCGTCATCACCAGCACCGCGTGCGTCGCCAGCTCCATGAGCCTCGGCAGCCACTGCGCGCCCATGTCGGCCACCAGCGTCCGGTGCGATTCCAACAGGTCGAGCACCCGCGCCGTCTCCTCGACGCGCAGGATGCGGCCTTGCCCACTCAGCGCAAAGGCGGTCACGTCTCGCCCATTCAGCGACCCTGCGATCATCTCATCCAACCGCCCATCCGGCGCGCGCGTGATGGCGTCCAGCGATTGCACGCGCCATCGGCCGTCGCCCATTTCCACCAGGTCGTTGGCGACGCCGAGGTCAACCGCAGCCACCCGCACGGTCGCCAGGCCAACCAGCCCGGCGGTGACTGTCGTCGCGCCGACCCCGCCCTTGCTGCCAATGACGAGAATCACGATCGCACCTCGTTGCGTCGAAGCGTATCAGCCCACTCGACCGCCGCATCGAGCAGTGGGCCAGGCTGTAGAAAGCGCCCTTCGGCAATCTGCGTGTACAGGTCGGGCTGCGTGGGCAGCACCGCCGTCGCCCTCAGGCCGACCGGCGCGCGATCGGCTTGCGTGACGATCACGTGGCTTGCGTCGCCCGGCAGCCGGTCGGTCGTGTCGGGGCGCGTGACGTGGAACGTAAGCGCGCCGACGCCCTGAATCGGCAAAGCAGGCAGCCGCCCCAGGTCCACCAGCACCAGGTCGTACCCGGCTCGCAGCGCCGGCCACTGCGCGGACAACCCGGCGCGGTCCACCGGAACGAACCTGATGCGCTCATGCTCTGTCATCGTCGCGCACGCATCGCCGGTCGCCGTCAGGTCCACGATGCCGACGCCAAAACCCAGCACGCCTGCGCCGGCCGCCAGGGCGCACAGGGCCGTCGTCGTGCCCACGCCGCCCTTGACCCCGACGAATACCAGACAGGGCGCGCGCCTGCGCACAGGCGGAATCGGCGATGGCTCGTCCGCTGCCGGGCGCGCTGACCCGGCCCAAGCAGGCTCACGCCGTCGGGTCGCCTTCGTCGCTCCGACCGGACCAACCAGCCGGGCAAAATCCACATCCGGCGCAACCGCCACGCCGCGCACATTCGGATGCGCCGCCAGCCTCTCGCGCAGGTTCGCCCGGCCGCGCGGCAACACCACGATCGCCGGAACGTTCAGCCGGGCGAGCCAATCCTCCTCCTCGCCGCGCCGCGCCAAATCCATGCGCAGAATCAGCAGGTCCGGCCGCAGCGTCTCGAGTTTCTCCATCAGCGTATCGGCGCTGAGGCTGCAGCCGATCACTGCGCAACCGGCTTGCTCGAGCGCCGGCTGCACGGTCTTTTCGATCTCGCCCCGGTCGGGCCAGCCAATGAGCACCCGCATCAGCTTTTCTCCGCCGCAATTGGTCGGCCTCGACTTTCACACAAACTGGCCTGACCCTGGTGCAAAAGGATTTTTCTGCACCGCCAAGACGCAAAGGGCGCAAAGGATTTCATATACAACTTGGTGTCCTTGGCGTCTTGGCGGTTCAGATCCGCGCTCCTTCGGTCGAACCCTTTCCATTCGTGAAATTCGTGGGATTCGCGGCAAAAGATACCGCGCGCATCCCAAACGCCTCGGCAATGTCCTGGTCGGTCGGCATCGTGGCGACGATCCGCAGCGGGCGAATCAGCATCGGCTCCATGTCCTGTGCCCGGTCGGTAAAGCCGAGCTTGCAGACAAACATCTGCTGCGGAATGCGCGACACGAACCGTTTGTACTCCTCGTCGGTAAACCCTTTCTCCGACTTGTGGAGCATGCCCATCACAAGATCGCGGTCTCGCAGCGCCTTGGTCTGTCCGACCAGGACGTTCGGACAGGACGACAGGATGCCCGGCGCGATCTCGGCCGCGCTCTGAAGCATGACGTGACACAGAAAGTTGTACTTGCGCCCGTCGCGGAACATGGCCTGGAATTGTTCGGCCACCTGCGCCGAGCTGGCGCGCCCTTCGTCGGTCGAGCCGCTCGTCGCCGGCACCCCGGCCAGGATCTTGTTGGCCTCTTCGAAAAAGACGTTCATCGGCGTCAACGGCTGGCCGACGGATTCGCGCTGGCGCACGATCGCGTCGTGGTAAAGATGCCAGGCGATCAGTCCCAACACGACGCTCTTGTTGAAAGCGTTCAGCGATGCGCCGCCCTCGACGACGGCCACGCCCCAGCGGTCCTCTTCGGGCCCCAGCAGCCCCAGGTCCTCGATGGCAATGCTGTCATCGCCCTTGCCGTACATCCGCGCCAGCTCCCCTTGCGCGAACGGCTCCAGCCGCAGAAGGATGCCTTCCAGCGATTGCCGATCCTGGGTCGCTTTGGGGTCGAGCTTGTGGTGATACTCGCGCAGACGGTCCACCCAGTCCGTCACGTCTACGCGTTTGCTGCGGTGGATTGCCAGCGCCTGGCGCTGCGCGGCCGAAAGCGACGCCAGCGGCGCGCCCACCGACGCGCGGCACGCCTCGGCCTCGGCGCGGTCTCGCACGTGATTCCAGTCCGGATCGGCCAGCACGAGGCGGTCGGAAGTCAGGACGCCGTGCTGCAGGTACAGCTCGCGCAGCGCGCGCTGCAAGTATCCCAACTGGCGCGGCCCCATCTGGCCGGCGTTGGCGACCAGCTCGGCCGTGACCAGCGCCTGAAGGGATGGGTCAATGCGCCGCCCGATCTGGAGCAAGTTCCACCGCAGCGGCCGCACCGCGCCGGGGTACAACTGCCGGATGTCCACGCGCGAGCGGGGGAGTGGGCTGAACAACAGCTCGCGCCAACCGGTGCCGAAATCCAGCACGATGTTGCGGTGATGCCAGCGCAGCGCGGTCTCGACGCACAACCGCTCGGCGGCGACGGTCTTGCCCACGCCGGTATCGCCGATGAAGGCGGTGTGCATGTGACGCTCGGGCGACAGCCGCACCAGGGCGTCCGTCAGCTCGCGCGTCTCGTAATCCCACTGATACCCCAGCGTGACCTGGCCTTCCATCTCCGGGTAGAACGCAAAGGGCGGGATGCGTTCTTGCGTCGTGACGGCGGTGCCTCGCTCGAACATGCCCGGCGCCAGGTAGGCCGCCAGTTGGAGCGGGATCAGAAAGGTCGTGTCCTTGTATCCCTCCAGCAGCCCGGGCATCCTTTCAACCCGCGTGGAAGGCGTAAAGGCAGCGGCATGGCGCCGGATGTATTCGCTCTCGTCCGCCGTCAACCGTCGCGACTGCACCGCCGTCACGACCATCTGGTCTCCCTGAAACGCCTGCCGGAGGAGGGCTTCGGCGGCCGTGCGACCGTGCGGCGTGCGGCACAGCATGTACACGTCGGTCAAAAAGCCGCCGTCCATCGTCGCCTGGCCCAAAATCTGCTGCTGCGTGCGGAGCAGTTGGGTCACCTGCGCCATCGCGTCGTCCGTCCAGTTGTATGACTTGGTGGCGGTGAGGCTCGGGACGATGCCGCCCGAGATGCCCAGCGAGCGGGCCGCGCCCAACGTTCGTCCGAGGGCGACGCCAAACGTCCTCCCCATCGAAAGGCCGCGCGCGGTTCCCCACGACTCGCTTTCCGCGCGCGAGACAGCGTGCGATGTCCCCCACGCCTCACCCCAGCTCTCGCCCCAGCCCTCCGAGTGAGTGACCGAGTACGAAGTGCCGGTGCCGCGCGCGTCACTGGTTTCCGCGCTGGTTCCCTTTGTATCGCTGGCCGAGACGCCCCGCTCGTGGCTGTCGGTGTGCGTGTCCAGCGACGTGTACGTGCTGCTCTCGGTCGTGACGCTGTGCGCCGGGGTGACGGTCACGCCGCCGCCCTGCGAGACGATGTCGTGCGCCAGCGAGGTCGCCTGTCCCACCGCGTCCGACTTGCCGCTGGACACGCCGGAGGACACGCTGAGGCCGCTGCTGACTCCACCCGAGAGGCCGTCGGCATGCTCCTGGCTTTTGACCTGCGACTGCGTGTCGGCGTCGGATACGCTGACGCCGACGTTGACGCTGCCGCTGACGCTGGCGCTCTGGCTTGCGCCCAGGCTGCCGTGCAGCGTGTTGGCCGGGATGCCGCCGTCAATGCCCTCGCTCAGCCCGAAGCCGACCTGACCGCCGACGCTGGCGCCCACGGACCGACCCGTCGTGTGCCCGTGGCTGCTGCCGATAGACTGGCCCGCAGCATCGCTCTGCGACCATCCGCTTTGCGCGCCCTGCGAGACGGTCGCGCCGGCGCTTGTCTCTTGCGAATTGGTGTGAGTGGCGCTCCGAGACGTGACGTCCGGCACGTGCGTGGTGGCCTGCGAGGAGGTGCGCGAGATGACCTGCGGGATGTGCGTGGTCGTCACGCTGTGGCTGGCTGAGCCGCCGTGCGTGTCGGCGGTGCCCCAACTTTCGCTGGTGCCCTCGGTGTGGCTCTGGGAAACCCCTGCGCCTTCCGTGTGAGTAAAGTTTTCCGACTTGAGCTCGGTGTGCGCCACGCCCCACTGGTGCGAGTGCTCGTGCGAGAGCGTGTGGCTGGTCGTGTCGGTCACGCCCTGCTGGCGCGACGTGCTGTGCGAGTCGCCGACCTGCTGCTCGACCGAGCCGGTCTCCGATTCGCCATAGGCGGCGCCTGCACTGCGCCCGATGCCGCCCGAAAGCAGGATGGGCGCCGAGAGGCCAAAGCTGATGCCCTTGACGCCGCTCGTGCGCGAAGCCCACACCGACGATTCGGCCGCGATGCCAGCCAACATCCGCGCGATCGAGTCCCGGTCCACCCTGTGCGCCAGCAGCAGCCACAGGAATTCTTCTTTGAGCCTGGACATCCCACGGAACAGCAGCTCGTTCTGCTGCAGGGTGTACGCGCTCTGGCCGGAGAGGTCCTTTTGCTCGTCGGGGCTTTCGCGCCCGCCGCCGCGCGGGTTCTCGCGCGGGTCGGGGTGGCCGATGGCGACCAGCGCGTGCGTCATCTCGCGCATCGCGTTGACGATCCAGGCGGCCTTGACGTGCGTGAGCGGCGTAAACTCGCTCTGCACGAAATTCGCCAGCGTGGCTTTGAGCGCGGCCAGGCCCAGCTCGCTTTGCTGCACGGCTTGCTCCAGGTCTGGCTCGAGCGCGGCCACGCCGTAGCACTGCAGGATGCCCAGGGGCGGGTCAAAGATGCCCGCCATCGCCTGCACCAGGTCGAAGCGCGCTTTGGAATCGTACAGGCCGATCACCGCCGACCGGGTCTTGGCGACCAGCCCCGCGTCGTGGCGCGTCTCTTGCGGCAGAAAGCGCAGCTCGACCAGACGCACCACGCGGTAGCCTTCATGGGTCTGCCCGCGCTCGCGCTCCCGGAGGCGATACCACAGGTAGGCCACCTCGTCTCGCCCCTCCACGGTCTGCAAGCCGGTCTCGAGGATGTCGAGATCGTCCAGGGGGTCTGGGGGCGCGCGGCGCGTTAGCTCGAACAGTCTCATCCCTGTTCCCCCCGGTGGCGCAAGGTGCGGATCACATCTTCGGGCGCGCCGCTCGAAAGCAGACTGCCGCGGTTGACGGCAAAGCGCTGCGCGATCAGGCCCAGGTATCCGAGCGGGTACATGACCCACAGGACCAGGGCGACGTAGGGCATCAGGCCGTCGCGCAGTGAGTCGAACAACCGGCCGGCTTCGCCCCGGCCGTCTAGCATCAAGGCCATCCGCTCGACGTCCGGCGTGTAGGACAGCGCCAGGCGCAGCGCGATGGCGAGCAGGCCGTACACGGCGATCATGCTCTTTTGCCGGAACAAGAGGTTTTCGCGCTCTTGTGGAATCAACCGCAGGGAGACGAGAAAGCACAGCCACATGACCGCGCCGATGAGGGGGATGGGAGGCGCCGAGAGCAGCGCCGCCAGGCTCCATATCAGGATCGTCGCAAGGGATTCGATCTGCGAACGATATGAAGCCTGCACGCGCACGCCGCGCCCGTAGCGCAGGGCGCGGTCGCCGGCGGTGCGCTGCACGGCGCGGTCGTGGGTCAACAGGACGAGGACGCCGCACGCCAGCGCGACGAGCAGCGCCGCGTGGTCCCACGTCCAATAGGCGAGGGTGAGAAAACCATTCGCCCACACGACCAGGTGCGGTTCAAGTGCCTGCCAGTCCATGTCGCTCCGAACAAAAAAGGGCCCCACTCCTGACTGGTCATCATCAGGAGTGGGGCCCTTTGAGTGCTTGACCCGGGACCCCGTTCACCAGGCCGGGAGATCAATCAACTCGCCCGCAAGGCGAGCAACAAGGAAACGCCTGGCTCACGACCAACATGAGATAGGTTGTGGAGGGCTACGTGCGTAATCATAGCACACTTTTGCTCCAAAGAACCATTGGGTTTCTTTGGATTTCTTTGTATCCGGCTTTGCGGCGCGCGCCTGTCACTCATCTATGTGTTCATCAACTTGCGCGCCTTACATCGCGTCCGCGCTCATCTGCGGCGCAAAGCTCGTCGTCGGTAGACCTTCGAAGTTTGATAAACCTCGAAGGTCTGAGGCCGCCACGGGCGAGCCATCATCTCCGGCCAGCGTCGTGCCCAGGCCCATCACGGCCACGACCAGCAACATGGCCGCTAGCGTAACCGTTGCGCAATCAGGCTTCAAGTCGTTGGTTGCGTCCGCAAACCCGAACTTTTGAAGAACGGCAAAACGTGTTGATAAGCGGCTTGCCCTGATAAGAGAAAGAGCGAACCGGCATACGGCCCA
>DAOTXU010000110.1:0-7203 GCA_034435135.1 Anaerolineae bacterium | reverse complement strand
GTTGTTCCTGCCGGCGGTGATCCTGTTCGCCGCAGCAGGCCGCCTCGACTGGCCGATGGCATGGGTCTACGTCATCGTGACAGCCGTCCTTACTATCGCCAGCAGGCTTATCGTTTTTTTGAAGAACCCGGACCTGATCTCAGAGCGCGCTCAGGCGATGGACAAGGAAGACACCAAATCCTGGGATAAGACGCTCGTCCCCCTGGTCGCCGTGTTCGGACCGTTGGTCATGCTGCTCGTCGCCGGTCTGGACGAGCGCAACAACTGGTCGCCGGAGATCACACTCAGCGTCCAAATCGCGGCGCTGGTCGTCATGATTCTGGGCTTCCTCATCAGCGTCTGGGCGATGGCGGTGAACCGGTTCTTCTCGGCCACCGTGCGCATCCAGAAAGACCGGGGCCATACGGTCGTTTCCTCCGGGCCATACCGGTATGTGCGCCATCCCAGTTATGCTGCCGGGATCGTTGCCGACCTCGCCATCCCGCTCGCGTTCGGCTCGCTGTGGGCGCTCCTCGTCAGCGCGGTGATCGTGGCGCTCCTGGTCATCCGCACCGCGCTTGAGGATAGAACCTTGCAAGAGGAACTTGATGGTTACAAAGATTACGCCCGGCGCGTGCGCTATCGCCTGCTGCCGGGTATCTGGTGATCGCGGTAACGTGTTTAGCACGTAAATCAGTGGGGAGGTACATGATGAACGCCAACTTATCAGACAACCAGACAGCGAAGACATCTGGCCCAGCCGACCCCCTTCGCACAGGGCTGTTGAGGCTCGGCGCTCTCGTCCTGACAATGGGGGCGATCCTTTTCCTCGCGGCGGGACGCCTGAACTGGGTACCGGCGTGGGCCTACCTTGGCGTGTATGCGAGTATCAGCGCCATCATACTCCTGACCATGGACCCGGACTTGCGCGCCGAGCGCGCCGCTCGCTCCATCAAAGCGACCAAAACGTGGGACAAAGTCGTCAGCGCGGTTGCCGCAGTCAGCCAGTTGGGTATGTTGGTCGTGGCCGGCCTGGATGTACGTAACGGCTGGTCGGCTGAGGTCTCGCCCGCACTTCAGGTCGCCGCGCTGGTCGTGATGGCGCTCAGTTTGCTTCTTGGGGTCTGGGCGATTGCGTCAAACAAGTATTTTTCAAGCATCGTCCGCGTTCAGGACGACCGGGGGCACACCGTCGCCACGGGGGGACCCTACCGCTACGTGCGCCACCCAAGCTACGTGGGATTCGTCCTCTGCGCGCTGGCAACGCCGCTGATCTTTGGGTCGCTCTGGGCGCTCATCCCGGCGGTAGTAATGGCTGCTGCCATCGTCATCCGCACCGCGCTTGAGGATAGAACCTTGCAAGAGGAACTTGATGGTTACAAAGATTACGCCCGGCGCGTGCGCTATCGCCTGCTGCCGGGCGTGTGGTAACTGTGCGTTCATAGCTCCCAGGGAGCTTCAAGCTCCCTGGGAGCTACAATGGATAGGTGTTCACGCCACCCTCGGCGCGACCTCCCCGCCGTGCGGGATGACGATGACCTTCGCCTCCGGCCCCTGCCGCGCGAAGGCGCGCGCCAGCGCCGCCTGCACCGACTCGGCGCGCTCCACGCCGAGCGCTTTCAGGTCGTCGTCGCTCAGCCCGTCGGAGTACACGCTCACCCATGCCAGTTCGTTGATGCGCGCAGTGCACACGGCGGTCGCCGCGCCGATGGGGTCTTCCACCTCGCCGGCCAGCGTCAGGCGGCAGCGCTCTTTCGAGGGCAGGGCCGCCAGCGCGTAGAAGCTCTCGCGGTGGCCGGCGTGCGGTGAGATGCCCTCCGGGCACGGCGTCGCCATGATGACGTCGCCACCCCTGCGCACGGCCAGCTCCGCGCAGAACAACGCTTTGATCGCCTGCCAGTAGTCGATGTCCGCCGGCCAGGAACTGATCACCACGATGTCCGCCAGCGCCGGGATCGGCACCACCCAGATTGGCTCGGCGAGCGCCACCGCCTTGCCGTGCGCGGCTTTCGGATCGCCGGCCACCACATGCACGATTCGCGTCCGGGAGTCCAACACCGTATTGACCGCGAAGTCGAAGCGCACGCGCTCGACTACCGCTTCGATCTCGCGGCGCATCGGGTTGTGTAGCCGCCCCAGGTGCGGGATGTTGGTAATCATGTTGAGTTGGTGCGTCAGCGCGGTCGTATCCTCGCCGCATACGCCGGGTTGGATCAGCTTCGCCCCGCCGGACCAACCCGCCAGGCAATGCGGCACCACGTTGGAGACGCCGACTACCAGTTCGGCCTCGGCCACCAGTCGATTGACGCGGATCGGTGTGCCGTTGACAGTGCGGCCCAGGTCCACCAGGTTGTCCGCATCCCATGCGCAGTGGTTGACCACCCGGTAGGCGCGCGCAACCTCCGCCCCGACCTTGCGTTCGATCTCGGCGGGGGTCATCGCGCGGTGTGTGCCGGTGGCGATGAGGATGGTTACGTCCAGGTCGGCGACCTGGGCGCATAGCTCGCTAAGCAGAGCCGGCAGAACTTGATGTGTCGGCGTGGGGCGCGTGAGGTCGTCGATGATGACGACGACACGCTGACCGGGTTTGGGCATCTCGCGCAGCGGGGGGCGGTCCACCGGCGCGCGCAACGCCTGCAAAATCGCGGCCTCAGGGTCGGGCGCGGGCGCAACCGGCGGCGGCTCGGCGACGGCGAGCAGGTTCCGCGCCGGCAGCGTGAAGCTGACCTCCGCGCTGCCATAGGGGATAGTGAGCGTAAGAGTCTCATCGCGCCTGGTCATCGATGTATTCTCCTGATCTGGCGATGTTTTGCGCTAGTGTAACGCACGTGGGCGCGGTCCGCACAGTGGCGCAACTGAGCGAGAGGCGCGCCCCCACCTACACAGAACTAAGTTCTCTTGCCCACGCGAAAACTGTTCAGTCGGCGCGGCTTGATGTACAGTAGAAGTGCATCGCAGCAGTGCACCCAGCAACAGGTTCCTCCATGCGTCTCTATATCATCCGCCACGCCGACCCGGACTACGAACGCAATACCCTCACACCCGCCGGTCATTTAGAGGCGCAGGCGCTCGCCCGGCGGCTGGCGTCCCACGGCCTGGATCACCTCTACACGTCGCCGCTGGGGCGCGCGCGGCATACGGCGCAGTACGCCGCCGATTTGCTCAAAATCGAGCCGATGATTGAAGAGTGGACGCAGGAGATTCCCAACTGGCGGGTTGAGGTCGAAGGCTGGGGACCGATGCCGATGTGGGATGTGCCCGGCGAACTGCTCCGCGCGCAGCCCTACCCCACGTTCGAGACGTGGCACACGATGCCGTTCTGGAACGCCGCCACGACTCAAGAATACTTCGCGTCGCTCAAGGCGCACTCAGACGAGTTCCTGGCGCGTCACGGTTATGCGCGCGCGGGGCGGCTCTATCGCTGCGAGCGATCTAACGGCGCGCAGGTCGCCGTTTTTTGCCACCAGGGGTTCGGCCTCACCTGGCTGGCCTACCTGCTCGACATCCCGCCGCCGATGGTGTGGGGCGGGTTCTGGATCGCGCCCAGTTCGGTGACGACGGTGCTCTTTGAGGAGCGCAGCCAGAACTGGGCCGCGCCGCGTTGCCTGAGCATCGGCGATGTGGGGCATCTCTACGAGGCGCGGCTGCCGGTCCAGCCGCGCGGCTTGCGTGGTAACCTGAGATAACCGAGGAGGCAAGCGATATGAAGCCGCATACTCTGCGATGGATCGCTGTTGTCGTCCTGTCAGCAATGGCGCTGGTCAGCCCGGTCGCCGCGCAGGATCAGCCCGAACCGATTGACGTGGAGGCCACGCTCGGCAGCCTGGAACAGGTCGATGACTACCCGCTCTACACGATGACCTACTACGGCGACTATGAAACAGCAGACATTGAAAAGGCTATCGACGAACTGTCGGCGTCGCGCGCGCCGGATGTAGAAGCGCCCGAAGCGCAGCCGGGGTGGGGCTGCTCGCTGTTTGCGGCCTTCGCCGATCTCGACAACGCGCTCTATGGGCGCAACTTCGATTGGGAGTTCAGCCCGGCGCTGCTCCTGTTCACCGACCCGCCGGACGGCTATGCCTCGGTGTCAATGGTGGACCTGGCTTATTTCGGCTTCGGGCGATCTAGGGTCGTGGCGCTGACCGAACTCTCGCTTGAAGAGCGCGGCGCGCTGCTGTTCACGCCGTTCCTCCCCTTCGACGGCATGAATGAGCATGGCCTCGTCGTCGGCATGGCGGCGGTGCCGGGGAGCCGGATGCCGCGCGACCCGGACAAGGAGCGGATCGGCTCGATAGCGATCATCCGCGAGATGCTCGACCACGCGCGCAACGTGGACGAGGCGACCGAGATCATGGGAAGCTACAACATTGACATGGCCGGCGGCCCGCCGACCCACTACCTGATCGCCGATGCGTCAGGGCGCTCGGCGCTCGTGGAGTTCTACGCGGGCGAGATGCACGTCCTGCCAGACGAGGGCGGCTGGCAGGTCGCCACCAACTTCCTGCGCGTGGCCGCCGGCGACTCGGCGGAGGGCGAATGCTGGCGGTATGACGCGATCACCGTGCGGCTGACCGAGGCCGAAGGGCGCGTTGAGGCCGGAGACGCGATGGACATTCTGTCGGCGGTTTCGCAATCCGACAGCACGCAGTGGTCGGTGGTGTACGAGATGAGCACCGGCGACATTCACGTCGTGATGGGGCGGCAGTACGACGCCGGCGCGCACACATTCCATGTGCCGCGCGCTGAAAAGTAAGCGCGTAGCTCCCTGGGAGCCTGAAGCTCCCAGGGAGCTATCCTGTTATGGGACGTTGCGGAAAGCGACCCGTCACGCCTCGCTGAGGTTGATGGTCGTCGCGCCGCGCGCCGCCCAGTTGCCGTGATGCCCGTTGACCTCGTACCAGCCGTGCCCGCGCAGGGTCGCCACGCCCGCGCCGGTCGCCTCCAGGTGGATGCCCGCGCCAGCGAAGCGCAGCGTGAAGCCCGTGCCGCGCACCTCGAACGTGCCGTCAAAGCCGCGCCAGATGAGCCACCCACCGGACGGGTCGCGCTGCGCGTTGGCGGTGGAGATGTTGATTTGCGCATCGCCGGCGTTGTCCTTGAAGTACAGCGTCCCCTTGCCGCTGAGGGTCGCGTGCCCTGCGCCGCGCACGACCACGGTCCCGCGCCCCTCGGCGATGAGCGTACCCCGGCCCCAGATGGTGTCGGCGGAGGCCGCCAGCGGCGCGGCCAGCGCCCCGATCAGCGCGACTACGACGATCAGCAGTACCAGACTCTTTCGTTTGAACATCGCTTTGCTCCTTTTATTTCCGCTTCGTGCGAGATTTGTCTACAGGATAGGCGGCAATCGCTAGCCAATTGTTCGCCGCGTGTAAAACGGTGTAATCGGGGTGTAAAAAAGTAAACCGGGGCGGAGGCTCCTCTGACTTTCCGCAACGGCGGCAGCAGTGCTACAATGGCGAAGGCTGCCGTTCCAACCCTGACTTAGCTCGTAAGGAACCCTTCATGCTGGCGACCGTCGCCTCCTGCGCCGTCGTTGGGTTGTACGGGGTGCCCGTCCAGGTTGAGGTGGACTTCAACCCCAACAGCCTGATGGCGTTCACCGTCGTCGGCCTGCCGGACAAGGCCGTCCAGGAGAGCCGCGAGCGCGTGCAGTCGGCGATCCGCAACACCGGGCTGCAATTCCCGCTCAAGCGCTACACGGTCAACCTTGCGCCGGCGGACCTGCGCAAAGAAGGCCCGGCTTACGATCTCGCCATCACCCTGGGCGCGCTGGCGGCTACCGGCCAGATTCCGCTGGAGCCGCTGGCGGGCGCGCTCTTCATCGGCGAGTTATCGCTGGACGGCAGCCTGCGCCCGGTGCGCGGTGTGCTGCCGATGGTCGAGATGGCGCGCAAAGAGGGCTTCGAGACCGTCTACGTGCCGACCGAGAACGCGGCGGAGGCCGCGCTCATCCCTGACATCGACGTGATTCCCGTGCCGGCGCTCGGCCACCTGGTGGAACATCTCTTCGAGCTTCAGGTGATCCCGCCCTACGACCGCGCCGCCAGCCCGCCGCCGACCACCCCGCCGCCTGATCACCTGGTGGACTTCGCCGACATCAAGGGACAGGAGCACGTCAAGCGCGCGCTGGAAGTCGCCGCCGCCGGGGGGCATAACGTGTTGCTCAGCGGCCCGCCGGGGGCCGGCAAGACGTTGATGGCGCGGGCGATGCCGGGCATCCTGCCGGAGATGGGCATCGAGGAGGCGCTGGAGGTCACGCGCATCTATTCGGTGGCGGGGATGCTGCCGCCCGGCGGCGCGCTGATCCGCCACCGGCCTTACCGCGCGCCGCACCACACCATCAGCCACGCCGGGCTGGTGGGCGGCGGGCAGTGGCCGCGTCCGGGGGAGATCAGCTTAGCCCACAGGGGAGTGCTTTTTCTCGATGAACTCCCCGAATTTTCTCAAAAAGTGCTGGAGGTCATGCGCCAGCCCATCGAGGACAAAGAAGTCACCATCAGCCGCGCGCAGGGGACGCTAACCTTCCCGGCCAACTTCATGCTCATCGCCGCGATGAACCCGTGCCCGTGCGGCTACTTCGGCGACCCGGAGCGCGCGTGCACCTGCTCGCGCAGCATGATCGACCGCTACCAGAAGCGCATCTCCGGGCCGCTGCTGGATCGCTTCGACATCCACGTCGAAGTGCCGCGTGTGGACTACGACAAGCTCACCGACGACCGGCGCGGTGAGCCGTCGGGCGCGATCCAGGGGCGCGTGGAGCGCGCGCGCCAGCGCCAGCGCGAGCGTTTCGCCGACCACCCGCACCTGCACGCCAACGCCGACATGGGGCCGAGCGAGATCCGCGCGTTCTGCAAGCCCGACGCGGCGGGGCAGCAACTCCTGCGCGCGGCCTTGCAGCAGATGCAGCTCAGCGCGCGCGGCTACCACCGCATCCTGAAGCTCGCGCGGACCATTGCCGACCTGGCCGACAGCGACTCGATTGAGCTGCCGCACCTGGCGGAGGCGATCCAGTACCGCCCGAAGCGCCAGGTGTGGTGAGCTATGATTATGAAGTGATTCAAGCTTTTGAGCCAACGACCCCGGTGCGCGTGGTGCTTGTCGTGTTGGCGGGCACCTCACCCCCCGTCCCCCTCTCCCGGCTACGCCGGACTATAGCCGCAAGCGGAGAGGGGGTGTCGAGCCGCAGGCGAGACGGGGGTGAGGTAGAGAAAGGCCTTAGCACGG
>DAOTXU010000109.1:0-12007 GCA_034435135.1 Anaerolineae bacterium | reverse complement strand
GGTAAGCCAACGGGTGGCGGCGCATAGCGGCGACGTGCAGCCCCGCCTTGTGGGCGAACGCGCTCTGCCCCACATAGGGCGCCTGCCGGAAGAGCGAGCGGTTGGCGATGGAGGCGACCGCGCGCGCGGCGGGGGTGAGGTGCGCCAGCCGCCCCGGCGGCAGCACCTGGAGGCCGAGCTTCAGCTCCAATGCCGGGATGAGCGAACAGAGGTTGGCGTTGCCGCAGCGCTCGCCATAGCCATTGATCGTGCCCTGCACGTGATGCACGAGGCCGGTGCGCACCGCCGCCAGCGTGTTGGCGACCGCGACCTCGCCGTCGTTGTGGGTGTGGATGCCCAGGCGCGCGCCCGGCAGCGCCTCCGCCACTGCGCGGACGGCCTCTTCTACCTCCCAGGGCATCGCGCCGCCGTTAGTGTCGCAGAGCACGACCAGTACCGCGCCGCCCTCCAGCGCCGCGCGCAAGGTATCAAGCGCGTAGGCGGCGTCGAGCTTGTAGCCGTCGAAGAAGTGCTCGGCGTCGTAAATCACCTCACGGCCCTGCGCCTTGAGATAGGCCAGGCTCTCACAGATGATGCGCAGGTTCTCCTCCGGTGTGGCGCGGATCACCTCGCGCACATGCAGCAGCGAGGTCTTGCCGACCACTGTCGTCACCGGAGCCTGCGCGTCCACGAGCATCTGGATGTTCGCGTCGTCGTCGGGCCTGGAACCGACGCGGCACGTCATGCCGAACGCGGCAACCTTCGCGCGCTTGAGGTCAAGGTCGCGCGCGCGCGCGAAGTAGGCGGCGTCTTTCGGGTTAGAGCCGGGCCAGCCGCCCTCGACGTAGGCGACTCCGAGGTCGTCGAGCAGGCGGGTGATCCGCAGTTTGTCGTCCACCGACAGGGAGATGCCCTCGCGCTGGGTGCCGTCGCGGAGCGTGGTGTCGTATACGTCTACATGAGTGCGCTGTGCTGTCATGTCTGCCTCCTTAACATCGTTGCAATAAGTGATCTACGATTGCTTTAGCTCCCAGGGAGCTTCAAGCTCCCTGGGAGCTGATCCCTGAGGGGGCAGACACGTTTGGCATCGGCAGACGCGCCCACCCCGTGGGGCAGGCGCGAACCTGCCCCTAGCTGGTAATGCCAATCATGCCGGCGGTCGTATCCACGCGCGCCGGATGCGACGCTTCATAAGCGGCGATAGCCGCCTCTTGCGCCAGCAGGTAGCCGAGTTGGTCCACGCCGTGCAGCAGGCAATGCCTGGCGAACGGGTCAATCGGGAAGGTGACCGCGCGCCCGTCCGGGAGCGTGAGCGTCTGCGCGGCAAGGTCTACAGCGACGATGGTCGCCGGGTCCTCCTCCACCAGGCTGAAAAGCTGGCGGTGGGTTTCCTTGTCCACCACGATGGGCAGCAGCCCGTTCTTGAGCGCGTTGTTGCGGAAAATGTCCGCGAAGAACGTGCTGATGACCGCCTTGAAGCCGTAGCCGGCCAGCGCCCAGGCGGCGTGCTCGCGCGAGCTGCCGCAGCCGAAGTTGTCGCCGGCCAGCAAAACCTGTGCGCCCTGGTATTCAGGTTTGTTGAGCACGAAACCGGGTTTGGGGTTGCCCTCCCTGTCATAGCGCCAGTCGGCGAAGAGGTGATCGCCCATGCCGGCTTTGTCGATAGCTTTGAGGAAGCGCGCCGGGATGATCTGGTCGGTGTCGATGTTTTCCACTGGCAACGGCGCGAGCCGAGAGGTGAATTGTGAAGCCGGCGGCTGACTCATGCGAGCACCTCCCTCGGATCGGCAACTTTGCCCGCGATGGCCGACGCGGCGGCGGTCAACGGGCTGGCGAGGAACGTGCGCGCGCCCGGCCCCTGCCGCCCCTCAAAGTTGCGGTTGCTCGTGCTGACCGCGTACTGCCCCGCCTCAACCCGGTCGCCGTTCATCGCCAGGCACATCGAGCAGCCCGACTCGCGCCATTCCGCGCCCGCTTCGGTAAAGACCCGGTGCAACCCTTCCGCCTCGGCCTGCCGCTTGATCCCCTGTGAGCCGGGCACGACCAGCATTCGCACCCCCTCGGCGACGCGCCGTCCGCGCATCACTTTCGCCGCCAGGCGCAGGTCCGACAGGCGCGAGTTGGTGCAACTGCCCACAAACACCACGTTCACCCGCTGGCCGAGCACAGGCTGGCCGGGGCGCAGGTCCATGTAGGCGAGCGCCTTCTCCAACGCGCGGCGCTGGCTCACGTCAGGCGCGGCGGCGGGGTCGGGCACGCGCCCGGTGATCGGCACGCCCATGCCGGGGTTGGTCCCGTAGGTAATCATCGGCTCCAGCGCCGATACGTCGATGGCGACCGACCGGTCATAGTGCGCGCCCGCGTCGGTGGGGAGCGCGCGCCACGCGGCGACGGCGGCGTCCCTCGCATGGCCCTTTGGCGCGTAGGGCCGGCCGGCGAGATAGGCAATTGTCGTGTCGTCGGGCGCGACGAGGCCGGCGCGCGCGCCGGCTTCAATCGACATGTTGCAGATGGTCATGCGTCCTTCCATGTCCAGCGCGCGGATCGCCGCGCCGGTGTACTCGAAGACGTGGCCGGTCCCGCCGCCGACGCCGATCTTCGCAATGAGCGCCAGGATCATGTCTTTGGCGGTGACGCCGGGCTGAAGCCGTCCGTCAAAGCGAACCTCGAACGTGCGCGGCTTATATTGGAGCAGGCATTGCGTCGCCAGCACGTGCGCGACCTCGCTCGTGCCGATGCCGAACGCCAGCGCGCCCAGCGCCCCGTGCGTGCTCGTGTGGCTGTCGCCGCACACGATGGTCATCCCCGGTTGCGTGAGGCCAAGCTCCGGCCCGATGATGTGCACGATGCCCCGGTGCGGGCTGTCCATGCCGTGCAGCGGGATGCCGAACGCGCGGCAGTTGGCGGTGAGCTGGTCGAGTTGCGCGGCGCACATCGCGTCGGCGATGGGAATGACGCCATTTGCGTCGGGCGACAAGGTGGGCGTGCTGTGATCCATCGTCGCCAGCGTTTGCGAGGGCCGGCGGACGCGCACGCCGCGCTGCCGCAATTCTGTAAACGCCTGCGGGGAGGTGACCTCGTGGATCAGGTGCAGGTCAATGCCGAGCACGGTCGGCATCCCGCCCTCGCCCGGTACGACCGTGTGCGCGTTCCAAATCTTCTCAAAGAGCGTTTCAGGCATGAGTCTCCTCAACGGCGGCGACGCCGATGGCTTATGGCGCGTCGTAACTGTTCGCCCAGACCGTGATCGGCGGCGCGACGAACAGCGCCTCGCGCCACTCCGCCGCCTCTTTGCCCGCCTGAGCGGGCGCGTGCCCTGCCGCGCGGAACGCCGCCGGCGACGCAGCCCGTCGGGCGTCGTCGGCAGCTTGCAGCGCCGAGTAATCCCACGCCCCCGGCACGCAACGCGGCTCCGCGAAGGGATCAGACTGGTCCGGGACGGTCGGTTGGGGATTATTGGGTGACATCATTCCCTCCTGCAAAATCCCTCTGTAGGGGCGGGGCGCTCCGCGAGACCCGCCCCTACACGGTAATACCGGGTCAATCGGAACTGCTCAGGCCGACGCTGGCGGCTTCGCCCTCCGGCGCGCGATGCTGGTAGCCGGTGTAGGCCAGCATCCGGTTGAGCGCGGCGAGGTAGGCCTTGGCGCTCGACACAATGATGTCGGTGTCCGCGCCGTGCCCGCCGAAGGTGCGCCCGCCGTTCACGTCGCGGCGGATGCGCACCGTCACCTCGCCGATGGCGTCGATGCCTTCCGTCACCGCGTTGACGCGGTATTCCACCAGCGTGTTGGGCACGCCGATGATCTGGTCGATGGCCTGGAACGCCGCGTCCACCGGGCCGGCGCCGATGGCGGCCTTAATGTGCTTCTGGCCGTCGGGGCCGATCAGTCTGACGGTGGCGGTGGGCATACCGGGCCGGCCACAGGTCACCTGGAGGTCTTCGAGGTGGAAGATTTCCTCAGGCCCGTAAAACTCATCCGCGATGAGCGCTTCCAGGTCGGGGTCGGTGACGGTCTTCTTCTTGTCGGCCAGGGCTTTGAAGCGCTCGAAGACCTGCTTCAACTCCTCGTCGCTGAGTTCGTAGCCCAACTCAGCCAGGCGCACGCGCAGCGCGTGGCGACCGCTGTGCTTACCCAGCACCAGTTCGCTCTGGCGCAGGCCGATGGTCTCCGGGCGCATGATCTCGTAGGTGAGCTTGTTCTTCAGCAGCCCGTCCTGGTGGATGCCGGACTCGTGCGCGAAGGCGTTCGCGCCGACGACCGCCTTGTTGGCCTGGACACGCGCCCCAGTGTAATTGACCACCATGCGGCTCGTGCGCATAATCTGCGTGGTGTCGATGTTGGTCCTGACGCCGTAGTGCGCGCGGCGGGTGTACAGCGCCATCACCACCTCTTCGAGCGCGGCGTTGCCGGCGCGCTCGCCGAGGCCGTTGATGGTGCACTCGACCTGCCGCGCCCCGGCCTTGACGCCGGCCAGCGAGTTGGCGACCGCCAGCCCCAGGTCGTCATGGCAGTGCGTGGACCAGATCGCCCGGTCGCTGCCGCGCGTGTTGGCGATCAGCCAGCGCATCATCTCGCCGTACTCTTCAGGGCTGAGGTAGCCCACGGTATCGGGGATGTTGAGCGTGGTCGCGCCGTTCTCTATCGCTACCTCAAGCACCTGCTTGACATACTCCAGGTCGCTGCGCCCGGCGTCCATAGGCGAGAACTCCACGTCGGCGCAGTAGCTCTTGGCGCGCGACACCATCTCGGCGGTCCGCTCTATGACCTGCTCGCGGGTCATGCGAATCTGGTATTGCAGGTGGATGTCCGACGTGGAGATAAAGGTGTGGATGCGCGGCTTGGCGGCGTGCTGCACCGCCTCCCAGCACTTGTCGATGTCGTTCGCTACGGCGCGCGCCAGCCCGCAGATCACGGGGCCGTCGGACGTGCCCACCTCGCGGGCGATGCGCCGCACCGCTTCCAGGTCATCGGGGGAGGCGGCAGGGAAACCCGCTTCGATGATGTCCACGCCGAGTCGCGCCAGCTGCCGCGCCACGTCGAACTTCTCGGCGCTGGTCATGCTGCATCCAGGCGACTGCTCGCCGTCGCGTAGCGTGGTGTCGAAAATGCGTACAACGTCATCTTGGTCGTTGGGGCCTACCCCCGGCTGGTCCATGTTGTCTGCCTCCTCCTGTTTAGTCTTTGATTTAACCACGAATAACACAGATAACAGGAATAAAGAAAGGGAATTCGTGTTATTCGCGTTATTCGTGGTTTCACTCCTCTCAATCCCCGGCCTTGACTTCTTTCGCGTTCAGGAACGGCATCATCTTGCGCAGTTCGCGCCCGACCTGCTCGATGAGCAACTCCTGCTCGTGCTTGCGCTGCGCGTTGAACCAGGGCCGCCCGGCCTCGTTCTCCGCGATCCACTTCTCGGCGTAGCGCCCGGAGCGGATGTCGCCGAGCATCCGCCACATCTCGGCCTTCGTCTCTTCGGTGATGATCCGGTCGCCGCCGGTGTAGCCGCCGTGCTCGGCGGTCTCGCTCACGGAGTACCACATGTAGCTCAGCCCGCCCTGGTACATCAGGTCTACGATGAGCTTCAGTTCGTGCAGGCACTCGAAATAGGCGATTTCGGGCTGGTAGCCGGCCTTGACCAGCGTCTCGAACCCCGCCTTGACCAGCGCGCTAACCCCGCCGCAGAGCACCACCTGCTCGCCGAACAGGTCGGTCTCGGTCTCCTCGGCGAAGGTGGTCTCGATGACGCCGGCGCGGGTGCACCCCAATGCGCGCGCGTAGGCGAGCGCCTGTTCTTTGGCGTGGCCGCTGGGGTTCTGCTCCACCGCGATCAGCGCTGGCGTGCCCGCGCCTTCGACGTAAAGCTCGCGCACGCGGTGGCCCGGCGCTTTGGGCGCGATCATGCTCACGTCCACGAAGGGCGGGGGCTGAATCTGCTTGAAACGGATGTTGAACCCGTGCGCGAACATCAGCGTGTCGCCCTGCTTCAGATTCGGCGCGACGCTTTCTCGGTAGACCGTCGGCTGGAGCATATCGGGGATGAGCATCATCACCACGTCGGCGGCGGCAGCGGCCTGATCGACCGGCATCACGCTCAGGCCGTGCTCCTGGGCGCGCGCCCAGTTGCGGCTGCCCGCGCGCAGGCCCACGACGACGTTGACGCCGCTGTCGTGCAAGTTGAGCGCGTGCGCATGTCCCTGGCTGCCGAAGCCCACAATGCAGACCGTCTTGCCTTCCAGATACTTGGGGTCCGCGTCCCTGTCGTAGTAGAGGTTTGCCACAGTTGTCTCCTTGAGTTGCCTCTGGGTAAGGGCGCGGCAGCCTGTCCCCGTTTCAGGGGAGGCCGCGCCCTCGCAGCATCACATCGCCCCGTTCGGGCGGTAGAAACCGTTCTTGCGCAGGACGCTCTCGCCCCGGCTCATCGAGACGACGCCGGTGCGCACCATCTCCATGATGCCGATGGGCCGCAGCAACTCGACCATGCTCTCGATCTTGTCCTCTTCGCCGGTGACCTCAACGATGAGCGTGTTCGGGCTGGCGTCCACGATGTGCGCGCGGAAGATGTCGCAAATCTGGATCGCTTCGCCGCGCGTCTGGCTGTTCACCTGCACTTTGATCAGCGCCAGGTCGCGCCTGACCGTCGGCCTGTGCGTGACGTTTTCCACCTGGATGACGTTGACCAGCTTGTACAGGTTCTTCTCGACCTTATCCGGGTCGGTCCCCTCATCCATGACAATGGTCATGCGCGACACATCGTCATGCTGTGTGCGCCCGACCGTGAGGCTGTCGATGTTGAAGTTGCGGCGGCGAAACAGGCTCGCTACCCGGTTCAGCACGCCGGGCTTGTTCTCGACCAGCGCGACCAATGTGTGTTTCATCGTTCCCTCTCCCATTCAGGCATGGGCCGCCGGATCATCTTGTCCAGGTCAGCGCCGGCGGGCACCATCGGATACACGATGTCGAGTGGCTCAACCCTGAAGTCCATCAGCGCCGGGCCGTCGGTGCTGCGCGCCCACTCGACCGCGTCGTTCACGTCCGCGCGCCGCTCCACGCGCCGGCTGGGGATGCCGTAGGCGTCGGCGATCTTGCAGAAATCGGGGTTGCCGGCGAAGTGACTGCCCTGGTAGCGCTCTTCATAGAAGAACTCCTGCCACTGGCGCACCATGCCGAGGAACCCGTTGTTGATGATGGCGATCTTGACCGCGAGGTTTTCCTGGACGATCGTCGCCAACTCGGCCATCGTCATTTGGAAGCCGCCGTCGCCGACGATGGCCCACACCTCGGCGTCGGGCCGGCCCATCTTCGCGCCCGCCGCCGCCGGCACGCCGAAGCCCATCGTTCCCAGGCCGCCGGAGGTGATGTGCGTGTGCGGGCGTTCGAGACCGTAGTATTGCGCGACCCACATCTGGTGCTGACCCACGTCGGTAACCACGATGGCGTCGCCGCTGGTCGCCTTCCACAAGTCGTGGATGGCGTGCGCGGCCAGGAACGCGCTGGGCGCGTCTTTGTGAATAATGTCGCGGCGGGTGGCGTCCGCGCGCCACTCGTCGATCTCTTCCAGCCATTCGTGGTGCTGCATCGGCTCCAGCTTGGGGATCAGCTGGTTGAGCACAGTTCTCAGGTCGCCCACGATGCCCACGTCGGCGCGCACGTTTTTGTGGATCTCGGAAGGGTCAACGTCGATGTGCAGCTTCTTCGACTTGGGCGCGTAGGTTTTCAGGTTGCCGGTCACGCGGTCGTCGAAGCGCATCCCGAACGCCAGCAACAGGTCCGCTTCCTGTATGGCGGTGTTGCAGTAAGCGTTGCCGTGCATCCCCATCATGCCCAGGTTCAGGAAGTGGCTCTCCGGGATCGCACCCTTGCCCAGCAGCGTCCAGGTGATCGGCGTCTGCGTCTTTTCAGCGAAGTCGAGCACTTCACGCATCGCACCCGACATGAGCACGCCGTGTCCGGCCAGGATGAGCGGGCGCTTCGCCTCGCGGATCAATTTCAGCGCCGCCTCGACCGCCTCCGGGCTGGCTTCGGTGGCGGGCCGGTAGCCGGGCAACTTGATCGCGCCTTCGGGGTACTCGAACTCGGTGACGGCGTTTTGCACATCTTTGGGGATATCGATCAGCACCGGGCCGGGTCGCCCTGTGCGTGCGATGTGGAACGCCTCGCGGATGGTGTACGCCAGGTCTTCAACATCGTAAACCAGGTAGTTGTGCTTCGTGACGGGCAGCGTGACGCCGGTCACGTCGGTCTCTTGAAAGGCGTCGGTGCCGATGACGGCGGTCGCCACCTGTCCGGTGATGGCGATCATCGGCACCGAGTCCATCATCGCGTTGGCAAGGCCGGTCACCAGGTTCGTCGCGCCGGGGCCGGAGGTGGTGATCGCCACGCCGACCTTGCCGGTAGCGCGGGCGTAGCCGTCGGCCATGTGCGCCGCGCCCTGCTCGTGCCGGGTCATCACGTAGTGAATTTGCGGGTATTTGGCCATCGCGTCGAAGGTGGGCAGGATCGCCCCGCCGATGATGCCCCACATGAATTCCACGCCCTCCCGGACGAGACATTCCATCACAATCTCTGCGCCCTTAAGCTTCATTGGTCGTCCTCCTCGTCGTTTCTCTCTGTGTTCGGGCACGGTATGCCGTCCCCCTTCTTAATCAACCCCGACGTTTTGCTAGTCATCACCGGGTACTGAGCTGCCGGCGCGCACGGGAGTCAGCCAGCCGTACTTGTCCGGCGTGCGACCCTCGACGATGCCGAAAAAAGCCTCCTGAATCCGCTGCGTAAGCGGGCCGCGCCGGCCCTCGCCGACCGGGATGCGATCCACCGAGCGGATCGGCGAAATCTCCGCTGCCGTGCCGGTGAAGAACAGCTCGTCGGCCATGTAGAGCATCTCGCGCGCGAGCATCTCCACGCGCACCTCGAAGCCCAGATCGCGCGCGAGGGTTATCACGCAGTCGCGCGTGATTCCTGGCAGGATGGAGGCCCACAGCGGCGGGGTGTAGATCACGCCCTCGAACACCGCGAAGATGTTCTCGCCCGGCCCTTCGCACACATAGCCGTTGTTATCGAGCGCGATGGCCTCGGTGAAGCCGTTGAGCTTGGCCTCCAGCGAGATCAACTGACTGTTGATGTACTGCCCGCCGACCTTCGCCATCGCCGGCAGCGTACCGGGAGCCATGCGCCGCCAACTGCTGACCATCACGTCCACGCCCTGCTCGATGGCTTCCGGCCCCAGATAGCGCCCCCACTCCCAGGTCATGATGACCATCTCGACCGGGCACTTGCGTGGGTCCAGCCCCAGCACCTCGCTGCCCCGGAAGACGAGCGGGCGGATGTAGCAACTCTCGTGGCCGTTGCGCGCGACCGTGTCACAGATGGCCTGACCGATCTCCGCCGCAGAGTAAGGCAGGTCCATGCGGATCGCCCTACAACTGCGGATCATCCGCATCACGTGCGGCTCCAGGCGGAACACCGCCGGCCCGTCGGACGTAGCGTAGCACCGGATGCCCTCAAATACGCTGGAGCCGTAGTGCAGCGCGTGGGCGGTGACATGTACATTGGCTTCATCCCAGGGAATGAACTCCCCGTTCCACCAAATCCAGTCAGACTTGTTTGCGAAGGCCATTGAGCGAAATCTCCTCTAAAGTATGATTAATCCAGAAAGACGGCGCCGGTGCTGGCGCTGCTGACCAAATTCGCGTAGCGCCGTAACCATCGGCTTGTGATCTCCCGTCTTCGGGGAGGCTGTTCAACCAGCCGACGCTGTACTTCGCGCGGATCGATTGCCAAATCGATAGTCCCCTGGTCCAGATCGATAGCGATCATGTCGCCATCCCGCACGGCGGCAATGGGACCGCCCGCGGCCGCCTCCGGGCTGATGTGCCCGACCGAGACGCCCCGGCTGCCGCCGGAGAAGCGCCCATCCGTCACCAGCGCCACGCGCTCCCCCAGGCCCATGCCCTGGAGCTGCGCGGTCGGCCCCAGCATCTCCTGCATACCGGGGCCGCCGCTCGGCCCCTCGTAACGGATGACGACCACCTCGCCCGGCTGCACCTCGCGGTTGAGGATGCCCCGGCTGGCGGCCTCCTCGCTCTCGTAGATGCGCGCCGGCCCCCTGAAGCGCCGCATATGCGCCGGGACCGCGCCGGTCTTGATGACTGCGCCGTCGGGGGCGAGGCTGCCGAAGAGGATTTGCAGGCCGCCGGTAGGGCTGTGGGGGTTCTCAATCGGGCGGATGACGTTATGATCTTTGACGTTGTGCCCCATGATGTTCTCGCCGAAGGTCTTGCCGGTCACGGTGGGGCGGTCCAGGTGCAGGCAGCCGGTCTTGCTCAGTTCGTTGAGGATGGCCGGCACGCCGCCCGCGCGGTGCACGTCTTCCATGTGCCACTGGCCCGCCGGGCTGACCTTGCACAGATGCGGGAACTGCGCCGCCACCTCGTTGATGCGCGTCAGGGGGTAGGCGATCCCGGCTTCGTAGGCCAGCGCCAGCATGTGCAGCACGGTGTTGGTGCTGCCGCCCATCGCCATGTCGAGCGCGAAGGCGTCGTCGATGGCCTCGGCGGTCACGACCTGGCGCGCAGTGAGGTTGCGGTCAACCAGGTCCATGACCTTCTGCGCCGCCGCCTGCGCCAGTCCGACGCGCTCCGGCGATTCAGCCAAAGCGCTGCCGTTGAAAGGCAGCGCTATGCCGAGAGCTTCCATCAGGCAATTCATCGAGTTGGCGGTGAACAGCCCGGAGCACGACCCGCACGAAGGACAGCCGTAATCTTCCAGGGCCTTCAGTTCGGCGTCGTCGATCTTGCCCGCCTTATACGCGCCCACGCCCTCGAACACGCTGATGAGGTCCACCGTGCGCCCGTCGGGGGTTTTGCCGGCGGCCATCGGCCCGCCGCTGACGAAGATCGTGGGGATGTCCAGCCGCATCGCGCCCATGAGCATCCCCGGCACGATCTTGTCGCAGTTGGGGATGCAGATCATGCCGTCGAAGCAGTGCGCCGCGATCATGGTCTCCACGCTGTCGGCGATGATCTCGCGGCTGGGGAGGGAGAACTTCATCCCGACGTGGCCCATGGCAATGCCGTCGTCCACGCCGATAGTGTTGAAGAGAAAGGGCACGCCGCCGGCCTCGCGCACGACCTGCTTGACGACCTGGCCGAAGCGGTCGAGGTGGACGTGTCCGGGGATGATGTCTACGTGCGAGTTGACGATGGCGATAAACGGTTTGCCCATGTCGGCGTCGGTGACGCCGGTCGCCTTGAGCAGGCTGCGATGCGGCGCGCGTTCGACGCCCCGCTTGATCTGGTCCGAGCGCATGGTTCGATTGCTCATAGTCCCCTCGATAAACTGAAGGAGCCTACCCCTGGGTTGGGATAGGCCCCTTGTCTTTGCTTCCTGCGCCGCCCTGCTGGTCTATTTCCTTCGCCTGATACGGACCGGCACCGGCACCTTCCCAACCCGTTTACCCTCCTTCTCAATGACGAGAAGGAGGCCAATAATAAGGCTAAGTACCAAGACGTTGAGCAGCGCGACCAGTTCCATTTCGATCAACCTCAGCGAATTTTCTTCTCTGTGTAGGGGACGGCGCGCCGTGCCCCTACCAAAAAGCCTCCCGGCTGGGAGGCTTTTGTTACACCTTGCTCTTGCGCCCTGCGCCTTCCCAACCGTTTACGCCCCGTCAACGACGAGGAGTACAATAATGGGGAGGCGAATAAGGCTTTGCTGACTCATGACCGCAGCGTTCCTCACGCTTAAAGTTGTGTACACAATAACCGAAAACTCACGCGCTGTCAAGGGGGTTGAGCAAGTTCGTTCACAATCTTAACATTCCCCTCATGGAGCGTTAAAGGCCCATCGGTTCACCTTGCCCGCTCTATCCGGCAACCCGCCGACAAGAGGCGGCGGCTAATCGCAGATTAGCGCCGCCGGGAGTGCGAATTCGCCCGCGAATGTCGATACGGATCGGTCAGGCTTGGCGAGACCTGAAAGTGCTGGCGCTTGTCTTACCTCACCCCCCTGACCCCCCAAACCAATAA
>DAOTXU010000108.1:0-2643 GCA_034435135.1 Anaerolineae bacterium | reverse complement strand
TCACTCGGCGCGCGGGCTGGTCAAGGCGTTCATGGAGAAGCCGCTGACCATCCCGGCGGTGATCCGGCTCGGCGGCAACGCCGAGGAGCAGGCCATCGAGATATTGCACCGGGCGCGCGGCGAATTCCCCGCGCCGCTGGAGGCCTACGGGAAGAACGACTCCCCCGACTTCTGCGCGGAGCGCCTGCGCGCGCTGGTGGACTCGTGGACGCCGCCGGCGGAAATCCCGCCGGGGCGGACCAGGCCGGAAGCCGCCGCGCCGTACATCTTTGAGACGGTGACCCGCGGCGTGGTGACGCTCGACCACGCGCGCTGCCGCGCCTGCGAGAGCAAGGCGTGTATCGAAAGCTGCGTCCCGAAAATCCTCTCCCTGGAGGCCGGTGTGCCGGTGCTCAACATCTCGCGTGAGGAGGCGCGGAAGGGCGGCTGCACCGAGTGCCTGGCGTGCGAGATCGAGTGCTACTTCCGGGGCAACCAGGGGGGGTACGTGGAGCTGCCCATCGCCGGGCTTTAGAGCTGCTTCTCTAGCTACCGGACATCGGACAATTGTTCTATGGTTTTATCTCACCTGTCTTGGTTTTACCGCACCCCGGCTTCGCCGGACTATAGCCTCCGTCCCCCTCTCCCCGTGCGGAGAGGGGGTGTCGAGCCGCAGGCGAGACGGGGGTGAGGTAGAGAAAGGCACTTACACGGCCAGCTATTGACGTAAGTTTGAATCAGTTCCATGCCAATCCTGCACGCCGCATTGTTCAACACCACTCTGGCACAACTCCGGCAACCCCGGCAGCGCCACGCCGAACGGCTCCAGCATCCGCGCCAGGTAGCACAGTGGGAGGCCCATCACGTTCGCATAACAGCCGTACAGCGCCGCGACCGGGTTGAAGCCCGCGTGCTGGATCGCATACGCGCCGGCTTTGTCCATCGGGTCGCCGCTGGCGACATAGGCGGCGATCTCGGCGTCGGTGTAGGCGCGCATCCGCACCCCGGTCGTGACCACCTCAGACGCGCACTGGTCGCCGCGCCGGACCGCGAGCGCGGTGTGCACCTGGTGTGTGCGTCCACGCAGGCGGCGCAGCGTGCGGGCCGCCTCGTCAGAGGTGGCCGGCTTGCCCAGGATTACTCCCTCATGCACGACGATGGTGTCGGCGGCGATCACCAACGCCTCGACGCCGGCGCGCGCTGCGACATCGGCAGCCTTGCCGACGCTCAGCCGGCGCACATGCGCGAGCGGGTCCTCGCCGGGGAGCGGCGCCTCGTCCACCTGCGGGCGCATCACGGTGAAGCGCAGCCCGGCCAACGCAAGCAACTGCTGTCGTCGTGGGGAACTGGACGCCAGGATGATCGGGATGTTGTCGGCCATTTGACACGCCTCTACAAGCGACCAATAATAAGCGGTATGGGTAGCAGTTTCAACTGGACCAGAACTTGAACGATGTTGTGGTTTGCTTTCAGGCAAAGAGCCACGAGGAGTGAACTGGAATGAACCAAATCACCCTTCGTTTACCAGAAGAGGCGCTGAGCGGCGCGCAAGGCAAGTCGCCAGAGCGCTGGCTCACCGAGCTGGCACTGCTAGACCTGTACCGCCGAGGCTTGTTGTCGTTAGGGCGGGTGGCCGAATTGTTAGGGCTGCCGCGTGAAGACATGATTGAGCTGGCTGCTGAACACGGCATCGACTATCACCGCGAGAGCTTGGATGAGGTGCTGGCAGACATGCAACGTGCACGCCCTGACAACGACCAGATTGTGGCATGATTGTTGTCTCAAATGCCAGCCCGCTCATCTAACCGAGTACCAAGCACCGAGGAGCGAGAACCAAGATGCAAGAAACGATCCGTACCGAGCACGCCCCCGCCGCGATTGGCCCCTATTCACAAGGAATCAAGGCGAACGGCTTTGTCTTCACCGCCGGGCAGGGGGGCCTTGACCCGAAGATCGGCAAGATCGTCGAGGGCGGCATCGAGGCGCAGACGCGCCAGACCCTTGCCAACATCAAAGCGATCCTGGACGCAGCGGGCACGTCGCTGGCGAACGTCGTCAAGACCACGGTGTTCCTGGTGAACATCAACGATTTCGCCGCGATGAACGCCGTCTACAAAGAGTTCTTCCCCTCCGAGCCGCCGGCGCGCTCCACCGTCGCGGTCAAGGACCTGCCGCTCGGCGCGCTGGTGGAGATCGAAGCGGTGGCGGTGATAGGGGATTAACCCCCGATCTTGCGCGCAACCCCGATCTGGTTGACGCCGTAGCGCAGCGGGTTGAACGTGGTGCGCGTGAGGACCTGGATCAGCGCAGGGACGCCCAGCACGGCGAACTGCACCGCCTTCGGGATGACCGGGAAGTACGGCACGTCCCACAGCCCGTCGCTAAAGTGGCGCAGCATGTTGAGGCCGGCGGCCTCGCACCACGCGCGCCACTGCGCGGGCGGCTGCACATTGATGTGCGTCGGGTCCTTGCCGATGGCGTCGGTCGCGGGGTTCTTGAGGCGGCGCAGCGCGTAGCCGGGGTTCGGCGTGGCGAAGAGGAACAGCCCGCCGGGCTGCAAGATGCGGCTCACGTCCGTGAGGGCGGCGGCGGGGTCGGGCAGGTGCTCGACCAGGTGCAGCGCCACCACTGCGGCAAACTCGCCGTCGGCGAACGCGCCCAGGT
>DAOTXU010000107.1:0-11039 GCA_034435135.1 Anaerolineae bacterium | reverse complement strand
CTCTCCGCTTGCGGCTATAGTCCGGCGTAGCCGGGAGAGGGGGACGGGGGGTGAGGTGCCCGCCAACACGACAAGCACCACACGCACCGCGGTCGTTGGCTCAAAAGCTTGAATCACTTCACTATTAAGCATCTACAAGAGATCATTGTACTGAGTTTGATGAAAAATGAAAACCGGCTCACAAAGCCATCCCAGCCGGCCCAGATAAGGGGCTTAAGCCCCTTGTCCGGCATTCGCTGGATGGTCTCTAGCCGAACCGCAAGAGCAAGCAGCCTGGGCGCTGACGCCTCGGTAGGCGCGCCCGGCGTGGCAGTCGGTGTGGGTGTGGGGGCCGCGCCGCCGCCTCTGGCGCTCAATAACGTCGCCGCGAGTGCAAACAGAATCAGGACGACTATCAGGGCGGCAACCAGCACCACGAATCGCCGGCGGCGCGGCTTGGCCTTCCTGACAACCGGCGCTTGCGTCTTCTCCTGCGCCGGCTCAGGCTCGCGCTTCGAGACTGGCTCGGCGAACAACTCTTCAGGGGGTTCGTCCAGCGCGCCGGGCGCTCCCCCGACCGCGCTGCGCGCCTCCGGCGTCGCCCGAACGAACGCCCAGCGGTCTCGGGGCAGGCCTTCGTCTTCTTCCTCCAACGGACGAACAACCCGGCTGCGCCCGCTGACTGCCCTGCGAAGACGCTGGATACCCGGCAATGGCCCCAAGATTTCGTCGAGTCTGCTTTCAGCCGTCAGGAAGTCCTCCCCCTCAAGAGGAGGCGGCTCATCAAACTCCGCGGTGCGCGGAGCGCTCTCTTCCGACGCGCGCCTTTCCCTGGCGAATACATCATGGCTGCCGGCGTAATGCGGCGCGTCGGGCGCGGACCGGGGTTGATCGGGTGTGATCGCGCCACCCAGCACCCATTCAATGGCAGCTATCGGGTCCTCCTCCAGCGGTGGGGCTTCCGGCGCAGTGGATTCCCCAACCGGCGCAGGTTGCTTTTCCACAAACCCCGGCGGTTCCGCCGGCGTCCCCCGTGTGATGCGTTCTTTCAGCGAGGATTTACTGGCTTCCGCTGGGGCAGGTCGAGGTTGAGCAGCAGGCGTCCAGCCGGCAAACGGTTCCGTACCGGCAGGCTTGCCCAAGTCATCCCGTTCAAGCGCGTCGCGCGCGCCCGTGTTGTCGGGGTTGAGTTCCAGGACTTTCCTGAGGCAAAACTGGCGTTCCTGGGGGGTATCGACGACCGTCGCCATCCATCCCCAGGCCGTCTCGTTGCGCGGATCCTGCCGCAAGATCGCCAGCAAAATCTCCCTGGCAATGTCCTTGCGCCCGGCCTGGGTCTCGTGGATCGCCACCCCCAACTGCCGATAAATATCCTGGTTCCCCATACTCTCCAATCTCACGACAGCGCTCACTCATCGCCAGTCTCCATTGTACACCACTTTCCCGCCTGCGCCCGTATGCGATAGCGCGCGTGGAAATCCCCCACGCGGGCCAATTGGATGCCCGGCGCAGGCCGGGTATAGTCTTGTGCAGCAGCGGAGCAGTTCGGCGATGCGGAGAACTGCCCTGAGAAAATGACCCGGCAACACTTTTCGCGTTCATCCATGCACAACAAGGCAGGTTCAACATGATCGACATCCTGACAGGTCTATCTCCGGTCGTTCAGGCGCTGCTGGCGACCCTGTTCACCTGGGGGGTTACTGCGCTTGGCGCGGCGTCAGTGTTCACGATGCGGACGCTGAATCAAAAGCTGTTGGACGGGATGCTGGGCTTCGCCGGCGGGGTGATGATCGCGGCGAGTTTCTGGTCACTCCTGGCTCCGGGGATCGAACTCGCCGAAAGCATGGGGATACCAGGCTGGCTGCCGGCGGTGGTAGGCTTCCTGCTTGGCGGAGCCTTCCTGCGCGGAATCGACCAGGTGTTACCGCATCTGCACCTCCCTGGCGCGCCGATGCAGGAAGCGGAGGGTCTTAAAACGACCTGGCAGCGCTCCATTCTGCTGATTCTCGCCATCACCCTGCACAACATTCCAGAGGGCCTGGCGGTGGGCGTAGCCTTCGGCGCGACGGCGGCAGGGATCGAGTCGGCGACGGTTGCCGGGGCGATTGCGCTGGCCCTCGGCATCGGTTTGCAGAACTTCCCGGAGGGCATCGCCGTTGCTATGCCGCTGCGCCGCGAGGGGCTGTCACGGCTGAAAAGCTTCTGGTACGGGCAACTCTCCGCGACGGTTGAGCCGATTGCCGGCGTCTTCGGCGCGGCGGCGGTGCTCATCGCTCAGCCGATCTTGCCCTATGCGCTGAGCTTCGCCGCCGGCGCGATGATCTTCGTCGTGGTAGAGGACCTTGTCCCCGAGTCGCATAGCGCGGGCAACGTCGATGTCTCGACGATGGGAACGCTCGTCGGCTTCGCGGTCATGATGGTGTTGGACGTGGCGCTGGGGTAAAGCATAGGAGGACAAGGAGCTTTAAGCCCCCTGTCTTTCCCTAACCAAACGACATGGATCGATCTGAGGAGAGGCGGGAATGAGAATCGGTGTGCGCACCCATGATGGCCGCGAAGAGCGGCTGATTTTCGCTGAGCAAATCGGCGCGCACGGCGGGAGCATCTGGCTCTCGGCCCTGCCCGGCTATGACGAAAAAGGTTGCGCTGAGGTTGAGCCGATGCGCCGGCTCAAAGCGCGCTTCGCCGCACACGGCCTGGAGTTGATGGCGGGGGGCCTGGGCGCGAAGGTCATCAAGAATCAGTTGTTGGGGTTGCCGGGCCGCGCGCAAGACCTGGAGAATGTGTGCCGGACCATCCGCAATATGGGCGAGGCGGGAATTCCCATCTTGATTATCGACCAGCGGCTCACGTACTGGGCGCAAGGTCAGGGTTACGGGCCGGAAAAGACTGGCTTTCAGCGCCTCCCGCTGGGCCGGGGCGGCGTCGTGGTGACCAGCTTCGACGCCAGCCGCGTCACCGAGCCGGACGCGCCGTCGGGCGTGGTCTCGCAGGAGGAGGCATGGGAGCGGATGGCCTTCTTCTACGAGCGCGTCGTCCCGGTCGCAGAGGAGGCCGGGGTCAAACTCGCTACCCACCCCGACGACCCGCCGATGCCCTTCTACCGGGGTGTGCATCAGGTTCTCAATTCGTCCGCCGGCTTCAAACGACTAGTCGAGACCTTTGACAGCCCTAACAACGGCCTGTTACTGTGCCTGGGCACGATGCAAGAAGCCGGCGAAGACGTGATCGAGATGATACGCTACTTCGGCGCGCGCAAGAGGATTTTCTATGTACATTATCGCAACGTCCGGGGGACCGTCCCGAAGTACGAAGAAGTCTTCCAGGACGAAGGTGACCTGGATATGATCGCCGCCATGCGCGCGCTGAAAGAGGTCGGTTTTGAAGATTGGGTCGTCAACGATCACGTGCCCTGGCTGCTTGGCGACGACGACTGGGGGCACCGCAGCCTGGCATGGCAGGTCGGCTATATCCGGGGTGTGTTACAGGCCATTGGCGCGAATTGAGTCGAAACAGGGGCAGGGGGCCTAAGCCCCCTGCCCACACCGAATGCTCATCGTCTTTGAAAGTCTTGCTGTTTACTTGACTTTGACTTCGATGCGCTTGGGCTTCGCCTCTTCCATCTTATCAAAGGTCAGGGTCAGGACGCCGTCCTTGAACTCAGCTTTCGCGCTATCGGTCTTGACCGTGCCGGGCAGGGATAACGCGCGCTCGAAGCGGCCCATGCGGCGCTCGCGGCGATGGAAGGTCTTACCTTCGTGAGTCTCCTCTTCCTTGAACTCGCCGGAGATGTGGAGCACACCGCTCTGCACGGTCACATCGACATCCTGGGCCTTGACGCCGGGCAGTTCGGCCTTGACGATGACGTGATTGGCGTCTTCAATCATGTCCACCGCCGGGGCGCCCCCGCGCTCGCCGAAGAACGCCGGCCACTCACCGAAGGGCCGCACGAAGCTCTCCTCGAAGAGACGATCCATCGCTTCACGCAGAGATAGCAGGTCACGAGATGGACTCCAACGTACCAGATTCGACATGGTTTCACCTCCCATAAGTATCATCCCAATTGGCTCAGTTACAGCTTTACCATAAAACGGTTGCATCAGAAGGACGCAAGACGACCGTTAGAGATTCATCAGTTTCACTGCGCCGATAACCCCCCGCTCAGGTGCAGGTAGACTCGGCGGCGATCCCCAAACTGGGGGCGGGGTGTTTTACACGATCCGCCCCTAATTCCAGGGGTTAACCGGCGGACGGCGCACAACCTACCCGGCCAGTGGGCCGGTATAGCGCGCGACCAGCGCCAGCGCATCATCGTTGCCGCGATAATGCCGGGCGAGGATGTCATCCGCGATCTGCTGCGGCGAGCAGTCAAACGCTAACCCTTCGGTGAAATTGCTGCGAACGCCATCGGTGACGAGGACCAGAGTATCGCCCGGCGCGACCGGCGTAGTCACCGCGCGCAATGGCGGCAACCGGAAGCCGACAATACCGCCGCGCACGAGCAGCTGTTCACGCGGCGGCGACCCGCCGCCGTTGGCGCGCAACAACAGGCCGGTCACATTGCCGACGCCGATCCAGGTTATGGTTCCGCGCAGCGCGTCAACTGACGCCAGACTGATGGCGGCCCCGCGCGTCTTGACCAACTCACGGTGACAGCGCTCAAACAGCGCAACCGGGGGTTCGTGCGCGTGCGGTTCCAGCAGGGCAACGGCGGCTTTCGCGGCTTGAGCAGCTTTGGGGCCGTGCCCTAGCCCATCAACCACCGCCACCAGCGCGCCACCCTGGAACGGCTTGACCAAATATTGGTCCCCTGACTCGGGTTGGCCCGGAAACGGTGCGATCGCCACGCCGTATTCCACCAGCGCGGAGGGAGTCGGCTCATCTCGCATGTTTAATCCACTTCTGCATGGTGATCGTCGTACCTTTGCCAACTTCTGACCTGATTTCAAAGGCGTCCATTAAGCGATTCGCCCCTGATAATCCCTGCCCCAACCCTCCGCCAGTCGAATAGCCGCCGCGCATGACCTGCTCAAGGTTGTTGATGCCCGGCCCTTCGTCGCGCGCAGTCACCGTGATACCGCGTTCTTCCCCGCGCTCCGCAGGGTGGAGAATGACCTCGCCGCATTGCGCATACTTGATGATATTGCGCGCCACCTCACAGATGGCGATAGCGACGGCGGTCTGGTCTTGCGCAGAGAAGCCCAGCATGATCGCCAGCGCGCGCCCCTTCTGAGACGCCACCAGCACGTCTCCATCGTGGCGGATAAGCACACGTATCGGCGTTGATGATTGATCGAGTGTGTACAGCATAGGCCGTCCTTGTAACCGTCTAACCGCCGCCTCTCGGCGTGCCCGCCTTACCGCACCCGGAGCACCGGCTCGCGTTCGACCAGATACTTCGCCGCCGTGATCCGCGTCCCGACGCCGACCACTGACCAGATTTCAAACTCGTCCATCATACGCTTCGAGCCTGAGAGTCCCAGCCCCAGCCCCCCAGAGGTCGTATATCCCTCCGTAAGCGCCTGCTCGACATCGGGGATGCCGGGACCCTGGTCGTCAGCCATAATCTTGAAGCACTGCGGCTTACTCGCGTAGGGCAGCAAGTTGATGCTGCCCTCGCCGGCGTAGAGCACAATGTTGCGCCCTAACTCGGAAACGACCACCGCGATCTTGGTCGCCTCCGGCATTGGAAACCCCATGGTGAGCGCCATGTCCAGGGCCTGCCGGCGCGCCTTCACGACATCAGCGAAGTCTTTGATCGGTATCTGTCTTGCGCCTAAATGACGGTCGACCATGTTGCACCCCCGTCAGGCGACGCCTGCATCTCCATCACGGCGGTGGACTCGGCGCCGTCGGCGGCAAAACCCGCTTCTGCCTGCTGCGCCGCGCGGCTGAGCGCCAGCGCGTCGTCGAGGTCGAGCACAGCGGTGAGGTTATGTAGGGTCATGCCGAGTTCCACCATTGTCTCAATCACGGCGTCCTGCAACCCGGAGACAATGACCTCAGCGCCCATCAACGCGGCCATCTGCGCCGAACTCTGGATAAAGCGTCCAAAGAAGCTATCGCAGATGTCAACCGCCGAGAAATCCAACAGCACCCAGCGCGAGCCGCAGCGACGGATGGCTTGCAGGACTTCACGGCGCAACCTCAGGACATCGATGTCCATCAGATCGCGGGGCACGGACACCAAGAGCAAGTTTTCGAGTTTTTGAATGGCGCCTGTTTCCATGTCAGTTGATGCTCCCCACCCGATGGCGCAACTTACTTGCCGGCGTGGTTCAGCGTGAACCCCAGCCTATCGAGCGCGACGAGGAGGCCGGTCTGCAAGTCGCGCAGGGTCTCGATCCCGCCCCAGTCGATCCCCAAATCGACAATGGTCTCCGCCACCGCGTCGGTGATCCCGGTCACAATCGTGCGCGTCCCCTTCAGCCGCGCCGCCTGGATCGTCTTGTCCAGGTGGCTCGCCACGCCGCTGTCCACCAGCGGCACGCCGGTGATGTCCAGGATCACCACCTTGGCCCGGTACGCGCTGATCCCCTTCAACAGCGCACGCATGATGTCTTTGGCGCGCATGGTGTCGATGCTGCCCACCAGTGGCATGACGATGATGCCTTCCATGACCGGGATGATGGGGGTGGACAGGTCGCGCAACGCCTGCCGCTGCGCCTCGATCACCTCCTGCTGCATCTGCTCCCGCTCAGCTTCAAGCTGCTTCTGCGCGGTGATGTCATCATAGATACCCAGGACGCCCGTAACCTTGCCATTAACGTCATAGATGGGGACTTTGCTCGTCCGCAGCCAGATCATCGACCCGTCGGGCGTGGTTTGCGGTTCCTCATAGTTAATCTTCGCTGTGCCGCTCTCAATCACTTGGCGGTCGTCCGCCCGGTATAACTCGGCTTGCTCACGCCACCCCAGATCAAAGTCGTTCTTTCCGATGACCTCTTCAGGTGAGGTAAGCCCCGCATCTTCAGCGAACCTCTGGTTACAGCCGAGGTAGTTCAGGTCTCCGTCTTTCCAGAAGATCCGACCGGGGATAGCTTCAATGACTCTGTGCAAGAATGCCTGCTGTGCTTTCAGCGCTTCTTCCGCCTGCTTCTGCGCGGTGATGTCACGGGCCGTGCCCAGCAGCCCGGCAGGGTTTCCCTTGTCATCTCGGAGAACGCTGACGGCCATCCATGTGGAGAAGGTGACGCCGTCCTTTCTGACATGGCCGATTTCGCCCTGATGAGCGCCGGTCTCCATCACCTGTTTGTTGAAAGGGATGACGTCCTCTCGCACTTGCTCTTCGGTATGGCAGACGCTCAGGTTCTTGCCCAGCAGCTCCTCTGCGCTGTAGCCATGCATCTGCGCCCAGGCGGGGTTGACGAACTGAAGGTTCCCCTCCAGATCCGCTACGGCGATGCCATCAATGGACTGCTCGACTGCCATTTGCAGCCTGCGCAGTTCACCCAGCGCCTTCTGTGTCCGGGCCAGCAAACGGCGGTTCTCCACAGCCGGGGAGGCCAGGTCGATGAGGGCGCGAGCGATTTCTGTCTCCTGCGCATTGAACGTGTGCGGTTCATCCCAGGCGAAGATGAGAAGCCCCACCCAGCGCCCGGCCTGGGTCAGGGGGATGATGATCAGCGCACGGATGCCTAGTTGGGCCAACAGGTTTCCGGCGTTTTTGTCCACACGTTCGTCTGAGGTCGTGTCGCCGATGAGTTGTGCCTCTTTAGGATTGGCCAACCACAGGCGGGACATGGGGAATTCGGGCAGGTAGAAGCGCGCCCCCGGCGGCACGCCCGATGACCCTTTCCGCCGCCAGGTGGCCACCATTTCGAGCCACTCCGGCTCACCCGCTTCGTCCAGGTCGAAGTAAGCCAAGTCCACTGCGGTAGCCCCGGCTGCTATCGCGGGCTGAGCCAGGGCTTGGAGAAGTTCGTCTTCGTCGCGGGCAGCGCTCAGGCCCCGGCTGATCTGCAACAGCGTCGCAGCCTGTGCCTGCTCTGCCTTCAATGCGTTGACCTGTGTCTGCAATTCGGTTGCCGTTGACATGGTGTATTTCCCTCCTTCGCACCATATCTTTGACGCTGACCTGCCGCGCTGCCATTCAGCCTCGGTCAGTATCACATCCAGGCTCTCAAGGAGCCAACTGCTCTCCTATGGGTTATGCAGGGTCTCGAGGTAATCCGCAACGCCCCACCAGACATGCAAACTTCAATAATCATACCACAAGGATTCAAAGTAGTAAAGAAGAATGGATGCATAACAAATAAAATGTGAAGTAATTTTCGCCCATCAAAATCTCAACCTGATCTTATGGCAAGGTTGTCAATATCGAGATTCGTCAAGCCCGCGCTGCGCTGGGTAACATGATGCCACCTGAAACGTCGAGGAGGACACCTTCACGTGGGCAAACTGACACGACGCGCTTTCTTGAAACGAACGGCGGCGCTCGCGGCGCTTGCCGCCGCCCAGCCGGCCCAACAGTGGCCCTGGCAAGAGAAACGAGACACACCCTTCCTGGTGGTGGATGCGCACGAGGACATCGCGTGGAACATGCTCAACTACGGGCGTGACTACACCCGCAGCGCCTACGAAACCCGCGAGATCGAGGGCATGGGCGTCCCCTACGAGACCTACGCCGGGCTGTGCACCCTGGGCCTGCCCGAATGGCTTAAGGGACAGGTCGGCGTGATCGCCGCGACGGTCTTCGTCATGCCCGCGCGCTACGCCATCGCGTCGGATGTCGTCGTCTACGAGACCCCCGACGAGGCGTATGCATGGGGGATGCGCGAGATGGATGCCTACGACCAGTTCGTCGAGGCCGCCGGTGGGCAGATCAGGCTCATCAACACCGCCGCCGACCTGGATGACGTGGTGAGCGCCTGGTCGCCTGACGCCGACCCTGCCGCGCGGCATGTGGGCCTGCTGCGCAGCATGGAGGGCGCGGAGCCGATCCGCGAGCCGGCGGAGTGCGGCGCCTGGTTCGAGCGCGGGCTGCGCATCGTGGGCATCTCCTGGCGGCGGACGCGCTATGGGGGCGGCACCTACGAGCCGGGGCCGCTCACCGACCTGGGGCGCGCGCTGCTCGACGAGATGGCGCAGGTTGGGCTGATGCTGGACCTCAGCCACGCCTCCGACCAGACTTTCACCGACGCCCTCGATCACTTTGACGGCGTGGTCCTCGCCAGCCACAGCAACCCGCGTCTCTTCTGTCCCGGCGGCGAGCGCTGTCCCACCGACACGATGATTAAGCTGCTGGCGGAGCGCGGCGGCGTGATCGGCGCGGCGCTGTACAACGCCTACCTCAAGCCAGATTGGGAGCACGGCGACGGGCGCACCGTGACGCTGAACGACGCCGTGAACGTGATTGACTATGTGTGTCAGTTGTTGGGGAACTGTGAGCATATCGGCATCGGCTCGGACTTCGACGGCAGCCTGGGGTGGGAGAATAACATCCCGCGCGAGATGGACACCGTCGCCGACCTGTCGCTGATCGCCGACGCGCTGCGCGCGCGTGACTATACAGAGGAGAACGTCAAGGCGATTATGGGCGGCAACTGGCTGCGCCTGTACCGGAAAGGGCTGCCGGCGTGAGCGTGCGCGAGATCTTCCTGCTTGACGTAGACTCGGTGCTGGTGCGCCCGCTGGGTTATCGCGCTGCGGTGCGCGCGACGGTCGATCACTTCCGCACGCGGATGGGTCTGCCCCCCGACGCGCCGACTGACGCGGAGATCGATGTGTTCGAGACGAACGGCTTCGGCAGCGAGTGGCACTCAACGGCGGTGTGCGTGGCGGAGGCGCTCGTGCAGGCGGCCAATGGGCAAGCTGATTTGTGGCGGCTCACGCTCGACGCAACGCTTGCGGCGATTGCCCACGCAAAGCGTACCGTTCCCCGACCCGATTATGCCGCCGTGATCCAACGCATCGGCGCAAACCCGATATGGTCGGACATGCTCGCGCCGCTGCGCGCGCTGAACTACTTCACGGAGCGCACGCCGCCGCCGGCGCACCCGGTCTTGCATGAACTCCTCGCCCGCCCGTATGAAATCACCGCGCCGGCGACGCGGGTGTTTCAGCATTACACGCTGGGGAGCGCACGTTTCCCCTCAACCTACGGGTTCGGTCCTGACTTCGAGACTGAGTCGCTGCTGATGGCGCTGGACGAGCCGCTGCTCTCGCCGGAGGGTCGGGCGCTGCTGCTCGACTCCGGCGCGCCTTTTGCCGTGTACACCGCGCGGCCCAGCCTCGCCCCGGCTCATGAGGAGTCGACTGGTTACGCGCCCGAAGCCGAAATGGCCTGCCAACTCGTGGGGCTGAAGGATGCGCCTGTGATCGGGTACGGGCATGTCTCCTGGCTGGCGCGGCGGCACGACGCCCACCCCGACATCTACGTCAAGCCCTCGCCGGTGCAGGCGCTCGCGGCGATTGGCGCGGCGCTCGCCGGCGGGCCGGAGGGTGTGGCGGCGGCGCTGGAGGCGGCGCGGGCGCTGGTCGAACGCGGCAGGTTAACCGGGCCGCTGGCCGCGCTGGGCGAGCAGCCGGGCGGCGTGCGCATCGCCGTGTTTGAGGACACCGCCAGCGGCTCGCAGGCGGTGCAGCGCGCGGGGGATGTCCTCCGCGCCGCTGGCGTGGCGGCGACAGTGCGCGTGGTTGGGGTTGGCGCGACGGAATTCAAGCGCCGCGCGCTGGAGCCGGTCGCCGACCTGCTGGCGACGGACATCAACGAGGCGCTGCGCCTGGCGCTGGAACGGTGAACCCCGTGCTGAGACTTTGCCATAGCCATCTGCTCCTGCCTGCGATATGATTTAGCCGTGACAATCTCTGAAGCCATGCCGCCTAAGGGCGCGCGCCCATGGGGGCATGGCCGTCCCGCTGGCATAGCAGGACCGGGTAAGGTGTGGAAACACCCTTGCCTCCCGTGCTTGGAAAGGAGATACATTACTATGCCCCGCTTCGCTAAGTCAGCGCGAGCGCTGGCGCTTTGTTTCGTTTTGCTCAATCTCAGCTTTCCGATAGCATCCGCCCAATCTGAGCCGTTCACCGTCCAGGCCGACGCCGACCTCCAGCCGGCG
>DAOTXU010000106.1:0-11161 GCA_034435135.1 Anaerolineae bacterium | reverse complement strand
CCCTGGTCGGGCCAACTGATCCACCAGCCCTGCACCCGCAGGGCTGGATTCATGTTACGGCGTTCACGTAATGTGCTCCGGCGGGGGCGGCGTGGCGAGCGCGGATCGACTCTGCCGGCGGCCTGCGCCGTGCTCGGCACCGAGCACGCGCGCGCCCTTTTCCGATGGGTGGGCGATAAGAGCTTGACACGCCACGCCCGCCGCGTTGAATGCTTCAACCATCCCTCTGGCTGCCCGTTTCGCAATCCGGCTGCTGTCGCACATGGCGCACACGCTCGGCCCCGCCCCGCTGATGATGAACGCCAACGCGCCCGCTTCCAGCGCCGCCCGGCGCGCCGCCTCGAAGCCGGGGATCAGCCGCGAGCGCGTCGGCTCAGCGACGACATCGACCATGCCGGCGGCGAAGCGCTTCACGTCGTTCTCATACAGCGCGGCGACCAGCGTCGCCACGTTGCTGGCCTGGGTCACCACGTCGTGCAGCGGGTAATCGTGCGGCAGCACCTTGCGCGCGACCGCCGTCGGCAGGTTCACATCCGGCATCGCCAGCGCGCAGACCAGTTTGCTCGGCACCGGGAGCCGGCTCACGCTGCGACCCCCTTCCTTAACCAAAATGACCCCGCCCAGCAGGCCCGCCGCCACGTTGTCGGCGTGGAAGCCGCTCACCGCGCCCTCGGCGGCGACGCACGCCTCAATAAGCTCTTCACGCGATAACTGCTCGCCATACAGGGCGTTGACCGCCACTGCGCCCGCTACCGCGCTCCCGGCGCTGCTGCCCAGCCCGCCGACCATCGGGATGCCCTTTGTCAGTTGTAGATGCACACCCTCACCCTTCGCGCCCAGTTGCTTGAGCACGTGCAGCGCGGCGATGCCGGCGGTGTTTTTCTCAGGCTCGCGCGGCAGGCGGCCATTGTCGTTGAGGATTTCCAGGTGCACCCCCGGTTTGTCAACCCTCCGCGCGAGCGCCGCGTCGCCTGGCTGGTCGAGCGCCAGGCCCAACACATCGAAACCCGCGCCCAGGTTGGCGATGGTCGCGGGCGCGAACACTTTAACGACCGCGTTGTTCTGCCCCATAAATCCTTCTCCTGAAGTTAAGCAAAAAGCGTGGGGCGGGTCTGCTCCACGCTTTTGACGTTCGGCGGCGGTTAAGCGTCCAGGTCACCACCAACGCGCGAGCAGACCTCCGGCCCTCGGACCGGCGCCCTCAATAGTGGTGGTCGAAGTGGACAGAAAAGCTGCCATCGCGCGTTTCTTTCGGAACTGCTGCGATGCTAACACAGGATGCCCGGTCCGTCAACGAAATGACGGTTTAATTACAGGGCAAACGTATAAGCCGCACAGGGCAGTGTTGCCAGAATGGAAGTGGCGGGACAGTGGAAGCGAAGCCCTTATACTGCATTCCCTCTTGGGGTCACGAAACGCGGCTCGTCATGGGCTGGTTTGCCGGTATATGAAAAGCATCTGTCTCATCTGGAGAAGGCACGCTATACTGTTCGTTGTGTGCCAACACTGGGGAAGAGCGCCGACATCACTTGTCATCATTGACAATTGGTGTCCGGCGTAATGGCTCAGGTTCACGAGAGCTGGTTAACCCGTTACGAGTCACTCTGCCGCCCTCCCACGGAGTGCAGTGCACAGGTGTATACATGAGCGATAAGCGCCTTCGCCGCATGTACTTTGCCAAGATACCGGCAGCACGCCTCGACAGCGGGATGCTCGCTCGGTCGCGTGACCGGAGGTAGGGGAAACTCAGCAAAGGAAGGAGATCTACAATGCCCCATCAACGTCTGCGATGGACGCGCGTGCTGGCGGCTTTCGTTCCCGTTATGGCACTGTTATTCTCGTGTCCCGTCTCGATTTTCCGTTTTCTATCACCAACCGCGACACTCGATGTCGGATTCCTGGAGGTGAACATCGACTACAACGACGACTTCTACGTCGATACGTTTGGCTATTCAAGGCAGGCCGCGAATATCAAGCATTTCGTCCTTGTCGTGCCCGAGAGCGAAGCAAACAGGGCGAGTCCCGACGCGATTTTCACCCGGCTCCGTTTCCCGACTCACCCTGACGATGCGCTCCTAGAGGCGGGCAGTGAAGAATTCGCCTGGGCTTTGGACTACCTGTATGCGGCCCCCGAGGGCCGTTTCAAAGGGGAGTTTGCGCCAGGGAGATACTTCGTTGCAGTCGCTTTCATCGCGGCGCCCGTCAGCCGGGAAGAGAGCGGCTATGGAGATGACGTCATCTTGTGGCCCGGCATTACGGGCGGCGGCGCTTCAACCGACTTCCAGGAAGTCGCTATTGAGCCAGGGGAGACGACTTCTCTCGAATTCATGCTCACCGATGCCAATGGCTGGGCGTGTCCGTGGTTGTACGTTTACAACGGTCGCGATTTTGAACGGCGGACAGAGATCCTCAGAAACCTTCGCGGGAGACAGAACGAACGAACCGAGGTGAGCCTTCTTGGCCTTGTCAAGACTGTCGACGGTGCCATCATCCTCAAAGTCGCTGAAGAAAGGGCTGAGATTTCTTTCATCGATGAACTCTACATCACGGTTGACGGCGTGAAGGTACGCGCAGAAGGAGAGCCGCACGTTGCCGCCCAAGTGGCCGAAAGAGATCAGGACTACTGGATGATCGCCCGTGGCGAGTCATCTGAATTCCGCTTCAGACTGCCCGGTTCACTCGCCAGCAGGGAACAAACCACCGTCTCGGTCGTGGTTTCCGGCTTTTACGTGTCTTTAGAGTGACCGAACGTCAGGGTCTCAAGGGGTAGTCAACCATAGAACAGGAATGCGGAGCCTAACATCGGACCCACCGAATTGCTTGAGTGGCATATGCCAATGGATCGGCTGGACGTCGTCCGCCGGTGGGGCTAAGCACAAGTTGTGGAAAGGATCGCCCATGAATAAGCGTGAAGCCGTGCTGAGCCTGCTGGACGCTAGCCGGATTCCCCCTTACATCCCTGCCGCTTTCTTCCTGCACTTCCCCACGCAGTACCATGCCGGGCAGGCTGCCGTGGAAAAGCACCTGGAATACTTCCGCTATACCGGCATGGACCTGCTCAAAATCCAGTACGAGCGCGTCTTTCCCCCGATCCCATCGATCCAGACGCCCGACGACTGGGCCAGGATGCCGCTGTACGGTCGGGACTTCTACGCGCCGCAGCTCAAAGCCGTGGAAGGACTGGTAAAGGCGGCCAAACACGAGGCCGTGATCGTGCAGACGGTCTACTCGCCCTTCATGTGCGCCGGGCATACCACCAGCGGCGAGATGGTCACTGCACACATCCAGCAAGCGCCGGAAAAGGTCCAGAAGGGCATGGAGATTATCACCGAAAGCCTGATGATCTTCGTCAAGGCGTGCATCGCTCTCGGCGTCGATGGGTTCTATGCTTCTACCCAGGGTGGGGAAAGCGGTCGGTTTGCGGATTGGAGCCTGTTTGAGACTTGTGTCCGGCGCTATGATCTGGCGCTGATGGCGGAGATGAACCGCGCGTGCGTGTTCAACATCCTGCATGTGTGCGACTATGTGGGTGGGTACGACGATCTGACGCCGTTCGTCGACTATCCGGGGCACGTGGTCAGCGCGCCGCTACGTGCTGGCGGGGTAGCGATGACGCCACGGCAGGTGGCAGACCTGTTCGGCAGGCCCTACTTGGGCGGGCTGGATCGGTTGGGCGTGATCGCCGCCGGGAGTCCGTCAGCGATCCGCGAAGCGGTGGAACAGGTACTGGCGAACGCGCCGGCACGCTTCATCCTGGGGGCCGACTGCACGGTGCCGAACAGCACGTCCTGGGATAACCTGAAAGCCGCCATCGACACGGCGCACGCCTATCGCCGCGCCTGATGGTTTCGAGCGTTCTCCCCGGTGTCTGGCTCGCTGGAGTGTTCTTGCGTCTCATCCCTCCAAATGAAGCCGCTATCGACCACTTTTCAGGCGAATAGCGTCATCGAATTGGAAGAGCTTTTCACTGCGTTGCTCACCCTGACACCTGCACGGCTGGTTCGCCGCTCGGACCGCTCACCGGCGCTTGTCTACAGGGTTTACGGGACGGCGTGTTCTTCTCTCAGGGCCAGCAACGCCGCTTGCATCTTCGCCAGCGCTTCGATCAACATCGCGCGCGGACAGCCGAAGTTCAGGCGCACGAATCCCTCGCCGCCTCGGCCAAAGACCGCCCCGTCGCTCACGGCGACCCTGGCCTGTTGGAGAAAGAACTTCTGAGGATTGCCAGGGATACCCGCCTCGTGGCAGCACAGCCAGGCCAGAAAGGTCCCCTCCGGTCGGCTCATCGTGACGCCGGGCAGATGTCGCGCCACGTATTCGAGCAGAAGCTCGCGGTTCGCCTCCAGATAACGCAGCAGCGCATCTAACCACGACTGCGCGTCGCGGTAGGCCGCCAGCGCCGCCACGTAGCCCAGGATGTTCGCCCCATGGACCAAGCCTGGATGGGTGCGGTTCAACCGCTCCCGCAACGACGGGTTCTGGACCACCGCGACGGAACACCGGAGGCCAGGGATATTGAACGTCTTGCTCGCCGCCATCAGCGTGACGGTCCGGTCGGCGACTTCCGGCGCCAGCGAGGCGATCGGGATATGGTGGCTCCCTGGAAACACCAGGTCGGCATGGATCTCGTCTGAGCAGATGACCATGTCGTGGCGCAGGCAGATGTCGGCCATCTGTTCCAGCTCCTCGCGCCGAAACACACGTCCCACGGGATTGTGCGGGTTACAGAGAATGAAGATACGGGTCCGGTCGGTGACCGTCTTCTCGAAAAGATCGAAGTCAATCTCATACCGCCCGTCAGGTCGGCGCGTCAGTTCCATCGCGTCATTGGTGAGGCCAGCGCCGGCTGGTGCGTCGAGTATGGGGTAATAGACCGGCGTCTGGATCAGCACGCCGTCACCCGGTGCAGCCATCGCATGACAGACCAGATTGAACCCGGTTACGACTCCCGGCAGAAAGACCAGCGCCTCGGGTGCCACCTGCCAGCCATACAGGCGTTCGAGCCGGTCCACGATGACGTCGCGCAGTTCGGGCGGCTCCAGGCCGTAGCCGAACACGCCGTGCGCTACCCGTTCCTGCAACGCGCGGATCACCGGCTCCGGCGACATAAAATCCATATCTGCCACCCACATGGGCAGCACGTCCTCGGGGTAGGTATGCCATTTGAGGCTTTCAGAGTGACGTCGGTCAACACGCTGATCAAAATCGTAAGTCATGCAGGTGCCCCATCCGATCTCTCTGCCGCGATGGTCACTTATTGTACCCTTAGAAAGACTCGTTTGCCTCAGCCCTCGTCACTATGAAATGTGACATTGCCCCAATCGACACGAATCGACGTTGACTCAGGTTGGGCACCTAACATATAATGGAAACCCACACCGTGAGTTTCTCTTGATCACGTGAAAGGCCAGGCATCTGACGATGGGCAGATCGTTAGAAAGCAGCCCCCGCCGCCAGGAGCTATTAACCTGGAAAGATGTGGACAAACTGGTGGACGTGTTGCTTCCCCAGTTGCGCGAGGCGGGGACTTACGATGAAATGATTATCATCACGCGCGGCGGCATCATACCGGGCGGCCTGATTGCCGAGGCGTTGAATATACGCTCGGTATTAACGGCGTCGGTATTCTTCCCGGCGGGCGAGCCGGAAGCGCTCGGCAAGCCGGCGGCGTTGGCCGCGTTGCCGACGTTCTTGCAGTTCCCAGAGGGCGACCTCCTGCGCAACCGCACCGTGTTGATCGTAGACGACGTGTGGGGCAGCGGGCGCACCAGCACGGCGGTGCGCGGTCGCGTCGAAGCCGCCGGCGGCAGGCCGTTCAACTGCGTGTTTCACTTTAACCCTTATCGCTCGTTGTTCACCAAGATTGAACCGGACTACTACGGGGCCATTACAGACGCCTACATTGTCTATCCCTGGGAGATAGACCGGGGGCTGAAAGGGGTCCGGGCCGACCAGCCTCGGTTTCTGGGGTGACGACCCGCAAGCCGTCGGCGAAGCGCGCTCCGCGCGCTTTTTTGTTCGGCGTGCGTCCGCAGTTACGGTGCGACCATGATTAACCTGTACGACTTTCTCGACGCAGCCACAGGACAACTGCTGGGCGAGCCGAAGACATTGGTCTTCGAGGACTTTTGCGGCGACATCCGGGACCTGAAACCGGGGCAGCTTTACGTGGCGTTGCCCACCACGCGCGGCGATGGCCACCACTTTATCAAAGAAGCGGTAGCAGCAGGCGCGGCGGGCGTCATCTGCAAAGAGCCGCCGCCGCGCTTTGACTGGTCTGGGGTGACGTGCGTGGTGGTGCACGATGTGCAGGAGTCGCTGACGCGCTGGGCCACCTACGTCATGCGCAAGTACGGCACCACCGTGATCGGCGTGGCCGGCGCAGATACAGCGGTGGCGCGCGATGCGATCGCCCAAGTGTTGCGCACGCGCTACCGGGTGCTCAAAAGCGCCGCCGCCTGCCGGGGACGCTATGGGCTGCCGCTGGCGCTGGGCCGCCTGGAGCGCGACCACCAGTTGGCGGTGCTGGAGTTAGGCGGCGACGGGGCCGACGAGCTGGCCGAGATGGTCGCCGTCGCCCAGCCGATAGTCGGCGTGGTGACCGGCGTGGCCGAGGGCGCGGAGCGCCTGGCCGGGCAGTACCGCGCGCTGGTCGAGGGGTTGCCCGCCGAGGGGTTGGCCGTGCTCAACTACGACGACGCGACGGCGCGCGGCCTGGCCGCTGCCTCGCGCACACCGGTGATGACCTTCGGGCTGGACACGGCGGGGCTGGCTTACGGCGCGGACCTGATGGCTTATAACATCCAGGTGTTGCGCTACCGCACCGCCTTTGATCTGCGGCACGGCGGGCGGCGCTATCTGAGCCGGTGGGTGCCCTTGCTCGGCGCGCATCAACTCTACGGGGTGCTGGCGGCGTTGCTGGTGGGTCTGGCCTATCAGGTCCCGCTGGAAGAAGCGACGCAGGCGCTCACTGACCTCGCGCCGCTGCCTGGACGCCTGCGCCCCTTTGAAGGCGCGGGCGGGTGCGTGCTGGTGGACGACACACACGAGGCGACGGTCGAATCGACGCTCCGGGCGCTCAACTGGCTCAAGCAGGTGCGCGAGCCGGAGGGCCGCCTGATCTTCGTCATGGGCGGGATCGAGGCGGCGGGCTGGGCAAGGCAAAACCTGCGCGAGCTGGGCCGCCGCGTCGCCGAGACGGTGGACCTGCTCGTCGCGCAGGGGCATATGGCCTCGCAGGTGGGGCGCACGGCGGTCGAATTGGGCATGGACGCGGGCCGCGTGTGCGTCACCTTCAGCCCGACGGACACGGTTGAGCAGGCGCGCAAGGGGCTTGGCCCGCAAGACATCGTGTTGGTCAAGGGCGCGGCGTCGGCGCGCATTGACCAGGTGGTGCGCGGCCTGCTCCGCAACCCCGAACGCGACGCCGCGCTGGTCGTGCAGCATCCGCCTGTCGGTGAAAGCGCGCGCCCGGCCTGGCGCCCGTCATGGGTGGAGGTGGACCTGGACGGGGTAGCGCACAACGTGCGCCTGCTCAAGGAGTTGGTCAACCGGGAGCGCGGGCCAGACGAACCGGAGGTGGCGCTGCTCGTGGTGGTCCGCGCCAACGCTTATGGTCACGGCGCGGCGGAGGTCGGCGCTACTGCTATGCTCAACGGGGCCGACTACCTGGGCGTCGGGTCGCTGGGCGAGGCGGTGCGCCTGCGCGAGGCCGGTGTGGACGCGCCTCTCCTGGTCTTGGGGTATACGCCCGGCTGGATGGCGCGCGAGGCGCTGGTGCATGGGGTCACAGTGACGCTCTTCGACCGCGAGACGGCGGAGGCTTTCGACCGGGCCGCGCGCGATCTCAAGACGCAAGCGCGCGTCCACGTCAAGGTTGACACCGGCATGGGGCGGCTGGGCCTCCTGGCAGACGAGGTTGTCCGCTTTTTCCGGGGCGTCGGCGGCCTGACCCACCTGGAATTCGAGGGACTTTATACCCAACTCGGTGCCGCCGATACGGGGGACCTGCCGCGCACGCAGGAACAACTGCGCGTCTTCAAATACGTGCTCAGCACGCTGGCGGCGGCGGACATCCGCTTCCGCTATGTACACGCGGCCAACACGGCGGCGATCCTCACCGCGCCCGACAGTTACTTCACGATGGTGCGCGCGGGCATCGGCGTATACGGACTCAACCCCTCAGATGCAGTGCGCCTGCCGTCGTGGTTCCGACCCGCGATGACCTGGAAAACGGAAGTGATCCAGGTGAAGGCACTGCCGCCCGGCAGCCCCGTCGGTTTCGGCGACGCCTATCGGACCGAGCGCAACACGACCCTCGCCATCATCCCGGTCGGTTACGCCGATGGGCTGCGGCGCGGCCCCTATCAGTGGAGGGAGGCCCTGGTGCGCGGCAGGCGCGCGCCGCTGGTGGGCGCGGCGAGCATGGACCTCGCGGCGCTTGACGTGACGCAGATCCCGGATGTGCGTGTTGGTGACGAGGTGGTGTTGCTCGGCCGGCAGGGCGAAGAGGCGATCTCCGTCGGCGAAGTGATGGGCTGGCTGGAGACGACAAGCTATGAAGTGGCGACCGGCATCCTGGCGCACGCGCCGCGCGAGCGGTTTCTCGCGTCTGGCGCGGAGCGTTGACCACCGCCCTGACAAGCCGCCGGGCCGCCATGGAATGCGTCCCTATCTTTACGTTCGCCGACACTCTGTCAGCGCTTATAGACCAGGGGGAAACGCTCCCCTCGCAATGGCTGCCCGTCCACGACCTCGACGAACCGCTTCATCACGTGATCCCCGCTGGCGTCATAGCGCGTTTCGCCCGTCATGTAGTGCAGCGCAATCGCGCGTCGGTGCCGCCCGCTGGTGTTGGCGTGGGAGCCGTGCCAGGTCAGCGCATGATGGAAATGCACCTCGCCCTTGGGCACCGGGCAGCGCACCACTTTGAGCGTGTGGCCTTTATACTCGGATGGCATGGCATCGTAGTTGGGCAAGGATTCGAGGAATTCGATTTCGTTGCCCCACAGGTGCGAGCCAGGGACCATGCTCATGCAACCGTTGCTCTCATCCACGTCGTCGAGCGCCACCCACGCCGTGACTTGCGCGGTCTTGGGGACGAGGATGGGCCAGTACGGCGAGTCCTGATGCCAGTGATTCACCCCGCCCTTTTGCGGCGGCTTGTACTGAATCTGATCGTGCCACAGGCGCAGTTCGGTCGCGCCGGTCAGTTGCGCGATACCTTCCACAATCTCCGGGCGTGAGATCAGCGCGCGAAACGGCTCACTGGCTTCCCAGATATTGACGATCTGCCAAACAGGAGCGTTGTCATCGCCCGACAGATTTCGGACGAGTACAGGTTGTGGGATGTCAGCCCGGTTGCGGTCTTCGATTACGCGCAAGACTTCGGCGCGAAGCACCTCAACCTCGGCGTCGGTCAAGACTTTGCTGCCTTTGACGAACCCGTTGGCTTTGAATTGGGCAACTTGTTCCTGAGTCAGCATCTCCTGCTCCTCCTTTGGTGATCCCCCCGCTAGGAAAGCCCTACCCCCTCCGGCGCGGCCTCGCCGGTGCGCGCGCGATGCGCCGCCAACGGCAGCGCTCGACGCAAGAGCACGTCCATCATCTCGACGCGGTAATCCGCGGTGGCGCGGTATTTGCTCGTGCGTGGGAACAACGACGCACGCGCGGCGGCGACGGCGTCCGCGATGGCCTCCTCGCCTAACACCCTGCCGGTCAGCGCCGTTTCGACTCCATGCGCGCGCACCGGCGTCGGCGCAACCGGCGCAATGCACACGCGCGCCAGGTTCACGCGCGCGTCGGGGTCAAGCCGCAACCAGACCGCGCATCCCAGCACGGGAAGCGCTACCCCCTGCGGGCGCATGATCCGCTTGAAGGCTGACCCTTCGCCCGGACGCGCCAGCGCTAAGCGGAAACCGACCAGTACGTCGCGCGTCGGGTCCACAAGCGAGCGTCCTGGCCCCTGAAACAGGTCCAGGATGGGCAGCCACACACGGCGGCGATCTGCCCCGAAAACCACCTGGGCTTCGGCGTCGAGGGCAACCAGGCTGGTGGTGCCGTCACCCGCTGGGAGCGCGTGCGCGACGTTCCCCCCCAGCGTCGCCACATTGCGGACTTGCGGCCCGCCGATCACGCCGCAGCTTTCTACCAGGCAGGTGGCGCGCGCGGCGAGTACATTGGATTCGACGATTTGCGTGTGGGTGACCGCCGCGCCGAGCATGAGCGTGTCGCCTTGCTGGTCAATGGCGCACATCTCCCGGACGCGCGTCACATCGATTAACGCTTCGACCGGGGGGCGGTGTCCCTGTTGCAACTCCAGGATCAGGTCGGTGCCGCCAGCAACGATGCGTGCGCGCCCTTCGTACTGCGCCAGGAGAGCCAGCGCCTCATCTAGCGAATGCGGAGCGTGGTAACGAGTCCAGGGTTTCATGTGGAATATCCCAGCCGGCAGCAGGGTGTGATCGGCGCACTCTAGCGTGATACCAGCAACGTGGCAGTCTCCCGCTTGAGCGTTGAGAGTATCTTGCTAACTACCGGGGTTACGGAGACCATGGAGACCTTGCGGATTTTTACGTCTTTCTCCGTGAACTCTGTGTGCTCCGTGGTTCATACTCTCTGCCAACATCAGAGCGGGGGACCACCGATAACGTGATCTTAACACAATCTCCCCGGCGTTCACAACGCGAGCGTTAACGTTTTTCAAACCCTACCAAAGTTGGGTTGCCGGCAAGTCGTGTGGCAGTATAATGTAAATCACCGACCTTTTCAGCAGGGATCCTCTGCATGTCATCCTCGACAACCGGTAATCTGCTAGAAGCCGAGCTAAACCGCATCAGTCGGCTGGTGCAAGACCTGACTGATCTGCTCAGTTCACAGCGTGACATCCTGCGCCAGCGTGGGATGAACTTGCCTTCAGAGGCGATCAGCGGCCTGGAAGCCGTCCAGGGCGAGCTGGATCGCCTGGCTCAAGAAGCGTCTTCAAACAAGGGTGAGCTTGAGCAACTGCGCGCCCTGGCAGGTAACTTTGCCCTGATCAACTCCACGCTGCAACTGGACGAAGTGCTCAACCAGGTGATGGACACAGTGATCGCGTTGACGGGGGCGGAGCGCGGGTACATCGCGCTGCGCGACGAGGCCACTGGGCAGATGACCTTCCGCA
>DAOTXU010000105.1:0-24375 GCA_034435135.1 Anaerolineae bacterium | reverse complement strand
ATAATTCTGATTGATAAGATTTACAGATCGGCGAGAAAGGGGTTTCTTTGTCCAGATATTTCTCGTATTTTCGAATCTAGCTCCCCGCGAACCTCAAGCTCGCGGGGAGCTAATCTGCCTAATTGTTTCTTATTACCCCCACCGTAAGCGCCATACCCTCGACCTTGTGCTCGGTCACGTAAGCGCCCGCCGGTGCAGGGCCGGCGACCAGCGCGGTCGAAAGCGTCTCGCGCTGGATGGTGTCCGCCCACGCGGCGATGACCTCGGCCAGTTCGCCGCCGGCCTGATAGTAGGTTGTTATATGGTCCTCGATGCGGAAGCCCGCGTCCTTGCGCGTGGTCTGAATACGGCGCACGACCTCGCGCGCTAACCCTTCAGCGCGCAAGGCCGGCGTGAGCGTCGTATCGACGGCGACCGTGACGCCCGGCTCCATCGCCACCGCCAGCCCCTCGCGCTGGTGCGTCTCGACCAGCACCTCGTCCGCGGCCAGTTCGACGATCTCGCCGTCGATCTCCAGCGCGAGCGGCAACCCGGCGCGCAGCTTCGGCACGACGAGCGAGGGCATGACCTCGCCCAGGGCGGCGCGCACCTTCGGGAAGCGCGGCCCGAACTTCGGTCCCAGCTTCTTGTTGTCAGGCAGCAGCCGGTAGGTGACCAGCTCGCCCGCGTCTTCGACGAACGCCAGTTCCTTGACATTCAACTCGTCCACCACGACCTCGGTCAGTGCAGCGCGCCACGCCGCGCGCTCGCTTTTTTCCAGGTGGGCCAGCGCCTTGCTGAGCGGCTGGCGCAGCTTCACGTCGGCGCTGGCGCGGGCGCTTCGGCCCACACTGGCGACCTTCATCGCCAAGCCCATGCTCGCCAGCAGGTCCGCGTCGATGGCGGCCTCGTCCACTGCCGGCCAGTAGCAGTGGTGCACGCTCTCCGACGCGGCGGCATCGACCGAGCGTACCAGGTTTTGGTACATGACCTCGGCCACAAAGGGCGTCATCGGCGCGAGCAGCTTGACGAGCGTGGTCAGCACGCCGTAGAGCGTGGTGTAGGCGGCGTTCTTGTCGGCGTCGTGCTCGCTCTTCCAGAAGCGCTCGCGCGACCGGCGCACGTACCAGTTAGTCAGGTCGTCGAGGAAGGACTCAACGGCGCGCGTGGCGGTGTACGAGTCATAGTTCTCCAGCGCCGGTGTCACGTCGCGGACCGCCTCGTTTAGCCGCGCCAAGACCCAACGGTCGAGCGGGTTGTCCGACGGGGTAGACTGCGCCGGCGTCCAGCCGTCGATGTTGGCGTAGGTGACGAAGAAGCTGTACACGTTCCACAGCGGCAACAAGAACCGCCGGCGCACCTCGTCGGCGTGTTCGTAAGAGAAGAGCAGGTCGTTCTCCGGCTTGTGCGCGAAGTACACCCAGCGCATCACGTCCACGCCGATTTTGTCCGCCGCCTCGTTAAACTCGATCATGTTGCCCCAGCTTTTGTGCATGGGCCGGCCATCCCCGCCGAGCAGCGTCGCGTAGCTGAACACGGTCTTGAACGGCGGCTGGTTTTCCAGCACGGTGCTCATCGCCAGCAGGCTGTAGAACCAGTTGCGGAACTGGCCGGGGAACGATTCCGAAATCCAGTCCGCCGGGAACCACTGCCGCCAGTAGTCCCGGTTGGTGCGATATTGCAACGTGCTGAAGCTAACGATGCCGGCGTCGAGCCAGGGGTTGCCCACGTCCGCGACGCGCGACACCTTCGCGCCGCACTGGCTGCACGCGATCTTCACCGCGTCCACAAACGGGCGGTGCGGCGTGTGGCCCGCGAAGGCGTCCCAACCCTCGACGGCGCGCTCCTGTAATTCGTCGTAGGAGCCGATCACTTCAAAGTGGCCGCACTCGTGGCACTCCCAGATCGGCAATGCCAGGCCCCAATAGCGCTTCTTGCTGATCATCCAGTCGTGCATGTTGCGCAGCCAGTCGAGTTCGCGCGCGTGGCCGAATTCGGGCAGCCAGCGGATTTGATCGACCACGTCCATAATCTGGTAGCGCAGGCTGCGCTCTTTCTCTTCAGCGGTCAGCGTTTCGCGCGGTTTGTAATAGACCTCGCCCATGCTGATGAACCACTCGTCCACCAGGCGGAAGACCAGTTCCGTCTTGCAGCGCCAGCACACCGGGTAGCGGTGCGTGTAGTCGTGCACGTCGTAGAGCAGGCCCTTCTCGGCCAGGTTGTCGAAGATCGCCTGCGCTGCGTCGCTGGCGTTCTGGCCGGTGAGCCAGTCGAAGCCATCGACGAAGATGCCCTCCTCGTCGATAGGGACGATGATCGGGAAGCCATTCTCCTTGCCGATCTGGAAGTCCTCCGCGCCGCAGCCGGGGGCGATGTGCACGATGCCCGTGCCTTCGGCCTCGCTCACCTCGTCCCACAGCATGACGTGATGCGCCTCGACCGCGCTCTGCGTGATCCCGGCGATCAGGTCCTTGAGCGTGGTGTGACCGCCCGGCTTGTTCGCGGCGGGCAGTTCGTCGAAGGGGCCGGCGTAGGTCCAACCGGCCATCGCCGCGCCCTTGAACTCGTCCAGCACTTCGTATTGGCCCTTGAGCATGTGCACGGTGCCTTTGGAGAGGTAGAACACCTCGTCCCTCTGGCGGACCTTGACATAATCCAGGTCGGGGCCGACCGCCGCCACCACGTTGCTCGTGAGCGTCCAGGGCGTGGTGGTCCACACCAGCAGCGACTCCTTGCCTTCGATCGGGTAGCCGTTCCTGCTCCGCAGCGGGAAGCGCAACGTCACCGCCTTGTGGGTCAGTTCGGCGTAGCCGTCGGTGACAATCTCGTGCTGGCTGATGCCGGTCGCGCAGCGCGGGCACCAGGGCATCGAGTCCGCGCCCCGGTAAAGCCAGCCGCGCTCCCAACAACGCTTCAAGAAAGTCCAGATCATGTAGTTGTTTTCGTTGGAGAAGGTGTAGTACGAGCCGCCGAGTTCGGGCAGCCCAAGCCGCCCGACGATCTGCTCCACCGTGTCCGTCACCGGGCCGTTCGGCCCCGGCACGGTGATGACCTGCATCGGGTCGGCGAGCAGCGCACTCGCCAGGTCGCGCAACTGATCGGTGTCGTTCCAGTCCATCCAGTAGCCGAGACGGATCGACTGCTCGGTCTGCACGGCGGAGTAGCGTAACACGCGCGCCTTGCACTCGCGCACGAAGGCGTCGAGGCCGTAGGCTTCGATGTCGTGCTTGGAGGTGAAGCCCTTCTCTTTTTCGACCTCCACCTCGACCCAAAGCCCCTGGCAGTCGAAGCCCTGCTGGTAGCGCAGGTGCCGCCCGCGCATGGTCCAGTAACGGTTGTAGAGGTCTTTGTATGAGCGCCCCCAGCCATGATGCAGGCCCATCGGGTTGTTGGCGGTGATGGGGCCGTCGATGAACGACCATTTTGGCTCGTTTTGGTGGATCGCGCGCATCTTGTTGAAAGCGTCGGCCTCTTTCCAGAAGCGAAGGACCTCGCGTTCCTGCGCGGGGAAGTCAACCGTCGTCGGTACGTCTTTGAATGCCATCGATGCACTCTCCTCAAAGCGTTTTTCTGTAGGGGGCAGTGCGCTGCGCACCTACAGATCGGATCGAGTCTCGCGCCAGAAACAAAAGCTCCCGTCCAGCAAGGGACGAGAGCCATCACTCCCGTGGTACCACCCTTATTCCCTGCCCGTGCGAGCAGGGCGCTCTATCGACCGCCGGCCCGCGCCGCAGACGGCAGGGCAGAGGGTCGTGCCGTGATAACGGGGGCAAGACGGCTCAGCTTAATCCGGCGCGCTGCCGTTTCAGCCTGCGGCTCCGGAGGGATTTTCGGCGAGTATCGCGCGCCCGGCTTCCACTCTCCCAGGCTCGCTATGCGCTCTGCCTCGCGTACTCGTCTCCATCAACGCCTTTATGCTAAAAGCGGCTATAGAATACCACACCGATTCGGCGCGGTCAAGAATCTACCCACTTGTCTTTGTCGGTCACCGCGCCGATGACGAATCCCACGACCCCGCAGATCAGCAGGGGAAGCAGCCCCAGGACTTTGAAGTCCCCCGGCAGCAAGAGCACGCAGGCGATCAGGCCCACCGCGCCGAGTACCAGCCCGACCGCCAGACCTTTGTACCGGGAGGGCAGCAGGTCAAGCAGATCGACCAGAAAGGGCTTATGCGGCCTGGGTTCCGTTTTCCAATTCACGCCCTTGATTTTGGGGCCAGGGTCGCGCTTCTTGAGTTGCGCGTCGCGGATGCGCTTGTAACGCTCGCGGTCCTTGTCGCTCTCGTACATGGCGGCGCCTCCCAGCCAGACAGTGGGCTTAAGCCCACTGTCTGACCATTTTGCCCTGCCGGTCCGGTATCCAGCTTCTAGTAGTACGTCGCCGAGTGTTCGGGCATCAGCTTGGCGCGGATCACAAGCCGCTGCAAGTAAGCCCAGTGGCGCGGACTCCAGTTCGTGCACGTGACCAGCGTCAAAGTCGGGTAGTCGGTCGGGTATGCCGCTTCGATGTCTTTGCGGCCCATCACCTCTACCGACTCGACCTGATAGATATACTGCCGCTCCGCGCTGTAGAGCACAACCACGTCGCCGGGCATCAACTGGCTCAGGTCCTTGAAGGGGCCGAACCCGCCCTTTTCGAGGGTGATATGGCCGGCCAACACCACGTTGCCCGTGATGCCGGGGTAGCTGGTGCCTTCAAGGTGGGCCACCTCGCGGTCGAAGGTGCTGATGTCCCAGCTATCGCCGTCGATGGCCGCCTCCACCACTGCGCGGCTCAGGTTCAGTTTCGGGATGGCGATGCGATGGACGACCTCTGGCGCGGCGGGGAAGCGCGCCGCGTGCTTGGCAAGGTCCCACATGTCCGCCGAGAGAGTGCGCGCATCCGCGCCGGCGACGGCGGCGACCGCCTCCGCAGGCCCGGCGAAGTCGCCCGTCTCCCAGGCGGGCGGCGCGTAGACAGGCAACATCAGCGCGCTGGCGACCAGGCTGACAAGGGTGATGCCGGAGAGCAGCGCCGAAACGACCCGTTCACGCGCCTGGAACGCGCGGTCGCGCCAGATGATCGCCAGGCCCATGAGCAGGATGCCCAGGGTCAGCAGCGCCGTGACCAGCAGCAGCGGCTCGACCGGGGTCTCGGTGACGGCGGCCAGCACACCCACGAGCAGCACCGCGACCACCATGCCGATCAGCACGATGCGCCAACGGAGCACGCCCACGCGCGGGCGGTCCCGGCGCAGGCCGAAGGCGACCAGGATCAGCGCCGGCACCAGGCTGACGACCGCCATCAGCAGGAAGAGCAGCCGGCTGTTCGTCGCCGCCGAGTCCTGACCGGTCGGGCGCGGGCGCCCGCCGGTTGCAGGCAGTTCGGTAGGGCCGCCAGTGCCGAATGGCTCGGTGCCGGGCGGCCCGCTCGTGCCCGGCGGCCCGGAGGTAGACGGCGTAGGCGTAATCGCGGCGCCGCTCACGGTGGTGGTGACGGTGTTCGACTGTGTGGGCGTCGGCTGTTGGGCGGTAGTGAAGCTGGCGACGTTGGAGATCACGCTGCCGGACGGCGCGGTAGTGCTGATGAGGGTGTTGACCGTCATCGTGATGGTCTCGTTAGGGTTGACAAAGGGCAGGGTGAACGTGACGATGCGCGTATTCAGGTCGATGGTGAAGGTGCCGCGATCCGGCGGCGTGACGGAGGCGTTGTTGATGCTGAGCAGGGTGCTGAACATATCCGTGACCACCACGTTGGTGACGGCCTGCGCGCCGCTGTTCCGGTAGGTCAGTGTGTAGGTGAGGCTCTGGCCGGGCGCGGCGGTCGGCAGGCTGACGGTCTTGGTGAGCGGGCTGGTCCCGGCGCTGCTGCTGATCGTGACCGTCGCCGTGTTCGACGTGCGCGTGCCGGGGCCTGGCAAGAACTGGGCCGTGGCGACGTTCTGCACCGGTTGTCCAACCGGCGCGGTCGATGCAACCGTCGTTGAGATCGTCAGGGTGATGGTCTCGCCGGGGTCCAGCACCGGAATGTTGAAGGTGACGGTGTTCGTCGGCGGGCTGGTCGAGGCGGTGCCCCGGCCTGCCGGGCTGACGGAGGCGCTGGCGATGGTCAGGTAGGTCGAGACGGGGTCGGTGATGACCACGCTGGTCGCCGCCGCCTGGCCGGTGTTCGTCAGGATGAGGGTGAAGACGACGGTCTGGCCGGGCGACGCCGTCGTCGGGCTGGCGGATTTGGTGAGCGTCGGGTTGGCCTGTCCCTGGGTGACGAAGGGGAAGTTCGCGGTCCCGTTCGGGGCGGCGAGGGTCAGGGAGACATCGCGCCGGTTGTTGGCGATGGTGAGGCCCGCCGGCAGATCGGGGTCGGTGTCGTCAACGATCACTGCGTAGCTCCACGAGGGCGGCAGGCCGGTGAAGCTGTACTGCCCGCTGCTGTTGGTCGATGTGTTGAGGTTCAGGTCCTGCAAGTCCTGGCCGATCACCTGCCACAGCGCGAGGGCGATGTTGGCGAGGCCCACTTCGCCGGCGTCCTGCGTGCCGTTGCTATTATCGTCGCGGAACACCACGCCGCTGATCGTCCCCACAACAGGGACGATGGTCCGGTCGTCAGCGGTAGCGACCAGGTCAGGGTCGGCCTCCGACTGCACCACGATGCGGCTCAGGTCTTGCGTCCCGGCGGTGACTCCGCCGATGGGTACGGTGAGCGTGTGGCGCAGGGTGGCGGTTTCATCGGGTTGCAGCGTGATGGTGACGCCGGTGAGCGACCCGGAGAGCACGTACACGGTTGGCCCAAACGGGCTGCTGACTTCCAACTGGTTGTTCTCGCTCCAGCCCCGGTTGCCGGGCGAAGGCACGGGCGGGCAGACGCCACCGCTGGGCACATCTGCACAGTTGAAGTAGATGGTGTAATCGTCTGCGGCGTCGCCGGTGTTGGTCAGGAAGTGCTGGAACACGGTGGACTCGCCCGGCTCCGCATCGTTCCACTGGATGGTGGCTGGCGTGAGCGTGAAGCTGATGTTCTGCGAGAGCGTGTAGGCGAAGTTCGCCTCCCACTCCGGCCCGCCTGTGCCGGTGTCGATGGTGCGCGGGTTGGTGTTGGCGGGGAGGTCAACCCGCCGGTAGCCGGGCGGCAGGGTGGTCTCGGTCAGGTCGATGAAATAGACTTCATCGCCGGCGATATTGGCGAAGCTGTAGCTCCCGTCGTCGGCAGTAAGCTGATAGGCGATCAGCAGGTCAACATCCACGTCGAACTGCCCGTCGCCGTCATCCAGGTACAGGTTGAGCCACACATCGGGCAGGCCGTTTTCGCCCGCGTCGATCACGCCGTCGGAGTCGAGGTCGTCCCACACCAGGCCGGTGATCACGCCCGCGTTGGGCAGGTCGTAGCCGAAGTCGGCGGTGTCTGTCCCGCCGGCGGCAAGAGTGATCGGGCCGGCGGGGTTGGTGCCGCCTGTGAGCGTGTACGGGTCCGGCTGACCGGGGAGAGTGCCTTCGTCCACCTGCACGAAGTAGGTCGCGGCGGGCAGGTTGTCGAAGAGGTAGTTCCCGTCGCCGGCGGTGATGACCGTGCGGAACAGGACATCGGAGGTGTCGCTGAACAGGCCGTCGCCGTTGTCGCGGTAGAGCCGGACCTGGACGCCGTCGAGGCCGACCTCGCTGGCGTCCTGCACGCCGTCGCCGTCGGCGTCGTTCCACACGCGGCCATCGATGCTCGCGGTGCCGACGGGCACGTAGCCGAAGTACGCCTGGTCAAACGTCTGGTCCACCGCCAGCGTCACGGTCAAGGGGTCGTTGTTGCCGGTGGCCGGGACGTAGTTGGCCGGCACGGTGCCGTCTTCCACGTCCACGTAGTAGCGCCCGTCAGGCAGGTCATCGAACGAGAAGTTCCCGCTGGCCGGCGTGGTGACGAAGCCCATCAGCGCCTCGTCGCCGTCGAACACCTGGTTCACGTCGCCTTCGAGCCAGAGGAACACTTCCACATTTGCCAGGCCGACCTCGGCGGCTCCGGGCGGAGGGCCGGAGTCGTTCAGGTCTTCCCACACGCGCCCGCTGATGACGCCGGTGCCGGTGCGCTGGCGGAAGCCGAAGTCGGCGAGCAGATAGGTGTCGCTGTCGCTGACCAGGGTCACGTCAATGGGGTTTCCGGCGGCGCTGGTGAGTTCGTAGCCGACCACCGAGGTGGGGTCCACGTGCACCCAGTAGTCGCCGGCGGCTAGGTCGATGAACTCGTAGGCCCCGTTGACCGGGTAGGCGGTGTCGAGGAGGGTGTCGTCGGCGGCAGGCTCGAAGTCGCCATCGCCGTCGTCCAGGTACAGGTTCACGATGGCGATGTCGAGACCCGGCTCACCCACGCCGCGAATGCCGTCGCCGTTCGTGTCGTTCCAAACCAGGTCGCCAATGCGCCCGGTGGCTGCGCCGATCTGGAAGCCGAAGTCGGCGTCCTGGAGGTCTTGCGGGTCGCTGATCGTCGCGGGGCCGAACGGGTCGGCGCTGGTGAGCGTCGCGCCGGCGGGGATGTCGGGGTCGGTCTCCAGGAGGTCCACGAAGTACGTCCCGGCGGGCAGGTTGTCGAAGGTGTAGAGGCCGCCCGCGCCGCTCGCAGTCGTGGCGACGATGAAGTCGCGGACGCCGGGTTCAAAAGTGTTGTTGCTGTTGCCGTCCAGGTAGAGGAAAAGGGTGACCGCGAAGGCCACGCCGGTGTCGCCGCCGTCGCGGATGCCGTTGCCGTTGCCGTCGCGGAAGATCATGCCGCTGACCGAGCTGCCGCCGGTGGTGAGGTCGTAGCCGAAGTAAACCGTGTCGAGGGTCTGGCCCCCGGTGACGGTGACCTGCGCCGGGTCGGTGCCCACGCTGAGCACGAATGCGGCGGGCACGGTGGCGTCGTCCACGTCCACCCAATACGCGCCGGGCAACAGATCGAAGAAGAAGAAGTCGCCGTTGGCGTCGCTCACGTCGGAACCAAGCAGGGTGTCGCCCGCGCCAGGTTCAAAGGTTCCGTCGCCGTCGCTCCGGTATAGATCGACGCCGATGTTGGGGAGCCGGTACTCGTCGGGGTCGCCCTCGCCGTCCTCGTCGTACCACGTGACGCCGCTGATGATCGCCGGTTCCGCGTAGGCGAAGTCGGCGGTGAGCACGTCGGTGTTGGTGATGGTGACGCCGATGTAGTTCTGCGGTGAGATGCGCAGGTAAGTTCCAGGTAGCGTGCCCTCGTCAACCTCCACCCAGTAGTCATCGGGGGTCAGGCTGTCGAAGGTGTACAGGCCGCCGCCCGCCGTCGTATCGGTAGTGACCACCGGGTCGCCGGTGCCGAGTTCGGGGTTTCCGTCGCCGTCGTCCCGGTACAGCGTGACGGTCACGCCGTCGATGCCGGTTTCGCCTGCATCAACGGTCAGGTTGCCGTTGAGGTCGTTCCACACCAGGTCGCCGATGGAGTAACCCTGCGTGTAGCCGAAGTCGGTATCCAGGTTATCCGCCACAAGGTTGATCGCGCTGGTGGGATCGTTGCCGGTCGTGAGCGCGAAGCCGGCGGGTACGGTAGCGTCCACCACGTCCACGAAGTAAGTGGCCGCCGGCAGCGCGCTGAAGGTGTAGTTGCCGCTGCCGTCGGTGGTGTCGGTGCGCACCAGGATGTCGTCGGCATCGAGCGCGCCGCTGCCCTCGTCGAGCCACAGTTCCAGGTCCACGTTGGCGATGCCGGGTTCGCCGGCGTCAAAGCCGCCGTCGCCGTTGAGGTCCTCAAACACCAGGTCGCCGAGGTTGAGCGCGCCGGACGCCAGAACGTAGCCGAAGTCGGCCCCGTTCTCAGCGCCGCCGCTGGTCACAGGGGCGCAGGCCGTCGTGGAAGGATAGGGGTCGTTGCCCGTCGTCAGCGCCAGGCCGGCCGGCACGGTGGCGTCCACCACGTCCACGAAGTAGCAGCCTGGGACAGCCGAGAAACTGTAGTCGCCGTCGCCAGCGGTCGTCTGCGTATCGATGGCCGGGGCGTCATCGCCGGTGGGTTCAAAGGTGTTGTCGCCGTCCCGGTCCCGGTAAAGCGTGAGCTGTATGCCGTTGATGCCGGCCTCGCCGGCGTCTTGCACGCCGTCGCCGTCGGCGTCGTACCACACTCTATCGCCGAGGACGCCGCCCTGGGCATAGCCGAAGTCGGCGTCGTTGTAGTCCTGCTCGGCGGCCAGGTTCACCGGGAAGGGATCGGGCACGGTTGCGCCGTTAGTTTGCACGTAGCCGGCGGGCACGTTGGTGATGTCCACCAGGTACGCGCCGGGCGCCAGGCCGGTGAAGTCATACGCGCCGCCGCCGGCGGTGGTCTGCGTGTCGATGAGGGTGTCGCCGGGGTCAACCTGGCCGGGCAGGGTGCCGTTGTCCAGGTACAGGCTGACATCGACCCCGTCCAGGCCGCCCTCGCCGGCGTCGAACGTCCCGTCGCCGTCGGCGTCGATCCACACTAGGTCGCCGATAGCGCCGCCCAGCGCATAGCCGACGTCCTGCCCGCTCACCGAGCCGCCGGCGGGCACGTTGACCGTCGCCGTGGGCGGCTGATCGTTGGTTGTGTTAATGTAGCCGGCGGGGAAGTCAGGGTCGGCCTCGTCCACGTCGATGAAGTAGTTGCCGGGGTAGAGGTTACCGACCGTGAAGTCGCCGTTGACGTCGGTCGCGTCCGCGCCGCGCAGCGGATCGTCCGCGCCGGGTTCAAAGGCGCCGTCGCCGTCGTCAAGATAGACGTTGACGGTCACGTTCGGGATGCCGCCCTCGCCCGCATCCTGGGTCTGGTCAAAGTCGGCGTCGTGCCACACACGCCCGCCCACGTCAGCCGCCGTCACGTAGCCGAAGTCCACGTTGAGGTTGCTCGCGCCGCCGGCGATAGTCACCGCCGCCGGGTCGCTGCTCGGCCCGGTGATGAGGAAGCCGGCCACGTCGGCGTCTTCCACGTCAACGAGGTAGTCCCCATCGAGTTGGTTCGGGAAGCTGTAGTTGCCGCTCCCGTCGGTGGTCTGCGTGTTAAGGAGCGTGTCGCCGCCGTCGAGCAAGCCGTCGCCGTTGTTGTCCTGGTACAGGTAGACGCGGACGCTGGACAGGCCGCTCTCGCCCGCGTCGAAGGTCCCGTCGCCGTCGGCGTCTTCATACGCCAGGTCCCCGATGGTCGCGGTCCCGTTCGGGCGGAAGCCGATGTCGGCGGTGTTGTCCGTCGCCCCAGCCGCCAGGGTCAGATCGACGGGGTTGGCGGTCGTGGCGATGTGGTTGGCCGGGGGGATGGCCGAGACAAAGAACCGCCCGGCGGGCAGCCCGGTGAAGCTGTAGTTGCCGCTCGCGTTGGTGACCGTCGTCAGCGGGATGCCGTCATCGGCGCCGGGTTCAAACGTCCCATCGCCGTCGTCAAGGTACAGGTTCAGCTGCACGCCGCCGAGGCCGACCTCGCCGGGGTCCTGCACCCCGAAGTTGGTCAGGTCGAGCCAGACAAGATCGCCGATCTGGCCGGTGCCGGTGGCCTGATAGCCGAAGTTCGCGTCAGTGATGTCCGTGCCGCCGGCGACGCTGTACAGTTGCGGGTTGTTGGCCGGCGTGGTGCGGTTGGTCCGGTGCGTGAGGGGCACATCGCTCTCAGCCACGGTGACGCAGTAATCGCCGTCGTCCAGCAGGAACGGGAACAGGTACGAGCCGTCGCCGGCGGTGTCTTGTGTGCCAATAGTCGCCATCACGGTGGCGCAGTCGCCGCTGACCTGGGTCAACGTGACAGTGACGTTGGCGAATCGCGGTTCCCCGGCGTCAACCACGCCATCGCCGTCGGCGTCGTCCCAAACCACGCCGCCGATGCTGTTGGTGACCGGCGGGTCATAGGCGAAGTCCACGTCCGCGCGGTTCTCGCCGACGGTCAGGTTGAGGGGCGCAGGGTTGGCGAAACCGGTCGCAATGGTCCAGCCGCCGGGCGGCGTTGGCAGGGTGCCCTCCTGGACGAACACGTAATAGGCGCCCGCCGGCCCGCCAAAGGTGAAGGTGTAGTTGCCGCCGCCGGCGGTGACCGCGCCGTCGATCTGGATGTCGTCGATGCTCTGCCCGTCCCCGGTGAGGTCGCGCCACATCTCCACGGTCACGCCGTCGATGCCCGCGCTGGTGTCGTTGTTAATCACCTGCCCGCTGACCGTGATGGGCGTGGGCGCATAGCCGATCTCGGCGGCGGTGACGGTGGTGTTATACGCAGCGGTGAGGAGTTGGGGTTCGTTGGCGGTGCTCAGATTGTAGCCGGCGGGGAGGGTGGCCGCGTCCACATCGACCCAATAGTTGCGCACCGGCAGGGTGCTGAACGCATAGTTGCCGTTGCCGGCGGTGGTCACCGGGCCAGCCTGCAAGGTGTCGTCGCCGCCGGGTTCAAACGTCGAGTCGCCGTCGTCCACATACAGGTTGACGTTGACGCCGTTCAGGAAGGGTTCGGCGCCGGCGGGGCTGGTGCCGCGCACGCCGCTGCCGTCCCAGTCCTCGAAAAGCTGGCCCTGGATCACCGTGCCGGCCTGCGGCGGCGGCTCGTAGCCGAAGTCGGCGTCAAGGAAGTTCTGGCCGAGGCTCAGGGCTACGTCGAGCGGGTCGTTGCCGGTAGTGAGTGTGTGGCCGGCGGGCACGGTGGCGTCGTCCACGTCCGCGCAGTAATCGCCTGCGCCCAGGCCAGCATAGATATAAACGCCGCCGCCGCTGGTCGTGATCGGGCTGCCGGATACCGGAGCGCCGGGGCTGGCGCACGTGCCCTGGTTGAGTGCAACGTTCACGCCGTCGAGGCCCGGCTCCCCCGCGTCCTGGACGCCGTTGGCATTGTCATCGCGCCACACCCGGTCGCCGATGGAGCCGCTGATGGGATTTCGGTAGCCGAAGTCGGCGGTGTTGAAGTCTTGCCCGTCGGCGAGGTTGACGGTGAGCGGGTCGTTAGCGGTCGTGAGTATCCAGCCGCTGATCGGCGCGCTGGTCTCGTCCACATCGACGCAGTAGTCGCCGACGCTCAAGCCGAGGAAATCGTAAGAACCGTCGGCAGTGACCTGACTGTCAATAGCGGTGTCATCGCCGGTGCCGCAAAGCGTGTCGGTTCCGGGGGCGTTGAGGTTAACCGTCACGCCATTGATGCCGACTTCGCCAGCGTCTTGCGCGCCATTGCCGTTGCTGTCTTCCCAAACAAAGTCGCCGATGGAGCTGGTGCCGCTGAGTTGGAACCCGAAGTTAATGCCAGTGACGGTTGAATCGGGGTTCGGCAGGTTGACCGTTTGGGGGTTGGCCGTCGTGGCGGCGTAGCCGCCAGGGGCGACCGCCTCAACGCAGTAGAAACCAGCATTCAGGCCGCTGAAACTGTAGTCGCCGCCGAGGGTGGTCGTGGTGTCAATGAGGGCATCATCGCCTCCACCACACGCATTGTCACCCCCCGCGCTGTAGAGATTGACCGTCTCGAAGTCAAAGCCAGGCTCGCCGCCGTCTGGCGTGCCGTCGCCGTCGGTATCGTCCCAGAAAAAGCCACTAATCGAGCCGGTCTGCGCCAGCGCCGGCTGGACGCCCGGCGCGGCCAGGAGCGCGGCGAGCGTCAGCGCGACGAGGCTGGCGCGCAGCGCACGGTACATCCGTACTTGAGAATGAAAGTGATCTTTCATTGCACCCGCTCCTACACCTGTGCGGTTCGGCAAGGCACATCTATTTTACAATAATGTTGCGCAAGCAAAAATCGGCGATGGTCGTTCCCTTCGCCTTTCATGAAATTTGTTAATACTATACACTTTATTTGGCGTTAGAGAAAGTAGCCTACAGTACCAGGTTAACAAATTCTGTACAAACCCGTACAGAAACCCAATTCCCTCATGTAACGGGGAACGTTTCGCCGATGTAATGGTGATACAGCGCTGCTAGCGTCCCCTCTACGATTGCCGCGCGGATTTGCGCCATCAGCCGCACGTAGTAGGCGATGTTGTGCACCGTCGCCAGGTGGTAGGCCAGAAGCTCTTTCGCTTTGAACAGGTGGCGCAGGTAGCCGCGCGAGTAACGCTGGCAGGTGGGACAGTCGCAATAAGGATCGATGGGGGCGGGGCTATCGGTGTGCAGCGCGTTGAAGATGTTCAGGCGCGGCCTGGCGAGCGGTTGTTTAGGGTGTTCTTCGCGGAGCGCCTGCGGGCTGAGCATCAGCCAGCCGGTGCGCGCCCAGCGCGTGGGAACAATGCAATCAAAGGTGTCGATGCCGCGCGCCACGCCCTGAAACAGGTCCTCCACCTCGCCGATGCCGAGCAGGTGGCGCGGCCTGTCGGCGGGGAGCAGCGGCAGCGTCCAGTCGAGAATATCATACATATCAGCCTTGCTCTTGCCCAGGCTCCCGCCGATGCAGTAGCCCCAGAAAGGCATCGCGGAGATGGCGGCGGCGCTGGCCTCGCGCAGGTCGCGGAACGCGCCGCCCTGGACAATGCCGTACAGCCGTTGCGCGTCGCTGCCGTGCCTGGCAAAAGCCTCCAGGCTGCGCGCGGCCCAGCGGTGGGTGCGTTCCATTGCTTCTTTCGTGTAGTCATAGTCATCGAGCGGCGAGGTGCACTCGTCGAATGCGACGATCAGGTCCGCGCCGAGTTGCGTCTGAATGTGGATCGACGCCTCCGGCGTGAGGAGGTGCGGCGAGCCGTCCAGGTGCGAGCGGAACGCGACGCCCTGCTCCGTGATCTTCACCAGCGTGCGCGAGTCCTTCGGCGGGGCGGGGGCGTCCTGGCCGGGGAAGATGTTGGCGACCTTGCCCACGCCGTCCCGAATGGAAGACCCCAGGCTGAACACCTGGAAGCCGCCGCTGTCGGACATGAGGGCGTGGGGCCAGCCCATCATCTGGTGCAGGCCGCCGAGCGCGGCGACCGTGTCCGGGCCGGGGCGCAGGTACAGGTGGTACGTGTTGGCGATGACCAGCTCCACGCCGAGCGCTTCCAGGTCGGCGGCGCTCATCGCCTTGACCGTGCCCTGTGTGGCGACGAATGCCAGCGCAGGCGTCTGGATCGCGCCGTGCGGCGTGGTCAGCGCCCCGGCGCGCGCGCGTCGGTGGGTGGCGTGGAGGGTGAAGTTGAAGGCCAGGGTTTCCAATCGGGGTTTTTGGGATGAAGGCTAAGCGGCGTCCAAGGCTGCCACAAGAGCCACCACACGCGCTCCACATCCTGACCGAATCTCGTCAATCTGGTGGGACAGACGCGCGGCTCCATCACTGTCGAAGAAGCGCTCGCCACATTGTTGACAAACCTGGGCGGGCACGTCCTGGATAATCACGACGGGTTCGGTTGTTTCATCTGCAAAAACGACCCTATGGTCGCCAGTCACGCGCCCACCGCAGAAGGGACACTTATAATCGTTTTCTGAAGTCATCTGACCACTCCTCCGCCGATGGGCGGTAAACGGTCACGATCAAGATTCGCTCGTTGTCTAAGATCGCTACCGCTGCATGAAGCGGTTCATTTTCAACTTGGCACAAACAGAGGCAACATGGCGCTCCCCCTGGCTCTGCAAAATAGTCCTCTATCAGGTCCGCATCTGCGAGCGCCGCAGTCACGGCTGTGACATCAAGCGTCCGCTGCGTAGCGCGCCTCAGTGCGTGATCTGACCATTTCACGCTGGCGCGTCCTTATAATACGCCTTTTCTCGCTTGCGTCCATGAGCCGGCCATTACATCAGCGCTGCACAAACCAGATGTTCAGAATTGTTCGGAGCTTACTCCGATCAGTTGCCAAGCCGGCCATAGCTTTTCAGCGCCAGAAGTGTAACAATGGTCGCGTAGGGCTGCCACTGAGGAAGCCCGTGCTCGTCATCCCAGCCACCGTCGCTGCGCTGAGCCTCGGCCAGGTAGTCCAGGTTGCGCTTGATGATATGCGGCGGCATGGCTTTCGCTACCGGCGAGTCGGGCGTGGGCGCGAACGAGAACAGCACGTAGTACTGCTGCTCCGGCGCGCGTTCCGCCAGCTCGATGATGTTCTGGACCGTCGCCGCACGGTGCTGCCTGATGTTGGGGAAGTCGTACACGTTCATGAAATAGTCGTGCGCGTGATAGGCCATGAACAGCCAATCGTTCGCCTTGACCTTTTCCAACGTCAGGTTCGCTTGCACCCACCGTCGCGTCGATTCGGCCAGCGACGGCGTGCACATGCCCAGGCGGGTCAGGTTGCCGGTGATCGAATCGGGCGCAGTCTGGCCGCCGCTGTCCCACCAGGGCGCGTGCGGGTAGTCGAGGGCACTCGGCGGGTTCTTGAGCGAGCCATCTTCGTTGCGGTTGCGCTCGACCCAGGCGACGCTGCCGTCCAGGATGTGCCCGACCGGGATGCCCGTGTCGCGGACCATCTGGAGCAGGAATTCAAGCTGCAAGGGGTTCGAGTCGGGGGTCTTGAGGTCGTGCTCCAGGCCGTGCCCCCAACCGGCGTCGGGGTTCTTGTAGCAGAGGAGGCACTGGTGCAGCCGTTCGAGTTGCCCGGCGCTCATCCCCTCGAAGAAGTAGGCGAAGAGCGCGCGTTCCCACAGGACGCCGTTGCTGTACACAAAGTCGCGCGCCTTTTCCACTGAGACTGCCACGCCGCTTCCTCATCACCATCACATAGTGACAATAAGACTTGAATCAAGGATGACAGGTAGCTCCACAGGATAGCGTGGTCACAGGAGAGCGCCCCATTGGCGACCTGGACAGGGGGCTTAAGCCCCCTGTCCTCGCCCACGGGTTGCGGTGACTCGGCTTAGATATGGGGTGTTATCACCCACTCTGAGGCGCTCCACGCTATTCTGTGGTCTTACCAGGATAACACAGACTCCACAAATTGAGAAACCGACCTTGGCGTCATGGGTGCATTCCGTTTTGGGGCTAGCTACCGGACACTGAACGCATGTTCGAGAAAAAGGCTCTTGTATTCTCTTACCTCACCCCCTAATTCCCCCTCTCCATTTTTGGAGAGGGGGAATTCAGACGCTGAACAGGACCGACTCCCCCTCTCCGCGTGCGGAGAGGGGGGGCAGCGCACAGGTCAGTCCTCTCTCCATTCATGGAGCGGGGACTGCGCTGCCCGGCGCAAGCCGGGAAGCGCGAGGGGTGAGGTCGCAGCGGCGCACCGCATGACCCCTGACTTGGAATGCACCCGGCGTTCTATCGCGGTTTCCTTCTCCGGCGTGTCACGCCGCAGGCCGGATCAGGTTGAGCACGCTTTCCAGCCGCGCCAGGTCCCGGCTGAGCAGGCGCGCCAGCTCACGCCCGGCGCGGACCATGAACTCCCGGCGTTCTTTAGGTGCGAAATGGCCACCGGCCAGGCACAGACTCGCGGCGAGCAACTCGTCGGCGGGCACCTCGGTTGTGTTCAGCACCAGCCGGAAAAAGCCAAAGTTCTGGCAGAATTGGCGCACCTCCTCCGCCGTGCACATCTCCACCTCCGCGAGGCTCAGCGGCGGGCGCGGCGGCAACGCCTGTCGCAACTGGCCGTTGCTGAGGTAGCCCACGTTAATCACGCTGATCTCGACCGGCACCATCCGGTTGATGCGCTGGTCTTCGCGCGTGGAGGGGGTTACGTTGTCGGCGAGGATCAGTTGGCGCACCAGCGGGTCGTCGTCCACGTGGATGGCGTAGATCAGGCCGATCACCCGGTCGCCGTGATGCGCGCCGTTGCCGCACGGCGCTTCGACAAACGCGCCGAACTGCGGCATATCCAGCTTGTTGATGCGCGTGCCGCACACAAAGCCGGTGGTGCTGCCGCGCAATACGTGGCCGATCACAATGCGTTCGTCTTGCCTCTCCATCATCACCGATTACCTTTCCCCATGCTGAATTTCTCGCGCGGTTCGCGCCAGACATCGCTCTTGCCCGCCGCCTTGACCGAAGCCTCGACCAGTTCCAGGCCCCGGCGGCGGAGCGCCAGATCAATCATGTTGTCCAATTCGTGTTTCTCATGCCCGCGCACGACCGCAAGCTCATCCGCGCGGGCGAGGATATACGGATAGCGCCCGTACAACTGACACTGGCTGTAGATCAGCGCGTGCACGTCGTCCACCAAGGCGCGGTCGCGCGCCACCCACATCGGGATTTCGACGCGCGCCAGGTAGGGTGCCTCGCCGGGCATGGCTGCGTTCAGGTAAAAGAAGGTCACTTCCAGGTCGGGGTCTCGCTCCGCATAGCGCTGGTTGTAGGGCGATTGCTGTACAAACAGCGCCGAGCGCTCGCCGGGCGCGAGCAACGGATCGACTTTCGCGCCGAACAGCGCCCAGTCATCCAGCCCGTCCAGGATTTCCGGCGCGGCGTCGTCCGCTGCGTGCAGGGGCGGGAGGAGTTGCAGCAGGCGGACTACATACGAGCTATTCGGGTTATCGACGTAACCGAGCAGTGCGGCGCGGGCCTCGAAAATCTGGCCGATGTCGCGCACCTTCTCCATCGCCATGTAGTAGCCCGGCTCGATCTGTTGCGTGCGCTCTTCCTCTGGGATCTCGGAGCCGACCCAGAACAGCAGCGGGCCGTCAGCGACGGCGAGCAGAGGGCGCGCGTCGCGCCGGCACTTCCAGGCTGCCTCGGCCAGCCGGTCGCGCTCGAACTTGGTGCGCCGGGCGTTGATGATGACGTTCGTCACCAACCGGCCCTCCGCGTAGATGTGATCGTCGTGGTACCACAGCTGTGGATCGACGCTCCACTCCGGCGCGATGTCGGTGCCGTGGTGGTAAATGAGCACACCGATGTTGGTCAGGTAGTAGAGCGCCGTCGCGCGCTCGTCCAGGTAGATCTGCGAGCCGTCCGCCGCAATCAGCGTGCCGACCTCAGGGCAGGGGGGCAAAGGGCAAGCAAGCGCCATTGCCTCGTCGCGCGGGGCGCAGCCCCGGAAGTCAGAGCCGGCCTGTTTGACGTATTCTTTCACCTCGTCGAGCCGGTCTGACCAATGCCGCAACTTCTCGCGGGCGAGGGCGGCGCGCTCGGCCAGGGTGTGCCGCCGCTCGCCGATCTCTTGGCTCATGCGCTCTACCTGCTCGGTGAGGCGGGTAAAGTCCAGCGTCATGGGTTGTGTTCCCCTGTTCAAAATCCGAGGTTGTAGGGACATGGCAATGCCATGTCCCTACGAACGTTTGTTTTTTTAACATACGACAGGATAGCACGATAGTTCTATCCCGTCAAGCGATTTGGGTTAGTCTTTGGGGATATTGGGATATATGTGGGGGGTATACCCGGTTATTCGGCCATCGGTAGGGTGAAGGCAAACACGCTGCCCGCGCCCGGCTGGCTGCGGATGCTCAACTCGCCGCCCATCAGCTCGATCAGGCTCCTGGTGATGGCGAAACCCAGCCCGGTGCCTTTCTGGTTGGCGACGTGGGGGTTTTGCGCGCGCCAGAACTTGCGGCCCAGGTTCGCCAACTCCTCCTCGGTCATGCCGATGCCGGTGTCGCGGACCGCGATCCACACCCGGTCGCCGCGCCGCTGGCATAAGACCGTGATATTGCCCCCGTCGGGCGTGTACTTGTAGGCGTTGCTCACCAGGTTAATCATCACCTGCAACAGGCGCTTGGGATCGGCCTTGACCGGCGGGAGGTCCGCCGGCACGTTGACCACGAGGCTGTGCCGGCGCTCCTCGATCTGGTGGACTGTCGCCTCGCGCACCTGCGCGATGACCTCCGGGATGTCCACGTCTCTGATTTCGATGAAGATGCGCCCGGTCTCGATGCGGCTGACGTCGGTCAGGTCGCTGACAAGCGATTCCATCCAGCGCACGTTGCGCGCAATGGTTTCCAGCAGCCCCGTTTGCTGCTCCGTGACCGGGCCGGCGATGCCCCGGCGGAGCAGGTCGGTGTAGCCCAGGATGCTCGTCATCGGCGTCTTGATCTCGTGCGACGCCACGCTGACGAACTCGTCGGTGGCATTCTTAGCGTCGATCACTTCTTTGTAGAGGCGCGCGTTCTCGATGGCGATGGCGGCGCGGTCGGCCAAGCGGTTGACGAACTCCTCGGCGTCGTCATCAAACGCCGTCGCGCTGCTCAGCGCGATCAGGCCGATGATCCTGCGCTCACGGCGGACTGGTATCGCCATGTGCCAGGCGTCATCGAAGTGCACACGTATCGACTGTTTGGACTCCAGCAGCCGCCCGACCAGCGGGTGGCCGGCGTCCCAGGTCGCGCCGACCCCACCCACCGCGTCTTTGTCGGGGTAGAATGCCACGCACTGGAAGACGCCGGCCCGGTCATCGGGGTCGCGGAGGCACAGCGTGGCGCTCTGCGCGCCGGTGACGCGCGCCGCCCATTCCAGCGTGATCGCCATCGCTGCGTCGAGGTCGAGGGTTTCGCTCAGCCGTCGGTCGATCAGGCGCAGTTGGCGCAACTCCTCGACGCGCTCGGCGAGTTGGGCGTCGGTGGTGGTGAAGAGGCGCGCGTTCTCGATGGCGATGGCGGCCTGCTGCGCGAAGGCGTCGAGCAGCGCCAGATCGTCGTCGGTGAAAATGCCTTCTCGTATGCGGTTGTCCACGTACACCACGCCGATGGAACGGCCCCGCGCGCGCAGGGGCGTCGCCATGATGCTGCGCAGGTTGTGGATCAGGATGCTCTGCTTGGAGGCGAAGCGCGGGTCTTCGACCGCGTTCGTGGTCACGACCGGCGCGTTGCTATCCAAGACCTGACGGCTGATCGTTCGGCTGACGGCGAAGTCGCCGCTTTCAATGGCGGCCTGGTCCAGGTTGCGCGCGACCTGGTATTCGAGCACGCCGTCGTCGTTGAGCAGCATGATGAAGCCGCGCTCGGCCCCGGTCAGCGCGATGACCGAGTCCATCACCTGGTCGAGCACGGCTTGTAGCTCCAGGCTGGAGCCGATAAGCTGGCTGGCCTCGTAGAGGGCGGCGAGCCGCACCTGCGATCGGCTCTCCTTGCGCTCGGCGGCGAGCGCATCCAGCAGGTCGGCGAGGCTGTCCAGGCGTTTGCCCAGGTCGCCGATATCGATCTGGCCGACTGTGGCCTGGCTGCGCAGCATGGCGAGGGTCTGGCGCGCGTGGGTCAGCGCCTGGTCGAGGTCGCGTCCGCGTTCCGGTTCGCTCATGGGGACCTCTGATAGTAGTCGCAATGGTTCCGCAACGGGCAGCGCGCGCACGCCGGCGCGCGGGCGTGACAAATCGTCCGCCCGTGTGCGATCATATTTAGGTGGAAGGTGAGGTAATCCTCCGGCGGCACGAGGGCTTCTAACAGGTCATGCGCCTGTTCCGCGGTCGTCCGGGCGTCGATCAGGCCGAGGCGTTTGCTGACGCGGTGCACGTGTGTGTCTACCGGGAAGGCGGGCCGTCCAAAGGCAAACAGCAATACGATGGCCGCCGTTTTCGGCCCTACGCCGTCGATGCCGAGCAGCCACGCCTTGGCCTCTTCGAGCGGCATGGCCTCCAGATGGTCGAGCGTGATACGCCCCTGCGTTTCGGTCAAATAGCGCAGCGCGGCCTGGATGCGCGGCCCCTTCTGGTTCGCCAGCCCTGCCGGGCGGATGGCGTCGATGACCTCTTCTACCGGCGCGTCGCGCACCGCTTCCCACGTGGGGAGGCGCGCGCGCAAGTGCTCGAAGGCGCGGTCGCGGTTGCCGTCGTTGGTGTTCTGGCTCAAGATCGTGCTGACCAGCTCATCCACCGGCGAAAGGTGTGGACGCCACGTCGGTTCGCCGTAATGCGCTGTTAGCAGGTCGGCGATCACCGCATACTTGGCGCGCCGGCGCAACAAGTCGGCTTTGGCTTCAGGGCTGTGCTCTGGCATGACGCGATTTTAGCAGATATAGACGCGCCAGAGAAGTGCAGGCTTAGCGGCAAGCCAGCACGGTATGGCTACGCCGAATCGTGGACCGGAGAGAGTCGGTTACGGGGGCGGACCGTAGAAATAGATGTTCAGCGCGCCCAGGCGGATCAGGTCGCCGTTTTGCAACCTGAACGGCTCATGTGGGGTCAGTGGCTCGCCGTTGACCACGGTGCCGTTGGTGCTGCCCAGATCAACAACCACATAGCCGCCATCTTCCACGCGGCGGATGGCGGCGTGCAGGCGCGAGACGCCTTTTTCGTAAGCGTCAAACGGTTCGAGGTCAACCGGCGGCCTGCCGGGGTTATCAGGCGTGTACCGTCCCAGAACAACTTGGTCATCGACGCGCAGCACCAGCGGGCTGGAAGTGTCCTCGACATAGAGCGCGATGGTTCTCCGGTCCACGCGCTCCAGGTGTTGCGTGTGTTTGCCGGCCTTCGGTGGAGCCGCCGTTGGGGATTCGGGTTGCTTGTCAGTGGTGTGGAACTCGCGCACCATATACTGTTTGGCAGGCAACTCCCGCGCGCAGTGACTACAATGTGTGGCTGTCGGCTCGTTGATATGGAAACAAAATTCACAGAGTTTCATAGTGACTCAACGCTCAACACACCCGGCGCTCCGGAACTTCCATCAGTACTTTAAGCACATTCTCCCCGGAGCGCAAATCAATAAGCGCGGACACGGGCTATTACAGCCGCAATAAAACCCAATCCTCTGGCCGCTTGTCACTTTCGCCTCATTTGGGCAAGATTTAACCACGAATAACACGAATTACACGAATAATCAGAATGATATTCAGAACCCGCGCACGTCACTTTGTCTCGCTCTCTCTGGAGGACGGGTCTGATATTTCTGCTGAATTGGTGTTATTCGTGGTTTCATGCTGCTCCGCTTAACCGATAGCGGCGTCGTTCTCCCAGAAAAAGTGACAGTCGGCCAGCCCAATCCTGGACGATTACTCACAACTAATGTAGCATTAGGCTTGAGACCTGCATACCCCCCATTGGTGCTATGGTCGTGTTAAGAACCGTTTGAGATTGGTTTGTATGGATACCATCGCGCAAGACCGATGGCCTGTGATCGGACACCGGTGGGCGGTCGCCCAACTGAGCCAGAGCCTGGCGCATGGGCGCATCCGGCACGCTTACCTCGTTACCGGGCCGGCGTCGGTGGGCAAGACGACGCTGGCGCGCGCGTTCGCGCAGGCGCTTAACTGCCAGGCGGCGGCTCCTCCTTGCGGCGCGTGTCGCGCGTGCCGCCTGATCGCGCGCGACCTTCACCCCGATGTGCCCATCGTCCAGGCTGAGCGCGAAGGCGGCGCGCTTAAGATCGACCAGATACGCGACCTGCAAGCGTCGCTCGCCTTGCGCCCGGTCGAGGGGCGCTACCGCGTGCCGATTCTCCTGCGTTTCCACGAGGCGACCCCCGCAGCGCAGGACGCGCTGCTCAAGACGCTGGAGGAGCCGCCTCCGCACGTGGTGTTGATCCTCACCGCCGACCGCGCCGATGCCCTGCTGCCGACCATCGCCTCGCGCTGCCAGGTGCTATTGCTGCGGACGCTCTCGCTTGAGGAAACTTGCCTGGCGTTGCAGGAGCAGTTCGGCGCGCCCGCAGAGCAGGCCGACCTGCTGGCGCGGCTTTCGGGCGGGCGGATTGGCTGGGCAGTGCGCGCGGTTGGGGACCCCGCGCTGCTCGAAGCGCGAAAGCAGGCGCTTGACCACCTAGAGGCGTTGCTCCGCGCCGACCGGATCGCGCGCTTCCGCTATGCCGAGCAGGTCGCCAAAGACCCGGCGGCGCTGCGCGAGACCCTGACGCTCTGGCAGACGTACTGGCGCGATGTCACGCTGATCGCCTCCGGGGGCGATGTATCCCTGGTCAACGTGGACCGGCTGTCGGCGCTGCAAGCGCTGGCCGGGCGCGTCGGGGCTGGGGAGGCAGGCGCGGCGCTGGAGGCGGTGTGCCGCGCGTCGGAGCAACTGGCGCGCAACGCGAATACCCGGCTGGTCGTCGAGGTATTGCTCATGGATATGCCGACGGTGTAGGGCGGTAATATTCTCCGATGAGTTGGCATAAGAGAAGCCCAGGTCTTGGGCGAGAGCAAATCGCAGTAGGAGAGTGTGATGTGGCTACAGAAACTCAATTGCGACAATCACAATGGTTTTTCGATGACACCGGTTACTACAGCTATGTGTTGTTGAACGTCCCAGAGGTTCAGTTCAGGAAAGTCCAAAAAACCCTGCAAAACAACGGGCTACGGGTACTACTTGCTGGTAGAAGTTTTCGCCCAGCCAGTAATGGCATTCAGTATCAGTGGTATATCCGAATATCGGATGAAATGTGGAAGCATCCCACACGCGAAAGGGTAAGCCGCATTTTTGCTGACTACGAAGTCGCTGAGGTCAAAGGTGCTATCCCGGAACCAGAGATCGAAATACCTTCGGAGAGAATTGCATCACAAGGAGAAGAAATCAGAAGGCTCAAAGCCGCATTAAGTCAACAGGGAGAAGAGATTAGAAAACTGAAAGCCGCCTTAAACGAAAAGGACGGCCAATACCGGAATGCAGCGCAGAAATATCGGCAAGAAATTGACGATCTTGAGTCACAGCTAGTACAAATCCAAGAGACCACCCTGAAACCAGAAGACGTCGCTGCGATTCGTCAAACCTATGAAGGTACCGTCCAGAGG
>DAOTXU010000104.1:0-2664 GCA_034435135.1 Anaerolineae bacterium | reverse complement strand
CGGTGCGTGTGGTGCTTGTCGTGTTGGCGGACACCTCACCCCCCGTCCCCCTCTCCCCGCGAAGCCGGACTATAGCCGCAAGCGGAGAGGGGGTGTCGAGCCGCAGGCGAGACGGGGGTGAGGTAGAGAAAGGCCTTAGCACGGCCAGCGGTTGACGTAAGTTTGAATCAGTTCGTCGCTAATCGCCTGGCGGACGAGCAAATCGGCCACCACCAGGGAGAAACGCGATGTCGAGTGGGGCGGGCTGAATTCCATCGGCTGATGGGGTTGCTGGCGGCGCGTGAACCGGGGACTCGTTCCTCAGCACCGACCCGGTAGCCGCTGACCGCGTCCCTCAGCAGGTAGCCCTGCCCGCCGGCGAAGGTTTCCGCGCCGTCGCCAAAGAGGTCTTGGGGAGCGTTGGCGGCGAACGTCGGCGCGGGGTGACCGGAGGGGCATTTCTTTTGGACAGTTTTTCACATAAGCTTGACAAAGACGGGCTTGACGTGGGCCTGGTCTTTGATAAGCTAGAGTCGAGGGCTTTAGATGGTAGATAATATCTCTAAATACCGCCTATTAATGACATACAAGAAAATGTCTAGAGTCTAACCAAAAGGTAACTATCGGTATAAAACAGCGCAAGGTCTCGTTACTGACGAATCGCCCTGGCGGGCAAGCCGGGAACTCATTCTTGGGGGTTTCCCGCGTATGCAATATCATCTGCCCTTATGTTGGGAAAGGAAGTAGAAACCATGCGAGCGTTTTCCATAGCCAGGCAGTTAGGGCTGCAATTGTTGCTGGTAGCGCTCATCGCGCTTGGCGGCGTGACGCCAGCGGGCGCGCAGGAAGGCGGCCAGGCGCTCTTCGCCGATGTCGCCGTTGAAGCCGACGCTAACCCGACCGGCGACCCGACCATCGTCCGGTCGCGGTTCGTCGCGGTCAACTTCGATCTGCTCGGCGGCGCGGCTGCCGACCCGGCGGGCGCAAGCCAAACCCTGGCGTTGAATCTGTTTGACGACGCGCGCTTCACCGCCGTAATGGACCGCATCGAGACGTTCGCGTCGGGCGGCTATGCCTGGATCGGCCACCTCGACGGCGTGGCGCTCAGCAGCGCGACCCTGGCCGTCGGCGGCGGGGTGGTGGTGGGCAACATTGTCGCGCCTGGCGCGTTCTATCAGGTGCGCTACGCCGGCAATGCGCATGTCATTCACGAGATCGATCCCTCCAAGTTCCCTGATGAAGCGCCGCCCATCCCGGTGAAAGCGCCGGCGGGCGGGGCGCAACCTGACCCGGCCTCGATGCCGGACAGCGGCGCCATCATCGACGTGATGGTGGTTTACACCCCGGCGGCCCGCACCGCGGCAGGGGGCGCTACCGCGATGCAAAACCTCGTTAACCTGGCTGTCACCGAGACCAATCAGGCCTACGCCAACAGCGGCGTCAACCAGCGCATCAATCTCGTGCACCGGACAGAGGTGAGCTACACCGAGTCGGGCGACTTTTACACGGACCTTGTCCGCCTTACTGAAACCAGCGATGGCTACATCGACAACGTGCACACGCTGCGCAACACCTACAAAGCCGACCTGGTGTCGATGTTCATCGAAGGCACGCAGTATTGCGGCATCGCCTGGTTGATGGAGACGGTTTCGGCCAGTTTTGCCTCAAGCGGATTCAGCGTGATCGCCCGCAACTGCGCGACGGGCTATTACAGCTACGGGCACGAGATGGGCCACAATATGGGCGCGCGCCATGACTGGGCCGTTGACCCCGGCACCGCGCCGTATGAGTACGCGCACGGCTACGTTTACACAGGTGGGCCGTCGTGGCGCACCATCATGGCCTACGGCACCGCCTGCGGCGGTTGTACGCGGCTGCAATATTTCTCGAACCCCAACGTGTCTTACGGCGGCGTCCCGATGGGTGTGCCCGAAGGGCAATTCCACCCCGCCGACAACCGCAAGACGTTCAACAATACGGCGTACACCGTCGCCAACTTCAGGCAAGGCGGCTCCTCAGGTCCGGGCGCGCCGACGCTGATCGCGCCCGGCGGGTCGATCACCGACGCCACGCCAACGTTCCAGTGGAACGTGGTCAGCATCGCCACCGAGTACCGGCTGTATGTCGCGCCGCAAAGCGCCACCGGCAGCCCGGTGATCGACCTGCACGTCCCCACGCAAGGGGGCAGTTGTAACACGTCCACCTGCTCCTACACGCCTACCACCCCGCTCAGCGCGGACAACTATAGCTGGTGGGCGCAGTCCTTCACCGGCGCGACCGCCGGGGCGTGGAGCGCGCCGATGAACTTCACCCTCGGCACGCCGCCCGACCAGTCCACGTTGATCGCGCCCAACGGGGCGACCAACGACACCACGCCGACATTTCAGTGGAACACGGTCAGCGGCGGCACGAGCTATCGCCTGTACGTCGCGCCGCAGAGCGACGTCAACACCCCGGTCATCGATGTGCGCGTCCCGACGCAGGGTGGTAGCTGCGACGCTTCTACCTGCGCGTACACGCCGACGACGCCGTTGGCCTACGCCGCTTACCGCTGGTGGGTGCAGTCCTTCAACGGCGGCCTCGCCGGGGCGTGGAGCGCGCCGATGGACTTCCTCCTCAACCCGTCGGGGCTGGGCGCGCCCGTCCTGCTTGCCCCGGTGGGAACCACCCTCACCACCGCCGCGC
>DAOTXU010000103.1:0-2721 GCA_034435135.1 Anaerolineae bacterium | reverse complement strand
GACCTCACCCCCCGTCCCCCTCTCCCGGCTACGCCGGACTATAGCCGCAAGCGGAGAGGGGGTGTCGAGCCGCAGGCGAGACGGGGGGGAGGTTGAGAAACGGTTAGCACGGCCAGCTGTTGGCAAAAGTTTGAATCAGTTAATACCTGTGTGCATACTCAGCGACTCTCCCGCTTGTTCGCTCTAGACAGGGACCTGCGCAATGTCTCAATCATCTCTACCTGAGGACTTACAAAAGGTCCAGGCGCTCATCGAGCAGGCTGAAACCGCCCCGGCGATTACGGCGCTGCACGCCTACCTGGATGCTTCCGGGCTTGCCGACCTGCAACGCGAGCTAACCCTGCTTTCCGCACGCCATAAGCGGCTGCTCAACGAAGAGCGCAAGGGTACGATCAACCCCGGAGAAGTCAGAGCGGAGCAAACCCGCATCGATGACGCGCTGCTGGCGTTGGTGGACGAGGCCGGGGCGAAGTCCAAGCCGGGCGCCGACCTCAGCGCGGCACCCAAGCCGTCCGCGCGTGTGGACGAGCCTGAGAGGCCCCCGGCTCACGTCGCACCCCCTCCACCGTCGAGAGTCTCGCGGTCTACAGCTCCCCCGGCGGCGCTAAGGCCCACCTATGAGAGGTCGTGGGCACTGGTCATCGGCATTGACAACTATGCGTCCGACCGCTTCCCCCCGCTGAAGACAGCGGTGAACGGCGCAAAAGAGATCGCTGGGTTATTGAAGGACCGACTCCGATTCGATGAGGTGAAGTTGCTCATCAACGCCGAGGTGACGCGCGAGAACGTGCTCGGTGAGATGGACCGCATCGCCAACGAAGCCGGCCCGGACGACCGGTTCCTTTTCTACTACGCCGGGCATGGATTGACACGCAAGACTAAGCGCGAGGCGGAGGTGGGGTATCTCTCGCTGCACAACTCGCTGCCCAACCAGTGGCGCACGCTCTTGCAGATGGACGACGTGCTGGAACAGGCCGAGTTTATCCCCGCCAAGCACATCCTCTTCGTGCTCGATTCGTGCTTCAGCGGGCTGGCGTTCACCCGCGCGGCGTCGGCGGAGCAACGGCGGCTTGCGAAGGATTTCCTGCTCCACCCGTCCATTCAAGCCATCTCGGCGGGGCGCGACGGCGAGACCGTCGCCGACGGCGGCGGCCCCGAAGGCAAGCACTCGCTGTTCACGTGGCGGTTCGTCGAGGGGCTGTGCGGCGATTTCGCCGGCTCGTTCGGGGTCGTGCGCGCCGACGAGTTCGCGCCCTGGCTCCAGACGCAGGTGCGGGTGCAGGCGCGCGCCCGGCAAACGCCCCAGTTCGGCCACCTGCCCGGCAGCGGCAGGGGCGACTTCATCTTTGAGGGCTGGCAGATCGGCGAGCAGGCTATCGCCGAGACCCCATCCACCGAGCCGGAACGCACCCGCGCCGCCGGCGACGCCTTCGCTACCGTCACGGTGAAGCCGACACCCCCGCCGGCGATTGCGCTGGTCGGCGCGCCGCTGGACTTCGAGCCGGCGTGGGTGCCGGTGCCGGCAGGTACATTTAACCTGGGCAGCGCCCCCAGCGATTGGATGGCCTTCGACGACGAGAGGCCGCAGCACCCGGTCACCATCCGGGAGCCTTTCTACATCTCGAAGGCCCCGGTCACCAACCGGCAGTACGCCGCGTTCGTCACCGCGACCGGTCGCCGCCCGCCCAAGCACTGGCGGGACATCTCCCCGCGGGCGGAGGGGGCGGACCTCCCGGTGACCTGGGTGAACTGGCATGACGCTGTCGCGTACTGCGAGTGGCTGACCGTGAAGCTGCGGGAGGCGGGGCGGCTGCCGGGCGACCGCGAGTGCGTGGTGCGGTTGCCGACCGAGCCGGAATGGGAGTGGGCGGCGCGCGGCGACGACGGGCGGCGCTTCCCCTGGGGCGACCAGGAACCCGACGAGACCCACGCGAACTTCGGCAGCAATGAGAAGACGCCCACCCCTGTGGGCGCGTATTCTCCGAAAGGCGACAGCCCTTGCGGCTGCGTCGATATGGCTGGCAACGTGTGGGAGTGGACCCTGAGCCTGGAGAAGCCTTACCCTTATGAGCCACACGACGGGCGCGAAGAGCTGCATGTGCGGGGCCGGCGCTCGCTGCGCGGCGGCGCGTATGACGCCTCGGCGCGCAACATTCGCGCGGCGATCCGCAACTGGAACTACCCCGAAGAACGCGACGGCACCATCGGCTTTCGCGTCGTCCTGGTGAGTCGGTAGGTTTCCAGACTGCTCAAGAACAGACGCCAACATTCAGGTGGGGGGTGCCGGGACAAGAGACCGTGCCCCCCTCTTTCATGAGCGACTCCATGTGCGAACAACCGAACCGATGCGTTAGAATCCCCTGGCGTGAAGGTGACGTTTCGGTCCAGGCGAAAGGTCGCCTGGCAAGGACGTAGATGTGAGAAGGATGTGGATGTGAGAAGCTTGTGGAATACATTGATCGGTCCGCCGCTACCGACCCAACGCATCGCCGAGGAGCGCCTGAGCAACGTCCGCGCGCTGGCGGCGCTCTCGCCCGACGCGCTCGCCTCCGTCGCCTACGCCAACCAGGAGATCTTCCTGGGGCTGGTCGTAGCGGGGGCGGCGGGGCTGGGGTATTCGTGGCCCATCGCGCTGGCGATTGTTGCGCTGCTGGCGAGCCTGGCGCTCTCGTACTCGCAGACCATCAGCGCGTACCCGGCCGGCGGCGGGTCGTACACGGT
>DAOTXU010000102.1:0-15932 GCA_034435135.1 Anaerolineae bacterium | reverse complement strand
CGTCTCGCCTGCGGCTCGACACCCCCTCTCCGCTTGCGGAGAGGGGGACGGGGGGTGAGGTGCCCGCCAACACGCCAAGCACCACGCGCACCGGGGTCGTTGGCTCAAAAGCTTGAATCACTTCAAGGATTATGCTTTAAACTGAGTAAACCTGCTATACTCCTGTGCGCGGCTCGCGCGCAACCTTTTGGTTTGAGGGGTGTTTTAACCGATGACAGCGCCCGATGACGAGCGCCGGGATGAGGACGTGGGCACGCTGGTGCAGCGGGCCAGGCACGACCGTGAAGCCTTTGGCGCGTTGTACGAGCTTTACGTCGCCCGGATTTACAACTACATCTACTACCGCACCGGCAACCACCAGGACGCCGAAGACTTGACGGCGCAGGTGTTCCACCGGGCGCTGGGGCACATTGACAACTACAACGAGCGCGGCGTGCCGTTCTCGGCCTGGCTGTATCGCATCGCGCACAACCTGGTCGCCAACTGGCACCGCGACCGGAGCCGCCGCAATATTCTGCCCCTGGACGAGTTTATCCCGTCTAGCCATCCCGCCGACGTCCCGGAAGCCGCCGCCGAAGACCGCGCCGACCAGGAGATGCTGCTCAAGGCGCTCCGCCGCCTGCCGGCAGACCGCCAGCAATTGCTGATCCTGAAGTTCGTTGACCGCCTGTCGAACGCCGAGATCGGCCAGATCATGGATCGAACCGAAGGCGCGGTCAAATCGCTGTATCACCGGACGCTCGCTGCGCTCAAGGACGAGTTGGGCGAGCATATGCCCGAAATGCTGCCGGACGAGAAACCGAGGCGGCGCTGGCTCAAGCGCCGCTAAAGGCGTGTGACATGCGTATGCTGAGGATACCCGTTATGGGCGAGACGCTTACTTCCGAAATGTTAGAAGACATCCTTGCCGCGCAGGTCGATGCGTTGCTGCGCGACGACGACCCGACGGATGCGCTTGTCGCCGTGTACACTGCCGCGCGCGATTTATTGACCCTGGCCCGTCGTCTCTACCGGGCGCTGGTGCCCGTCGTCCCCAACCCCGGCTTTATCCACGAACTCAAGCGCGAACTGGTAGGCGAGCCGGCAGCCGAAGCTCAGCGCACGCCTGCCTGGTTGCGGTCGCTGGCCAGTATACCTCCCCCGGTCAAGGTCGCCGGCATCGCGCTGGGGGCCGGCCTGTCGATCCTCGCGCTGCGCCCGCTTCTGGCCCGGTTGGCCGCTCGCAGCGCGCCGGCCAAGTCGCTCCCCGCGTCGGCAGACGCCTAGCGTTTGACCAGACAGGGGCTTAAGCTCCCTGTCTGGTTTTTTGTTCACCTGCGCCGCCTGCCAGCCATTCACGCAACGTATCGATCCAGTAGTGTGTGACCGCAATATGCGCGGTCTCGACGTGGCCGTAATCGTCGCTGGGCACGACAATCGCCGCGTCGGCCATCGGCGTGAGCCTGCCGCCGCCAAAGCCGGTCATGGCGAGGATTCTGCCCTGGTGTGCGCGCACCCACTCGGCGGCCCGAAGCACGTTCGGTGAGTTGCCGCTGGCGCTGATGGCGAGCAGCAAATCGCCAGGCCGGAACAGCGAGACCAACTGTTCGGCGAACACCGATTCGTAATGCACGTCGTTGGCCCATGCCGTGAGCGCCGCCGTGTTGTCGGTGAGCGCGATGGCGCGAAAGCGGCGGCGCGACGGCGCGGCGGTGGCTTTGGTCAGGTCGAGCGCGAAGGCGGTGGCGGTGGTGGCGCTCTGGCCGTTGCCGATCACGAAGATGGTCCGGTCTTCCTGATAAGCCGATTGCAGGAGCCGGGTGGCGGCGGCGACCTGCGCTTCGGGGATGCGCGTCACGATGGCGGCCAGGGTGGTGAAGTAATCGGGGATGCTGAGCATGGCAGGCGCTCCTTTGCGTCTTACCCAGGAATGTCGAAAACGACCCTCACTATAGCCGGGAATCCGGCTGAAGGGAAGCCCCTGCCAGCCGCCGTTTGTTCCCCATAGGCAGCCAATCAGACCACGACGCGCGGATACAGCCGCGCGCCAATGAGCAACAGGGCGGTCGCCACAACCAGCAACATGCCGAAGTCCAGGGCGATCCCCTGCCCGCTGGCTTCGCCAAGCATCAGCGCGCGCAGGGCGTCCACCTGATACGAGAGCGGATTGATCCGCGCCAGGACTTGCAGCCAGGGCGGCATAATCGCAATCGGGTAAATGGCGTTGCTGGCGAAGAACAGCGGCATGGTCATCACCTGCCCGATGCCCATGAAGCGCTCGCGCGTCTTCACCAGGCAGGCAATGATGAGCGAGAAGGTCGAAAAGAGCGCCGCGCCCAGGACGACTACCGCCAGCGTCCCGGCGAGCGCGAGCGGATTCCCGTTCAGCCGGACGCCGATCAGTAGCGCCAGGACGTAGATGATGGCCGCCTGCGGCAACGCGCGCACCCCGGCGGACACCGCCTTGCCCAGCACCAGCGCGGCGCGCGGGGTCGGGCTGGCAAGGAACTTGTGCACAATCCCCAGGTCGCGCTCCCAGATGATAGTGATGCCGCTGAAGATGGCGATGAACAGTGTGCTCTGCGCCAGGATGCCGGGGGCCATAAAATCGATGTAGCGCAGGTCGCCGGTGGGGATGGCGCGCGTCTGGGTGAACACCTGCCCGAACACCAGCAGCCACAGCGCCGGCTGCACCACGCGCATGAACAGCTCGGTCGGATCGTGGCGGAGTTTGCGCGCCTCCAGTTCGGCGATGACCAGCGTCTTGCCGACGAAGCGCGCGACGGCGGTCAACCCGTTGGCTCGATGCGGCTGCGTCAGCTCAACCAAGCCGCCGCGCGGTGCGGCGCGTTCGTGAAGTCTCACGGTAACCTCCTCCCGTATCCAGGGTGTCGCCGGTGTAGTGGATGAACACGTCGTCCAGCGTGGTGCCGTCGCCGCCGACCGCGGCTTTCAGCGCGCCCGGCGTGTCGAGCGCGACCACCTTGCCCCGGTGCATGATGGCGACCCGGTTGCACAGGCTGTTGGCTTCTTCCATCAGGTGCGTGGTGAGGAAAATGGTCGTGCCGTAGTCGGCCTTCAGTTGTTCCACGTGTTGCCACACCGCGCGGCGCGCCGCCGGGTCCAGCCCAATGGTCGGCTCGTCCAGGAAGAGCACCTCAGGCCGGTGCAGCATCGATTGGGCGATCTCCAGCCGCCGGATCATGCCGCCGGAGTAAGTGCGCACCGGCTTGTCCGCCGCGTCTTCCAGGCCCATGAAAGCCAGCGCATCGCGCACCCGTGTCGTGCGCCCGGCGCGCGGGAGATCGTACAGCTTGGCGAAGATCAGCAGGTTCTCGTAGCCGGTGAGCGTCCCGTCCGCCGAGAGCATTTGTGGCACGTAGCCGATGAGCCGCCTGACCTCGGCGGCCTGCCGCGTGACGCTGAACCCGGCGAGACGCGCCTCACCAGCGGTGGGCGGCAGCAGCGTGGTCAGCATCTTGATGGCGGTGCTTTTGCCCGCGCCGTTCGGCCCCAACAAACCGAAGACTTCGCCCGGCGCTACGGTGATGGTCAGGGCGTCGACAGCGGTGAGTTGGCCGAAACGGCGTGTGAGGGCGTGGGTCTCGACAATGGACATCGCCGTTTATCCAGGGTTACCTTTGTCTATACTGAAGGTCCGCTGTAATATTTGCATCGCCTGCATAACGGTCGCCTGCTCCTCCGGTGGGAGCGTTGTCAGTATCCCGGCGAGGCAGGCCTGCGTCGCCTCGGACGCCTGCTGCACAATCGACTCACCCGCCGGGGTAAGGATCAGGGTGATACAGCGGCGATCATCAGAAGCGGCCTCGCGCACGACCAAACCTCGCACCACGAGCCGGTCGATCATCTTCGAGGTCGAAGGCAGGGTCAACCCCACGTGCTCGGCGACATGGGAGAGGGACGCCCCCGGATGGCGCCGCAGGAAGGCCAGGGCGCGGAACTGCGGCACCGAGAGGTCAGCCGAGCGGTGGCGGCGCATCTCGGCGCGGATGGTGCGCATCACCAGGGGGACGGTATCGGCGACCCATGCTGCAACCAGGCTTGGGTGATTGCTTTCACTATCGAATAGTGTCATGATCTAAGTATATCCCACCCGGAGCAGAATCGCCCAGTGACGGGACATCCGGTCGAGGGGAGGGATGGCGGCGTGTGATCGTCGGTTCCGCTCATGAGATCGAAGGAGGGTAGGGCCACAGAATAGCGTGGAGCGCCTGAAAATGGGTGATAATACTCAACCTGAAGGGGAGCGCTTTCACTGTCTCGGTCACACCAGGAACGCGCCGGGGTTGAACAGCCCGCGCGGGTCCCAGCGGGCTTTCAGGGCGCGCATCAAGTCCAGGCTCTCCGGGATGTATCCCCAGGGATCGACATCGCGTACAGGTTCCGGCGCGGCCAGGAGCACAGCATAGCCCCCCGCCTTGATCGCCGCCTCTCGCGCCTTCGCCAGGACGTTCGCGCCCCGGAGATACAGCAGGCCGTTCGCAAGGTCGGCGAACAAAGTCGTATCGCTGCTCAGCGCCGGCGTCAGGTCTTTTACGACGCCAGGCAGGTCCTTAGGAGCTGCCCCCACCCGCGCCAGGTATCCAGAAGTCTGCCCTTCAGCGGATTGCAGCCAGGTCGCCCAGGCTTCGCTCCCTGAAGGCGCATCGACCTGCGCCGGGTCTGCCGCGCCGTTCGTTTGCAGCAGCGCGCGCGCTTCGGCAAGTTCGGCGCGCACGTCCTCTGCCAAGCCTTCCGCCGTGTAGATCAGGGTGTACGGCGCGTCCGGGTACGCCGGGCATCCCTGGCACAACACCAGCGCCGAAGCGGTCAGGCAGACGCGCAGCAGTCGCGTCGCCCATTCCAGCGCCCGCCCCAGGTTCTCCACCGGCGCGATCAGGCTGGCGCGCGCGCGCGGCAGCGGAGCCAGCTTCAGCGTCACCTCGGTGATGAGTCCCAATGTGCCATACGAGCCGATGAACAGCTTGGTCAGATCATAGCCGGCCACGTTCTTGACCACAGGGCGTCCGGTGTGAAGGGTGCGCCCGTTGGGCAGGACGACGGTCGCGTCCAACACCAGGTCACGCACGCCGCCGTAGCGCATCCGCAACGGCGCGTTGAAATTCGCCGCGACCATCCCACCTATGGTCGCCTCCGGCCAGGGCGACGCAAGCGGCACCCACATGCGGTCGCGCGCGAGTTCGGCTTGCAGTTCGGCGAGCGGCGTGCCCGCACCTACTGTGACGTACAGGTCCGCCGGGGCGTACTTGCGGACGCCGCGCAACGCCCCGGTTGAAAGCACGTGCCCACTCGCCTTCAGGAGCGATGACTTGGTGCCGCCGCCCCGGACCGATAGGGGCTGTTCAGTCCGCAGGGCGGCGCGGATGAGGTCGGCGGCCTCTTGCGTGCTCTCAGGAGCGAGAACGGGCGGCAAGGGCGCGACAGCGGAAGTGGCTTTCTCCTCGCGCCGTTCCCCGGCTTCTAAGGCTTCTTCGGGGAAGATTTTGCCCGGATTGAGCAGATTCCTGGGATCAAAAACTGCTTTAACGTCCAGCATGGTCCGCAGTTCATCGGCGGTGTACATCAGGGGCAGGAACCGGCGCTTTTCGATCCCTACCCCGTGCTCGCCAGTGATGCTACCGTCCTGGGCGACGCAGATTTCCATGAGACGCTGCCCGGCCTCGGCGACGCGCGCCATGAACGCCGGGTCTGAGGGGGCTTCGATCAGGATGAACGGGTGGATGTTGCCGTCTCCGGCGTGGAACACATAGGCCACGCGCAACGCAAGCGATGCGCACACGCTGTTGATCGCCGTCAGCGTGTGCGCCAGCTTGCTGCGCGGCACCGTGCCGTCGAGCAGGTAATACGACGGCGAGAGGCGGGCCATCGCCCCGGCGGCGCTCTTGCGCCCGTACCAGATTTTGTCGCGCTCCTCGGCGGTCTGCGCCACGCGCAGGTCGCGCGTTTTCCGCGCGCGCAGGAGGGTCACGATCTCGTCCATCTGCGGCGCGAGGCTTTCCGCGAAGCCGTCCACCTCGATAATCAGCGCCGCCTCCGACTCTACCGGCAGCCCGGCGTGCGCGTAGGCTTCAACGACCCCCATCATTTCCCGGTCCATGAACTCCATCGTCGCCGGGACCAGGCCGCCCGCGATGAGCGCTGAGACCGCCTCGCCGGCGTCCTCAACCGCGTCGAAGGCGGCCATCATCGTCTTAACGGAGGGGGGATTGCGCAGCAGACGCACGCTCGCCTGTGTAATGATTCCCAGCGTGCCCTCGCTGCCGGTCAGCACGCCTACGAAATCGTATTCGGGGTAGTCCAGCGCCCGCCCGCCGAACCGCACCATGCGCCCGTCCGCCAGCACGACTTCCAGGCCGGTGAGGTAGTTCGTGGTCACGCCGTACTTGAAGCAGTGCGGCCCGCCGGCGTTCTCGGCGATGTTGCCGCCGATGGTCGCCGCGCGCCCGCTGGCGGGGTCGGGCGGGTAGTACAGCCCGGCCTGCTTGACGTGCGCGTCCAGCCGTAGATTGACCACCCCAGGCTCGACAACAGCGCTGCGCCCGGTCGTGTCGAACTCCACGATGCGGTTCAGGCGCGAGAACTCCAGAATGATCCCGCCGTGTTCAGCGACCGCGCCGCCGGACAACCCGGTGCCGGCCCCGCGCGCGACAAGCGCCGCGCCGTGCCCGGCGGCCCAGCGCGCCACCCGGACCACGTCGTCTACCGATTCGGGAAAGACCACCGCGTCGGGAAGCCCCCGTTCGTTCGCGGCGTCCACCTCATAGGTAAGCAACTCAACCGGGTTAGTGACCATCTGCCCCGGCTTGAGCAGGCGCGCCAGCGACGTGAAGTCGATGGGGTGATCGGCGACTTTGACCATGTTACTCCCCGTTCTCCGCATTCTCATAAGAGAGTTCAAGCACTTCGACCACATGCATCACGCGCGCGTTCAACCCGGCGCGGCGCACCCCGGCGATCAGTTGCATGTGGCAGCCGGTGTTCGACGTGACGATCAGGTCCGCGCCGGTCGCAGCGATGTCGGCCATTTTGGCGTCCAGCACGGCGTTTGCCGTGTCCACCTGGGTGATGTTGTAAACGCCGGCGCTGCCGCAGCACCGGTCAGGCAGGGTCAGCTCGACGTATTCCAGGCCGGGGATGCGCTTGAGCAACTGGCGCGGCTGGTTGACGACCCTCTGTCCATGTCGCAGGTGGCACGAGTCGGCGTAAGTCGCCCTGGCCGGGACCGCGCCCTGTGGCTCGACATGAAGGTTGTCCGCCAGGAACTCGTTGATGTCTTTCACCTTCGCGGAAAACGCCCTGGCCTTCTCCGCGTAAGCCGTGTCGTCGGCCAAGAGATGTGGGTATTCTTTGAGCGCCACGCCGCACCCCCCGGCGTTGCAGATAATCGCCGTCCAGTCGCCGTTGCCGTTTAAGAAAGCGTCGATGTTCTGACGGGCCAGCTTACGGGCCGTCTCTATATCGCCCAGGTGCAGGTGCGCCGCCCCGCAGCATGTCTGCCCCGCCGGGGCGAGCACTGCGTAGCCGTTGCGCTGTAACACGCGCAGCGTCGCGCGGTTGACGCCCGACAGGAAGCCCTCTTGGATGCAGCCCGTGAAGAACAGCGCCCGTCCGCACTGTTGTCCTTGTGCGGGTAGCACTCTGCCTATAGGCGTGAACTTGAGCGCAATCGGAGGCAGGATGCCTTCCATAGCCATCCAGGTCTTTGGTAAGAAGCGCAGCGACCGCACCACGCGCTGAAGCCCGATTCGCTCGTACACCCACATGAATCGCGCCGCCAGCTTGAGGCGTGACAGATGGGGCATCGCCTGCTGCGTCCCTATCCATCGCAGGAAGCGCTCGACCCGTCCGGGCGCGCGGTTATGCTCGACGACCACGCGCGCCGTTTCCACCAGAGACCCGTATTGCACCCCTGATGGGCAGGCAGTCTCGCACGACCGGCAGGCCAGGCATAGGGTGATGTGCTCGGTGAAAGCGTCCTTGAAAGCGTCCGGCGCGATTCGACCCTCCGAAGCCGCGCGCATCATGGCGATGCGCCCGCGCGGCGAGTCCATCTCGGCGCCGAACACGGCATAGGTGGGACAGGCTTCCAGGCACAGGCCGCAGTGGATGCACTGCGCCAACATGCGCTTGTATTCATCGGTCCTCAGCAGGTCGATGTCTTGGATCACGGGAGGCTCCGCTTCGTCCCTCGGTTCGTCAGAGCAGTCCGCATCCGGGCGTGAACGGTTAGCTCAATAAGCCCTCATTATCAGACTCTAGCAATATCCGCTGAATGTGCCATGCAGACTTTCTGAAGCTACGCGGCGCAGACAAGGGCTGCTTCAAGCGCGCCGTCGGCTACGATTCCCTCACTGCCGGCTAGCCTATTGGGGGAACGAACTGACCCTTGACGCTCCAAAGCGCATCGCATATAATGGCGTACAAATGCGGGTATAGTTCAGTGGTAGAACGACAGCTTCCCAAGCTGTATGTCACGGGTTCGAATCCCGTTACCCGCTCTATCACCAACCAACTGCGTCGAAGCCTCTGGCTATGCAGTTGTTAAGGTGCAGGGCAGCCCGCGATTGTCTTGCCGGACGGGGCGGGCGGCTCAAGGGTGGAGCTGCGTAGCAGCTATCCGCAAGAGGGCGTCCCTTTGGGGCGCTCGCTTGTTTTATGCAGTGAGCAACCCCCGGCCCAACTTAGGGGTTGCGTCCTCGACGACGTAGAGAAGCTGGTCGATGGTCACGTTGAAGTAGCGCATCCATACTAATCACAGGTGAGGAGGGCGTGCAGCGCTCCGCGATCGTGGCAGTCGTAATACAGATGCTCGGCGTAGTGGTTCAGTGCATATGTAGGGTCTGCCAGCTCCCGCCAATGCGCGCAGTGCTCCACCAGTTGCCACAGTCGGTTGTCCAGCTCGCGCCGTCCGATCTCATCTCTGAGCAACTGGCGCAGTTGCAGGTGCATGATCTGGTAGCGCTCCTTGCCCACCAGGTAGCGCAGGATCGGTTCCAACGCTTCGCGCGCCTGTCGCCTGCCCGCCCCCAGCGCGTCGGCCATGTCCTCCACGCTCAGCGGGCCGCGCGACGACCAGCAGCCCAAGCATCTCCCAACTCAACGGACCTTGCGCCTGCGCGTACAGCGCCCGAAACTGCTTGCGGAAGTAGGCGATCACGTTGGGCGGCGGCGTCTCCGCATCCAGGCGGGTCGCCGCCTCTGCACCCAGGCGCGCCACGTCCTCGCACAGGAAGCGCAGGTACAGCGGCTCGCCCGCACTGATCGCGCCCAGCCGTTCCAGAAACGCCCGGTCGCGGGGGACCGGGTCATGCGCCTGCGCCAGCAGACGCCCAACCGCTTCCACGCCGAAGCGCGCGAGCTTGCGGGCCTGCACGCGGTGCAGCGCGTGCTCCCAGCCCACGCGATCCAGCACGTCCGGGTTGGGCCGCGAGGTCAGAATCCAGTAGACGTGTGGCGCGGCGCTCAGCGGTAGCAACTCCTGCAACCACTCTTCCGCACGCCAGCCGTCCGAGTCGCGCGCCTCGTCAAGCCCGTCCACCAGGATCACCCAGGGCTGTTCGGCGGACGGCCCCGTAACCCCCGCGCGCGTCAGGTACTCCAGCGCCGCCGCCTGGCCCTGCGCCGATGTAAAACACCGCTGAAGGCTGCGAGACGGTCTCCAGGATCTCCCGCAGCAACCTGAGCGCTTCGCGTTGGTCCGGGTTCTCGACGATCAGCCGCTCGATGTGTTCGAGTTGCAGGTGCGTCATCTCGTGCGGGTGCAGGCGCAGTACCTCGCGCGTGAACCCTTCGTGTGCCGCCAGCACGATCTGCCGCGCGCGCGCTGCGTCAAGCTCCAGCCCACAGGCGGCGAGGCTTACGCGCACCCGCTCGACGACTAGGTCGTCGATTGCTTCCCCACGCAACGGCAGGCGCTGGAAATCGATGCCGACCACGTGGCTCTTCAGCGTCGCCACGTCGGGTAGCATCCCACCTGGAGGCAGCTCCAGGAATCGGCGCTGCTCATCGAGCACACGCTTGAGAGCGCGGGCGAAAACGTCGGTGAAATCGGTCTTGCGCAAGCGGTTCAGGAGCGGGGAAAGCTCTTTAATGCTTGCGGCGAGGCCGATGAGATCAATCAGCGTGGTCACACGGTTCTCCGGACGGATTGCTGCTGTATTCGGAAACAGGATATCCGCCTACACCTCAAAGAGGCCCGGCTGCATCGCTCCCATAAACGCGCAGTCCGAGAATTCGACCGGCTGCAACTCGTAGAAGTCCTTCTGTAGCACCTTCACGTACTGCCACGGCTGCCCGGTGAGTTCCGTCGCGCTCGCTGCCCAAATGGTCGCGGCGCGGTCTTTGTTCTGGACGTTGCTGTCTTCGCGTCCCTTTGTCTCCACAAGGTAGTGGGTTCCGTCTTCGGACACGACCACGAAGTCAGGGTAATAGTGGCGCAGGTTGCCCACAGAATCCGTGTACGGGATGGTGAACCCGAAGGTCATGGGCAGCTTCCCAAAACGTGCAACATCAGAGGCATTGTCCAGGAAACGCGCGAAATCTTCCTCAAACTGGTTGTCGCACGGCACTTTGTTGAAGATTGTCTTGCGGCACACCGGCGCAGCCTGCGACCAGGGAAACGGCTCGATGCCGGACAGCAACCGACCAGGTCCTTCAAGAGCGGGCGTTTGCGGTAGGATGAGCTTCTCGCGCAGCAGGTCGATGAAAACCTTCATCGTCACCATCAGGGCCAGCTTGCGGCTGATGGCCTGGATGATGTCAGGATCGTCGAGGTTGACTTCCTCGCCGAAAGCCCGGTACTTCAGAAAGTCACGCACCTTCGGCGCGAGGGCGTGAAACTGGCTGGGGAGCTTAAGCTCCTGCGCGATGGCCTGGGCAAAGTAGGATACAACCTCTTGTGAAGTCTGCGGCGTGGGGATCGTGTATTCGCGTTCGAACAGCTTTTCCAACGTGATGATGTCCATCCCTTCGTAGCGGAATGTCTGTTCAGCCTTCGCGTCGCCCTTGCGTGGCAGTGGCGGGCAGTTGATCGTGGTCACGTCGATGGCCTCGATCTCCGCCTCAAGCGATGTTGCCCTGACCAGAATCGGGCTGAGCATCGGCAGCGCGATGTCATACTCGGCCTTCGCCGGGTCAGGCTCAATCGTGGTGATGACCAGCCGGTCCTTGCCGACCTGCCAGGTATCAAGCTGGATGTCCTCTTCCTTTTCCAGCTCCTCCACAAACTTGATGAAGCCGGGGTTGCCGATGATGTCCACACGCTCCTGGTAGGGCGTGGAAAGCCCCCGGAACATCAGGCGCAGGCCGCGACCGATGGTTTGCTCCGGCAGGATGTTGGCCTTGGCGGTGTAGGGCCGCAGGCCGACGATCACCGTGACGTTCCTCACATCCCAGCCTTCGCGCAGCATGAGGACGCTGACGATGGCGTTGATCGGGTTGTCGTCACGGTCCACCTCGCGGGCCGCTTGCCGGGCAGTCTCAAGGTCTTTCTGGATGATGTCGCCGTCGCGTTTGGTGTGGATGATGAGCGTCTTCTTGCCGCCGAACTCATCGGGGTATTTCCGGCGCAGGTAGTCGCCAATCGAGTCGGCTTCGTCGGTGGTGTTCATCATGATGAACAGGATGGGCTTCTTGCCCAGCGGGGTAAGCTGATCGCGATACTCCCGCCAGCGCTCGACGCCCGCCGTGATAAACGGTTGATACTTGACGCTGGGCACCTTACTTGTGACCTCGCCGATGTCGGTGATACCCTTCACCGGGCGCTTCACGATGCCGTCAATGATCGCCTGCTTGAGCGTGTAATCGGTGACAGTCCACGCGAACAGCGCGCCGCTCGTGTAGCGCGGGGTTGCCGAGAAGTCCAGTTGCGCCGACAGGCCCCTCGTGTGGGACTCGTGCAGGCTGCGGATCGACTGGTTCCAGGCGCTATCGGGGTCGTGGGTGTGGTGTCCCTCGTCATTCAGGACCATGACCGGCGCTTCCGACCGGGCAAGGATGCGCTCGCGGAAGTCGCGGCCCTCGTCCATGCTGGCGGGCGGTTTCGGGCCTAAGACAGCCGTCATGATGTCCGGTTCTTCATCCTCGCTCGGCGGGTTCTCATAAAGCTGCTGGATGTTGGTCAGGTAGATCGCGCCGGTCGAGGACGCGCGCTCGGCCTCGCCGCGCATGTAGAACTGCATGTCCCAGTAGATTCGCATCTCCTTCGGGATGACCGGGTCCTGTTGGAAAATCAGCCCGCCAGCGAAGTCGAGCCGCAGGCGCTCGAACACGATGACGTTGGGAGCGATGATCAGAAACGTGCGGGCGTAGGCGTCGTCCGCCTCGATCACCGCGTTGAAATACTGCCACGCAATCGCCAGCGCCATCACCTTCGTCTTGCCGCTGCCGGTCGCCATTTTGACGCAGTAGCGCGCGAACGGGTCTACCGGTGGCAGACGAAACTGCCCGGCGAGGTCGGCGGGGATGAAACGCTGGTACATGTCCAGCAGCGAGCGAGTCCTGGCGATCTCATACAGGTAGATGAGCGACTCGGCGGCCTCCTGCTGCGCCAGGTAGTAACGGAACTGGTGGCCGTTGGGGAGCTTGTGGTCGGTGTGGAACCAGTAGTTGAGCAGCGCTCTGCTTGTCTCGGTCGCGCCCTGGTAACCCTGCTCGCGCCACTCCCGCATGGCGTCTCGGATCGCTGGCACGGCAGGCGCGGTCCTGCCGTAGTTCTCCAGAAAGCTCATTTGCGCCTTGCTGGGCTTGCTTTTCTTCGGCATCGAACTGACCTCGCCTGGCTATAGCTGCTGCAATAGCTCGTTGGGCGACAGGACGGTGATGTAAGCGGAGAAGCGCTCGAAATCCCCCACGTTGTGCGTGAGCAATTGACCGATGCTGTAGGCCTGCATCGTGGCGACGATGTTGGCGTCGTGAACCTGCTTGCCGCCCACCGTCACGACCTCCAGCAGCGCGAGCAGTTTCGCCGTCACCTCGGCGGTATCGTCCGCCACGTGGAACTGCGCCTGGAACGTGCGCAGAGAGGCCACCACGACGGCGGGCGCGACGGGCGCGGAATACGTCTGCGGGCGGGTGAGCGCAACCGCGTACTCGCGCAACACCTGGCGGCTGAGCCACAGCTCCGCCCCGGCGTCCCACAGACGCGGCAACAGGGCGCGCGCTTCCTGATGTCCCGGCGCGGTCTCGACCGTGGCGCGGAGCAGCACGTTGGTGTCGACGAAAATGGGTGACCTAGCGTCCATTGTCGTCGTACCACTCTTCACGGCTGAGCGTCACGCCCTCCGGCCACGGCCCCACGTCGATCAGCGGCAGCTCCAGCGGCGGGCGCTGCGACGGCGATGACGGCTGCCCCTGCGCCAGCGCCTCCCGCACTGCATCGCGGATCAGGCCGCGCAGCAACGCGGTCAGTTCCTCTACCGTCATGTCTGAGACTCGTGGTGTGTCCATTATCTCACCTCCAACAGCTAATACCGCTCGCGGATGGCGGGGACGGCGGGCGCCGTCCTGCCGCAGTTTTCCAGAAAGCTGAGTTGCGCCTTGCTGGGCTTTCTCTTCTTTGCCATTGGACTGACCTCGCCTGGCTATCGCTTTTCAAGCAGACTCGTTTGCATTTCCTCGCGGCTCAGCGTGAGACCTTCCGGCCACGGCCCGACGCCGCGCCGGGTGTCCGTCATCGCCGCTCGTCGCGCTCATTCGTCATATATGTCGCGCCGGTGACCGATGACCTCCACCACCACGAGCCGATCACTCTCCTCCAGCGCGTAGATGGCGCGGTAATCGCCGATGCGCAGGCGGTAGTACCCGCGCCAGGGACCGGCCAGCGGCTTGTGCTCGATGGCCTCCGCGTTCCGCGCCAGCCAGCGGAGCTTGGCGGCGATGCGCGTGGCGAGAGTTCGACCGTGAAGCCCTCACTCATCGAGACCCAACTCACGGACGACGTCGTCGAGCGGTGTGCCGCGCCGCTTCTCGCGCTGCGCGTGGAGCAGGGACTCCACCACGTCGGCGCGGAGCGTCAGCCCTTCGTCGGGGTCGGGCATCTGCTGTTCCAGCTCCCAAAGAAACTCCTGGATGGCCTCGTCCAGGATTTCTTTGACCACCAGCTTCAGATCGTCGCGCGTCATATCGCTCAGCCGTTGTGCGCTCATCGCTACTTCACCTCCACCTCAATCGCCTTCGTCGTGTCGTTGCCGAGGATGTCAATCACCTTGACCAGCACTGTGTATACACCCGGCGCGTCGTACCTGTGCGTGACGCTCAACTGCAAGCTACGATCCTTGCGCGTGCGGTAGCTCTGCCACTCGTTGTGGAACGTGTCGTCCCGGTAGTTGAAGTCCACCGCCCAGTAGTCGATCCACTCCGACCACTTTTTCACCGCCTTAATCACGTCCTCCGGCACGTCGTCGGGCGGGACCATGAAGTCCGTCAGCCTGACCGTCACCTCGCGCTTCACGACCTTCACGTCCACCGAGAGCGCGGCCAGCTCAAAGAAGCGGATGTCGCCCTGCTCGACCGCCTGCTTCTCCAATACCTCGCGCGGGATGCGCAGGAAGCGCACGTCCAGCCCTGCTTCTTGAGCGATCTGCCGCGCGGTCTCGTTCATCTCCAGCGCGAAGTCCCAGCCGAGGATGTCCACCCCGGCGACCTTCGGCGCGTCCTTGCCGGTGCCGATGGCGCGGCGGAACTCCACCGCGATGGCCTTGACATCCCCCAGCGCAACCGGGCTATCGACCGAGCCGACGTGCACCATGCGCCCGCCCTTCTTGCCGTGCAGCCAGGCGTAGCCCTCGATTGGCTCCGCGTGGTACAGGTCGAGGATGAAGCGGCGGTAGGCGCGGATCGTGGCCTCGGCCCGCGCGCCGAACTCCGCCTTCTGCCAGACCTGCCGCTCGTACTTGCCCAGGTTTTGTACCACGAACGGGCGCAGGTTGGGGATGCCCAGCAGCCGCTTGCGCGTGGTGTGGATGGCGAAACGCCCCAGGTCGCACGCGATCCAGCGGCGGCCCAGCTTCTCCGCGACGGCGGCGGTAGTGCCTGAGCCGCAGAAGCAGTCGAGGACGAGATCGCCTTCTCTGGAAGAGGCTTGGATGATGCGTTCGAGGAGGGCTTCGGGCTTTTGGGTAGGATAACGCAGGTTCTCCGTTTTATCGGCAGGCTGAAGCATTGAAATGCGCCAAATGTCATCCACAGTTCTGTGAGTTGACTCTTGGTACAGAACCTTGCCGTCTTCACCCTTAACATTAACAATTCTTTGAGTCTCTTTGTCCCAACGCCGTCTAATCTGCTGGGTAGGTGCGTCTCGCTCTTCTAACTGGCGCTCAAAAGTGAACTCCTCACCTGCGCGATAGTAGTAAATCACATCGTGATCGGACGCAAAGCGATTGATGTTTCCCTGAAACTTATTGTAATACCACCAAATAATCTCGTTAGTGAAATTGACTTGCCCGAAGACCTCATCTAGAACGGCCTTGGCATAGTGACCAATATGCCAGTCAAGATGCACGAAAATACTGCCACGCTGAGACAGAAGTTCACGTAAGAGCACAGCCGTCTCAAAGAACCAGTGCAAGTAACTGTCTAACCCACGCCCCCAAGTGTCACGGTAGGCCTTTTCCTCTATTATGCTCGGTTCTTTTGTGAAGTTCTCATCGCCCACTTGGGCCTGAAACGAGAAATCGGCCCCGGTCGCAAACGGCGGGTCGATGTAGATCAGGTCTACCTGCCCGGCGAACTCCGGCAGCAGGGAGGGCAGCACGTACTTCTTGTCGCCCCAAATCAGGCGGTTACGCCACTCGGCGGGTCTGCCCGTCAGCAGCGAGTCAAGCGTCAACTGGCGCTGCTGCGCGCTCTCGTTCACGGTCTCGACGGTCTGAAAGGGCAGCGCCACGCGCAGCGGCGCGACGCGCTTGCCGTTCTCGTCGTACTTGCCGTCCCAG
>DAOTXU010000101.1:0-1737 GCA_034435135.1 Anaerolineae bacterium | reverse complement strand
GTTGTTGAATCCGATGATTGCTGCCGCCGCGATGGCGTTCTCGTCGGTGTTTGTTGTTACCAACTCGTTGCGGCTACGAAATTTCCGCGCCGCGCGCGTTTGATGGGTGGAGCGTAGTGCGTAGTGCGTAGTGCGTAGTGCGTATTGCGTAGTGCATCACGCATCACGTTTCACGTTTCACGCCTCACGCCTCACGCCTCACGCCTCTGCCTACCGCGTATTGCCACTGGCGGCACGGCGCGCCTCCGCCAGCAACGCCGCGCCGTCAGGATGCGTGCGCGCGAGCGCGTCCAATTTCCGTACCACGCGCGCGACGATTCCCGCGTCCGAATTGATTTGCCGCGCCGCGCGAAACGCCTGGACTGCGCTGACCAATGACGGGTGACCGGTGACCGATGACGGACGACCGATGACCGACGACCGTTGACCGCCGCCTACCCACTGACCACTATCCACTGCCCACTGACCACTATCACACAGCACCAACCCACACAACGCCATCCCCCTGGCATCCAGCGCGCCGTACAATTCTGGCGTTTGCGCGAGCAACGCGTCCGCGTGCGCAATGGCGGTGGTGAACGTGGTGCGTGCCACCTGTAGGGGCGACGTCATGTCGCCCTGCGTTGCGTGGGGCACCGCGCGAGGCGAGGTGTGGGGCGAGGTGGGGGACGGGGTGTGGGGCGAAGCGTGGGGCGGGATGTGGGGCGAAGCGTGGGGCGGGATGTGGGGCGAAGCGTAGGGCGGGACGACCCCGCCCCTACTGGCCAACGATTGCGCGAGCGCGATGATGCCCAGCAGCGCAAAGGCGTTGTGATTGTTACGTGGCACGTCGTACTGGCAGGCGCGTTCAGCCGCCGCGCGCGCGGACTGGAGACCTGACTGGTTTTGTTGCTCCTGCGCCGCGTACAGATGTGCGAGGGCAAGAGTAGCCAGATGATAACTGCACAGGTCAGGTGTTGCAATCTCCTCTGCGATTTTCACGCTTTGCTGCGCGCGTTCAATTGCCTCATCAAAACGATTCAGATCAATCAGCGCCTCAGCGAGGTTGCCGAGGTCAGCCCCTTCCCCGCGCCGGTCGCCAATCTCGCGGTAAATCGCGAGCGCCTGCTCATAGCACTTGATTGCCCGCCGCGTCTCGCCCAAATCCGCGTAGGCAAGGCCGAGGTTGCCGAGGCGGTTGCCTTCCCCGCGCCGGTCGCCAATCTCGCGCGCAATCGCGAGCGCCTGCTCATAGAACTCGATCGCCCGCCGCGTCTCGCCCAAATCCGCGTAGGCATTGCCGAGGTTGCCGAGGTCAGCCCCTTCCCCGCGCCGGTCGCCAATCTCGCGCGCAATCGCGAGCGCCTGCTCGTAGTACTCGATCGCCCGCCGCGTCTCGCCCAAATCCGCGTAGGCAAGGCCGAGGTTGCCGAGGCGGTTGCCTTCCCCGCGCCGGTCGCCAATCTCGCGGTCAATCGCGAGCGCCTGCTCGTAGTACTCGATCGCCCGCCGCGTCTCGCCCAAATCCGCGTAGGCAAGGCCGAGGTTGCCGAGATACGAACCTTCAAATCCACGATCCTTTGTCTCGCGCGCCTTCTTCAATCCTTCTTCATAGCACGCTATCGCTCTGGGAATCTGTCCCGTCGAATAGTACGCCGCTCCCAGGTTGTTCAAACAAAACATCTCTAATCTCGAATCTCTAATCTTCCCCCTTACCCGCTCGTGCATCTCAATCATCAAGCGATAGTGCCCCCACAA
>DAOTXU010000100.1:0-6392 GCA_034435135.1 Anaerolineae bacterium | reverse complement strand
CGCGCTGCGAGCGCCATGCCGAACCCCGCCGCTGCGCCGATGGCCGGCGCGCCGCGAATCACCATCGTCTTGATGGCGTCCGCGACTTCTGGATAGGTGTCGTAGCGCTTGATCTCAAACCGGTGGGGGAGGGCCGGCTGGTTAATCATGCACACCTGCCCGTCCTCCCAAAAGATGGTGCGCGTGTCGCTGATGGTCTGGTCCATGCTGCGGCCATTCATTTCTGTAGCTCCCAGGTAGCTTTTTTTGACATTGAAGTGATTCAAACTTTTGAGCCAACGACCCCGGTGCACGTGGTGCTTGTTGTGTTGGCGGGCGACCTCACACCCCGTCCCCCTCTCCCGGCTACGCCGGACTATAGCCGCAAGCGGAGAGGGGGTGTCGAGCCGCAGGCGAGACGGGGGTGAGGTAGAGAAAGGCCTTAGCGCGGCCAGCTGTTGGCGTAAGTCTGAATCAGTTCATTGTACCCGCGACTGTGGTAGCTCCACAAAATGGTGTGGTCCAGCGCAACCGTCCCATTTGGAAACAGGACAAGGGGCTTAAGCCCCTTGTCCCCCCTCTCGTCCTTTGGTGCAACACGCTTACCGGACAGAGGCTTAAACTCCCTGTCCCTGCTGGCTCTAGATCGCGTAATCTGGTTCCGCGTGATAGGCCGGCTCTGGCGCGACGTGTCCGTCGCCGTTCGCGCGGACTGCGCTCTCGATTTTATCTAACCGTTCGAGAATCTGGTCAAGCCGCTCGGAGAGCACGTCCGGCAGCACGTTGTGCAGCAGGTCGGGCCGCTGCGGCGACGGCTCCGGGCCGCTGCGGTGCACCGGCTTGCCGGGTACGCCCACGACCACCATGTCCGGCTCCACATCTTTAACGACGACTGCGTTTGCGCCGATGCGCGTGTTCTTGCCCACTCTGATTGCTCCCAACACTTTCGCCCCGGCCCCGACCACCACGCCATCTTCAAGCGTGGGATGCCGTTTGCCGGGTAGCAGACTGACGCCGCCGAGCGTGACGCCGTGATACAGCGTCACGTCCGCGCCCACCTCGGCGGTCTCGCCGATGACGACGCCCATACCGTGATCGATGAAGAAGCGCGGCCCGATGGTCGCGCCGGGGTGTATTTCAATCCCGGTCAGGAAGCGCGCAAACTGCGACAGCATCCGCGCCGGCAGATAGAGCTTTCGGAGCCAAAGCCAGTGCGTGACCCGGTGCAGCCAGACTGCGTGCAGGCCGGGATAGCACAAGGCCACCTCCGCCCAGCTTCGGGCGGCGGGATCGCGCTGTAATATGCAACGGATGTCTTCGCGGATCGTCTCGAACATCGTCGCCCCTTTGCATTCTGGTCTTTGCGTTCGTGGTCCGCCAGCGTTCACTCTTCCAGATCGGCGTACAGCGCCGTCGAGAGGTAGCGCTCGCCGAACGACGGGATAATCACCACGATCATCTTGTCCGCGTTCTCCGGGCGGCACGCGACCTGGATCGCGGCCCACGTCGCCGCCCCGGCGGAGATGCCCACGAGCAAGCCCTCTTCGGTCGCCATGCGCCGCGCGGTGGTGAATGCATCCTCGTTGGCGACGGTCATGACTTCATCATAAATCTTCGTGTTCAACACATCGGGGATAAAGCCCGCGCCGATGCCCTGAATCGGGTGCGGGCCTTTCTGCCCGCCCGACAGCACTGGCGACGCCGCCGGCTCGACCGCGATGGCCTTAAACGACGGTTTGCGCGCCTTGATGACCTCGCCCACACCAGTGATCGTGCCGCCTGTGCCGATCCCAGAGACCAGGATGTCCACCTGCCCGTCGGTGTCGCTCCAGATTTCCTCGGCGGTGGTGCGGCGGTGCACCTCCGGGTTGGCCGGATTCTGGAACTGCTGCGGGATGAACACATTGGGGTTCTCGGCGGCCAGGTGGTTGGCGCGCGCAATCGCGCCGGCCATGCCCTCGGCCCCCGGCGTGAGAATGAGTTCTGCGCCAAACGCGCGCAGCAGTTTGCGCCGCTCCTTACTCATCGTCTCCGGCATGGTCAGGATCAGGCGGTAGCCGCGCTGCGCACAGACCATCGCCAGCGCGATGCCGGTGTTGCCGCTGGTCGGCTCGACGATGACCGTGTCGGGGCCGATCTTGCCGTCGCGCTCGGCGGCCTCGATCATCGACAGGCCGATGCGGTCCTTGACGCTGTGCGCCGGGTTGTAGTATTCAAGCTTGGCGATCACCTGCGCTTTCGCCTCCCCGACGATGCGGTTGAGGCGCACCAGCGGCGTGTTGCCGATGAGCTGCGTAACGTTGTCTGCGATTTTCATGATATGCCTTTACTTTCTTTCGTGATACAAGCCGCTCTAAACTAAAAGCCGGTCGCGCCTGTGCTGCGTGACCGGCTGATGCACTTCGATAGCCTAAAAGCTGTCTCAACCCACAGCAAAGCACCACAGGCGCGGTTCATGCGCTCCGGGAAGACACATACACATGCACACCTGGGTGCTGGGAAACATCATCTCATCTCTGAGTCGAATTCGAGTATTCTTACCCGAACGATACATTTATGTTTATATAGCAGGTGCGTGTATTTGTCAACTTTTTCACGCGCGCGCCACCGTCAGGCCGGCACAATCCAGGTGCCGGTCCTCCCGCGCAGCGCTTCCTCGATACTATTCGGGGCGGTGATAAGCGCCTGCGGGCCGCCTTGCTCCAGGAAATAAATCACCGCCTCGATCTTGGGGGCCATGCTGCCCGGCGCGAAGTGCCCCTCGGCCAGGTAACGCTTGGCCTCGGCCAGCGTCAGCCGGTCGAGCCATTTCTGGTCGGGTTTGTTGAAGTTGATGGCGACCTGCGGCACCGCGGTGGAGATCAGGAACAGGTCGGCGTGCAGGCCGTGCGCCAGCAGCCCCGATGCACGGTCTTTGTCGATCACCGCGTAGACGCCACGCAGTTCGCCGTGCTCGTTGCGCACCACCGGGATGCCTCCGCCGCCGACGCTGACCACCACAAAGCCGCTCTCGATCAGCTGGCGGATCGCGTTTAACTCGATAATCTGCCGTGGGATCGGGCTGGCGACCACGCGCCGCCAGCCGCGCCCGGCGTCCTCGACGACGGTCCAGCCTTCGACCTCAAACTTGCGCGCCTCGGCCTCCTCCATGAAGCCGCCGATGGGTTTCTCCGGGTGCTGGAAAGCCGGGTCGTCGCGGTCCACCAGGGTTTGGGTCACGAGCGACACCACCTGCCGGTTGATGCCGCGCCTGCGCAGTTCGTTCGAGAGCGCCTGTTGGAGCATATAGCCGATGCTGCCTTGCGTGTCCGCGCCGATGATGTCCAGCGGGACGGTGTGCACCTGGGGAGCGGCCAGCTCCGCGCGGCGCAGAATGAAGCCCACCTGCGGGCCGTTGCCATGCGTGACGACGATGTTCCACCCCTGTTCGACCATGTAGGCCAGGTGTTTGGTCGTCTCGCGGACCGCCTCCCACTGGTATTCCATGGCGACTTTGGTCTTTTCCTGAATCAGTGAGTTGCCGCCGATGGCGATCACGGCGGTCTTTCGAGTCTGCGGCATAACTGCTCCTCCTTACGTCAACAGCTAGCCGTGCTAAGGCCTTTCTCTACCTCACCCCCGTCTCGCCTGCGGCTCGACACCCCCTCTCCGCGTGCGGCTATAGTCCGGCGTAGCCGGGAGAGGGGGACGGGGGGTGAGGTGCCCGCCAACACGACAAACACCACACGCACCGCGGTCGTTGGCTCAAAAGCTTGAATCACTTCATTGATAAACATCGTCAAAGTCGAGGTTGAATCTTTGGGCTGTCTGGACGACATCTTGCATATCTACCATGTTCAAACGCACCAGTCGCATACCGCCGGTCACAAGTAAATCCTCCACCGCTCGTAAGAAGATGTCATGCATCTTACGACGCAGCAGAATAACGCCCGTGAATAGAGCGCGAATTCAGAAAGGTAAAGCCTTTCCGGCGGAATTCTCTCCAAGAGCAGCTCTACATCGTCCGCATTCTCCTGATTCAACAGCAGCTCAAGAATGATGTTGGAATCAAGGAGATACATCACTTCTCCCACCATTCAAGGGCTTTGTGTTGGAGTTCCACCGAAGCAAACTGGTCCCGCATATCTTCGAGAGCGCCACGCCAGTCAAGTGTGAACTTGCCTCCCGGCTTTCGCACATGTCTCTCAAGAAGAAACCGCACGAAGTCCTCGACCTCTTGCCGAAGTTCAGGAGGCAACTCTCCTATCATCTCCTCCAACTTCCCCATCTTCCACCTCCACTGTTCACCCGATAATATCACACTCTTGGTAAGGACACGGCGCACTCTACGCCGTGTCCTTACGTGATCCTCAATTACACCCCCGCCATCGTCAGCGCCATGATCGCCTTCTGCACGTGCAGCCGGTTCTCGGCGATGTCGTACATCGCGGAGCGCGGGCCGCTGGCAACCTCGTCGGTCACTTCGGAGCCGCGATCCACCGGCATCGGGTGGGTGAAGATGGCGTTGTCGGTGCGCGCCATGCGCTCAGCGGTGGTGATCCACCCCTTGATCGCCTTCGCCTTCTCGATCTCGCCTGCCCTGTTAAACGTCCCATCCCTGTACGCCTCCGGCGTCACCCAGTTGCGCGAGTAAACAATGTGCGCGCCCTCGTAGCCTTCGTCGGGGTCGGTCGTCACGCGGAAGGTCGCGCCGTTCGCTTCGCAGTTTGCTTTGGTCCACGCCATCACCTGCGGGTCGAGATCGTAACCCTCCGGGCGGGCCATGGTCACGTTCATCCCGAACCGGCTGGCGACGAGCAGCGCCTCCTGCACCGAGCACCAGCTTCGCGCCAGCGCCCCGCTCGCCCAGGTGAGCAGGAAGCTCCGGCCTTTTAAGTCGCCGAGCCACTCCTGCCAGCCCATCACGTCGGCAAGGCCCTGGCACGGGTGGTATTTGTCGTCGGCCATGTTGACAATCGGCACGTCGGCCCAGTGCGCGTACTCGCGCAGGAGTTCGTTGCCCGCGCCATAGTAAGGCACCTGGTCTTCCAGGATGCGGATGCCGATGCCGACCGCGTAGCGGGCCATCACCTGCGCCGCGTCCTCGACCGTCTCGCCGGCCTGCTTGCCCGTCTTGAAGCGCGCGGAGGAGGGCGTCATGTACTGCGCGTGCGCGCCGAGTTCAGTCGCGGCGGCCTCAAACGATTGCCGCGTGCGCAGCGAGGGGTTGTAGAACAGCATGATGAAGGTCTTGTGTTGTAGGAGCTTGGTCCACCGGTCGCTGTAGCGGTCGGCCTTCATTTTCTTGGCGAGGCGCAGCACCTCGTCGAGTTCGTCCTTGCTCCACTCTTGCGTGGTAATCGCGTCGCGTCCTGTGAGGTCCATTTTGTCCCCCATGTAATGGCATTTGTGTGAACGTTATTGTCGGTCCCTCCTCACTCCCCCCGCCTACGCCAGGCGATGAGTCTCATAAAGGGCGAGGGGGAACCCACAGAGGATACCCATCTGCTCTGGCTCCCCTCGCCCCTGCGTGGGAGAGGGGACGGGGGTGAGGGGAGGTGTGCCTATCGCATCACCAGACTCATCACGGCCTTCTGCACGTGCAGGCGGTTCTCCGCCTCGTCGAAGGCCGCCGACAGCCAGCCCTCGCCGGAGGTCTTGTCGATCACATCGTCCGTGACCTCGTAACCCCGGTCGCAGGGCAGGCAGTGCATGTAGATGGCGTACTTGTCGGCCAGGTTCATGCGGTCGGTGTTGCAGATCCAATCCTTGTTCGCGTTGAAGATTTCCTTCGCCTTCGACTCGTCATGCGTCCCGACGGGCGGCTGGAAAAAGACCTGCGGCGCCCACGCCTTCGGATACACCACGTGCGCGCCCTTGAGCGCTCCCTCGAAGTCGTTGGTCACGGAGAACGACGCGCCGTTCATCGCGGCCTGCTTTTCGCACGCGGCGAGCACTTCGGGGTCAAGCTCCATGCCCTTCGGGTGCGCGAGCACCGTGTCGCAACCCACTTTGGTCGCGGCGATGATCGCGCTCTGCGGGACGGCGCGCGGCTTGTGGATGCTGGGCGAGTAGGCCCAGCTCATCACGAACTTGACGCCCTTGAACGTCCCGAACTTCTCCTTGACGGTCATGATGTCGGCGAGGCCCTGGAATGGGTGGTACTTGTCATCTTCCATGTTGAGCACCGGGATGTCCGCCCAATACGCGAAGTTGCGGATCACCTCGTTGGCGCCGCCGTAAACCCAATCCACCGGGTCGCCGTAGCAACGGATGGCGATGGCCTCGCCCATGCGCGCGAGCACGCGCGCCACGTCGCTGACGCGCTCGGTGCTGTAGGCCACTTCCTTGCCCGGCAGCGCGGGGGTGTAAATCTTCTCCGGGTCGAGGTAGTGGGCGTGCCCGCCAAGTTGAGTCATCCCGGCCTCGAAGCT
>DAOTXU010000099.1:0-10472 GCA_034435135.1 Anaerolineae bacterium | reverse complement strand
TCCCCTCACCCCTAAATCCCCTCTCCCACAAGGGGAGAGGGGATTATAAACCCAGATTGGGGGTATCTTTGCCCCCTCTCCCGTCATACGGGAGAGGGGGACAGGGGGTGAGGGGGCTTTTCAAACACTTTCTCAAACGATACACTAAAGCCGCGCTTTGAGCCAACCGGTAATCAGGTCGGTCAGCCCCGGCTCGGCGCTGAACATGCGCGTGCCATGGCCGGCGTTTTGATACATCTGTAGTTGGCGGTCGCCCTCCGCCAGCCCATCGAGCGCGCGCACGGTCTGCGCGGAGTAGCTGTCGTCCTCGCTGGCGACCAGGAGCACGGGCCTGTCGCCCAGCGCGACGATGGCGTCCTCGGTGGTGACGCCGCGATAGTCCAGCCCCGGCGAGAGCAACACTGCCGCCCGGCACTGAGCGTCTTCCGCGCAGGCGTTGAGCGCCAGGTTCGCGCCGATGCTGGCCCCGACAATACCCACGCGCGCTGGGTCTACGTTGCGCTGCGCGCGCAGGTAGGCCAGCATCGCCAGCGTGTCCTGCCGGGCGAGCGCCCAGTCCGCCGCGCCGCCGGTTTCGCCGTGACCGCGCTGGTCCACCGCCAGCACCACGAATCCCCCCGCCTGCAACACCGCCGCGACGCCCTCCCAGTCCTCCTTAGCGCCGCCGAGCATATGCAGCAAGAGCACCCCCGGCGCGCTCTGCGCCTGCGGATAGAACCATCCATGCAACGTCAACCCGTCGGGAGCGGGGAATTCGACATCCAAAGGCACCGCGCCGCCGCTCGGCGCGCCCGCCGCTTCCAGGTCGTTCGCGCCCGGCTGACTCGTCTGGTTGAGGGTGGGGATTTGCGGGATCACGGTCACGGGGGTGGGAGGAGGCGTCTCGGTCGGCGTCACCGGCGGCGGGAGCGGCTCGCACGCGGGGAGGGTCAGCGCGAGGACCATCAGGCTGCATACCAAAAATGTGCGCCTCGCTTGCATCGTCACATCCTTGCGCTGCATCAATCCTTGCGCTTGCCGGCCAGGACGATCATGCGCGGGCAGCCGTCCACGAACGGCGAGCGGTCGTAGTCGCCGTAGCATTGCAGGCGCTCCAGGCCGGCGATTCTTAGCAGCAGGTCCATCTCGGCGGGGAAGGTGTAGCGCAGCGTCAGGGGCGCGAGCATCCGCCGCACGACGCCCGCGCTGTCGATGATGTCGTAAACCCAGGTCACCGACAGCATTTGCGCGACCCGGTCAATCTGGCTGATGGACTGTTGCATGACGAGATGGCCGGTGTCGGGGTCGGTGAAGGTGCGCTCGTACACCAGGCCGGCTTCATCCTCGGCGGCGTAAGCCTCGCAAGCGTTGGGCAGGTCAATGACCAGCAGGCCGTCCTCGCGCAAGGCCGCCGCGATGCGTCCCAGCGCTGCCAGCTGGTCCACCTGCGCGCGCAGGTGCATGAAGCCGTTGTATGCGATCATCGCCAGCCCGAACCGCTCTGCACCCTCGTACTCGGTGACGCTGGTCTCCCAGAGCGTCACGCGCCCGGCCAGGTCGGGGCGACCCGCGAGCCGATCTTGCGCGCGTTTGAGCATCGCGCCGGAGATGTCCAGCCCCACGACGCGCGCACCCTCGGCGGCCAGGTGCAACGCCACCCTCCCGGTGCCGCAGCCCACATCGAGCACCGGGCCGCCCACTTCCTCTAGCAGGGCGCTGTAGAGCGCCAGGTCTTCGGTGAGTTCCTGGTTTTCCGCGTCGTAGAGACGCGCCATCTCGTTATACCAGTCCTGCAAGTCTGCTCTCTCCTGAGGTGCTGATGAGGGAAAGCGGGTATGAGCCGCCCCGCGGGGTCGGTCATGTCCCCCACGCAGCGGGCGCGCCGGGCGGCTGCCGGGATGGTCGGGGCGCCCCGGTGGGCGCGCCGGGAGCCTGGCCCTGCCCGGTAGAGACGGCAACCTGGGCGCGGCGCAAGAAGTCTACACCTGCCTTTGGGCGAAAGGAAAACGCGCGTCTAAGCACCCGGCTGATCTGGTTTTGAGGGAGTGCGCTCTTGGCGTCGAAATGCACGACCTCGTGAAATCTGGGATTGTATTCCTGGCCTATAGAAGTGGGTACTTCTTCCAGCCGATCCTCGGTAGTGAGCGCTTGCAGAGCCAGGTCGCGGATGTTTCTTAACGCCTGCGCATAGCGGTTGTCCTCGTCGCCCTCCCAGATGCCTTGCACCGCTACATCGAGGAAGTCGAACGCCTCCAGCGCCACCAGCCAAGCATTCCAGATCCGCTCCCAGACCTCCTCCTCTTTGAGCGCCTTCTTGTCCAGGTCGTGCTCGGCGAATTGATCACTGGGGGCGGCGGGACGCAAGAGCGCAAACTGCTCCTGCACCGGCTTGACCATGGTGAGCACGGCATCTGCTCTGAGCCGGGAGGCGAGCGGGGTGAGTTGACGGTCGAGCTGCTGGTCGCGTTGCCGTCGCCATTGGTTCCATACCTGTTCCCTGACCTTTGGATCGGTGAACGCAATATTGCCGATGCCGCTGCCGCCCGGAATCAACTCGATGCCCAGGTTGCGACGGAGATAGGTGATTATCTCTTGATCGAGCAAGTCAGCGGCGATGCGCCGGCGGGGTATCTGCAACCACTGTCTCTCTGCCGAGTCGTCGCTGTCGCCCAGCTCCGGGTTGTGCTCGTAAAGCTCGTTGAGCGTGTATTGCGCCACGACGTCGCGCAGGCGCATCTTGAGATAGTACAGGGGGATGTCTTTCCAGTTGTCCCAGTAGCTCAGATGGTCGTCGAGCACGGCGGCGTTATAGACGACGCGATATATGGCGGGTTCCAGAGCAGGATAAGGGTTCTCCAGGCTCGGACTCCCGTGCCGCTCGACCTGGAACGTGACGTAAAGATCGACCTCGATAGGGAGGCCGTCGCGGGTCATGGCCGGGATTTTCTCTTCGGTGCGCGCCTGCGTGCGTAGATCGACGACGCCGCGCACGGTTTCACTCTTGTCGAGGATCAGCTTTTCTTCCGATGGGTGAAAAAACTCTTTGATCCCTTCCCATATCTTAATGAATATATTATCCCAAATCCACAGAACCGCGCCCGCAAGTGAGTCGGTCTCTCTCTCCCGCGTGGGGCCGGAGGGCGGGGGTTCAACCTTATGCAGAAGAGCGCGCGCATTCGCGCCGTCTTTATCGACCACCACCGCCGTGTCGGCGCTGATCTCCAACTCGGCTTTTTTGCCGCTCCACTCGCTCAGCGCGGTTTCTTCAGTCGAGCCGTCCTCACCCTCGACCTTTTCAAACAGACAACCCTGTTTGGCGATCAGCTTGTGGAGCTTGCTCTTTTTGGGGCTACGCCATAACAGGACGACTGCCCTGACTAACACCCACACCAGGACAAATCCAATCACCCAAAGCGCAAACAGAACGGGGGCCGGCCCTCGGAGCATCATAACCAGGACGAGACTGGCCCACATAGCGATGTTCAGTTCGCCCAGGCGGTTTCGCGTCGTCTCACTGAGCTTGTCCCGGCGCACGATCAGGAATAGAAACACCCAGAAACAGGCGAGTCCAGGGAGCACAAACGGGGACCACTCGGCGTTCGAGCGGCTGACCCACAAGCCCACGAGCGCGCTGCCGAGCGCCAGGGCAAGCAGCTCCACCTGGCGGAAATGGCTGGCGATCATCGTGAAAAAACCGCTGACCGCGCCGGAAAATCGTCTCACGGCTGGATGTTCCTCCACCGCCTATAATAGCGTGGTTTGCAATAGAGAGAAAGCCGCGCCAGCGCAGGGGTGCATTCCGTTTGGGGGCGACATTCAGTGAGGCTTGCCTCTGCCGGGTTGACCTCACCTTGTGGACAACGAGCGCTATCTAAAGCCCGGTGTGGATCACACCTTCGCCCGAAGTGCAACCGCTCCACCATTGGACGCCAGACGCTCAGCGACCTGGGCGATTTCCAGCGGCAGGTGCGCCAGCTCCAGCGTGGGGCCGTCGCAGAACAGCAGCGCGCGCTCCAACACGTTGCGCAGTTCGCGCACGTTGCCAGGCCAGTGATAGCGCTTGAGGGCGTCGAGCGCGCGCGGGTTGATGTCGCGGACGGACTTGCCCATCTCTTTGTTGAAATGGTCCAGGAAAGCTGCCGCGAAGATAGGGATGTCGTTCACGCGCTCGCGCAGGGGGGGGAGATGCACCGGCACCACGCTCAGCCGGTAGTAGAGGTCGTGGCGGAACTCGCCCGCCTCGATCATGTGTTGGAGGTCGCGGTTAGAGGCGGCCAGCAGCCGGGTGTCCACCTTAATGTCTTTGGTGCCGCCCACACGACGGAAACTGCGGTCTTCGAGGAAGCGGAGCAGTTTCGCCTGCATTCCCATCGGCATACTGCTGATCTCGTCCAGGAAGAGCGCGCCGCCATCAGCGACCTCCACCAGACCCTTCTTCTGGCGGGTAGCGCCCGTGAACGCTCCCGCCTCGTGCCCGAAGAGTTCGCTCTCCAGCAGGTGATCGGGGAGCGCTGCGCAGTTCAGCGCCACGAAGGGCCGCGAAGCGCGCGGGGAGGCTTCGTGGATGGCGTGGGCGACGACCTCTTTGCCCGTGCCGCTCTCTCCGGTGATCAGTACGCTGGCGTTGGTGGGCGCGACGCGCTCGATGAGTTCCTTCACGCGCTGCATCGCCATCGTCTCGCCGATAATCCAGCGGTCGAACCGTTGCTGTGCGTTGCGGCGCAGCAGTTCCAGCTCGCGCCGCAAGGTGACAATCTCTTCCGCACGGTGCAGAATCAGAAGCAATTCCTCAGTTTCAACCGGTTTGGTCACGTAATCGAACGCGCCGAGCTTCATGGCGCTGACCGCGCTTTCCACCTCGCCATGCGCCGTAATAACGATAACCGGAATGCCGGCCCCTTCTTGCTGGATGCATTCCAGCAAGCTCAACCCGCTGCCGTCAGGCAAGCGCTGGTCAAGGAGGGCAATGTCTATGGGGCGCTGCTTGAAAACCTGATAGGCGTCGGCGAGGGTGGGCGCTTCGGCGACTTCGTAGCCCTTGTCGGCCAGAATGTTACAGAGGAACCGGCGAAAGGTGTCCTCATCATCGACCAGAAGAATGGTTGCAGTCATGGGGGCGCTCCTGCTTCTGAGGTTATGGAGTCAAGAGGCGGGAGTTCTGGCGGTGTCCTTTCGGGCGCTGCCGGCAGGGTGATGGTGAACACAGTGCCCACGCCCTCCCAACTCTCGACGGTGAGCGTGCCGTTGTGCTGCGCGATAATCCGGCGCGCGATGGCAAGCCCAAGCCCGGTGCCGCCGGTCTTGGTCGTGAAAAACGGCTCGAAGACGCGGCGCTTGACCTCCGGCGGCATTCCCGGACCGGTGTCGCCGATGTCAATCTGCACGCGCGGTCCCTGGTAGCCGTTTGTGGCCGGGTTGCCTGGCGCCAGGCAAAGGTTGACGCTCAGGGTGCCGCGCTGCGGTTGGTCGCTCATGGCGTGGATGGCGTTGGTGAACAGGTTGGTCAACACTTGCTCTAGTTCGCGGGGATCGACCAGCACCGGAGGCAGGTTATCCTCAGCGCCAAACTGGACATCGATGTGCTTGCGCTCCAGGCGCGGGCGCCAGCGCTCCAGGCTCATCGCCACCAGCGCGACGATGTTCGTCGGGGTGATCTCGACCGGCTTGGGGCGGGCCACCGTCAGGAGGTCACCCAAAAGCTGGCTGAGCCGTTTGCTTTCAGCCTGGATCAGGCTCAGCGATTCTTGGAGGGGGTCATCCGGGGGAAGCCTGCCGGCGACGTACTGCACCCCGGCGCTGATGCCGGCGAGCGGGTTGCGAATCTCGTGCGCGAAAATGGCGCTCATTTCTCCCAAGAAGGAGAGTTGCTCCAGGTGCCGGCTGCGGGCTTCCATGGCTTTGTGATGGCTGCGGTCGTCGAAGATAATCAGCACGCTCTCTTCCAGATCAGCGCCGGGCCAGACGGGGGTGACGCGCAACCATACTGGCACCGCGACTCCCTCTCGGCTGATGAGGGTAATCTCCTCGCCCTCGACGCCGCTGCCTTCGTCCATGGCGCGGCGCACCAGCGCGCTCAGGCGCTCCCGGCTGATGAGCACCTGTCCGAAAGGCCGGCCACGTGCGTCCTCCTCTGGGTAGCCCAGGAGACGCTGTGCAGCCTCGTTTATCACTGTGATGCGACCGTCGAGGTCGATAATCACCAGCCCACAGGTGATGATCTGTTGCAGGGTTTCGAGGAGGACGTTTTGCGAATGGTGCGCGCGCGCCAACTCCACGACCGCCTCGGTGCGGAGGCGGCGCTCAGCCAGCGAAGTGAGCAACGAGCCGACCAGGCCAATGAACTGCTCCTTGCCGTGATAAGCGCCGCGTGTGCGATAGCCAATGGCGAGCAGCACACGCGCGCCTTCTTCAATGCCTAGCGGGCGCTGCACCAGGCTGCCCAGGCGGGCTTCACGCGCGGCGCGCGCCAGCAGGTCGCCGGAGGCCAACCCCACGTCCCAGGTTTCCGCCGCCGGGTGGTAATCAAGCGGGAGCGATGCGGGAAAGTTGGAAGGCGTTCTGAACGCAGCTTCGAGGTACAGCTCGCCGGTTTGCTCGCCTTCGACATAGAAGGCAAGCATCGAGGCGCTCACCAGGCGCGCGGCGGCGGCGGCGGCTTCGTCCCAGATTTCATCGGGCATTTGGTCGAGCAGTTGAGTCAGTTCGAGCGTAGCTTCGACGTGCGCGATGCCTTCAGCTTCGGCGGCTTCCTGCGCGCGGCGCAGGTCGGCAAGCCGGGCGGAAATCATAAACGCGCGCGCCTCGACCGGCGCGATATTCGTCAGCGTGATGTCCACGTAGCGCCGTCCTCCGCTCTTGGCGATCAACGGCACGTCATGAAAAGTCTGGCTTGGACCGGGCGTCAGCGCGCACTGCGCCTGGCGCAGCGCGCGGCTGTGTTCGGGCGGCAGCAGGTCGTCCAGGCGGCGTTGGTTCAACTCCTGCCGTCCATAGCCGGTTAACGCTAATGCATGGCTGTTGAACCAGCGGCAACGGGCGGCGTCGCTATCCAGGATCATCACGGCGTCGGGGTGTTGTTCCAGGACGTGGTTAAAAAACGTCTCCAGCGACCTCCGTGCGGTGAATCGGGTCAGGAGGCGCTTCAGAGCGCTGATGCCGAACCGTGGAAATCCCCTCGCCGGTTGGGCGGGCATACTTACGCAGCCGTTAGGTGTTTGTGGCGCAATGGCGCCGGCAAAATACCGAGCGCCGTGCGGTATTTGGCGACGGTGCGCCGCGCGACATCCACCCCCTGCGCGCGGAGCAGCGCGGCGATTTGCCCATCACTCAAAGGCGCATCGGCGCTCTCGTTCCCGATGATCTCTTTGACCTGGTCACGAACCGATAGTGACCGGTCAAAGAAAATGGATAGCGGCACAACGCGCCCGCTGGGCAGGGCGACGTTCTTGCTGTTGACGGCGCGGCTCACGGTTGACTCGTGCACGCCGATCTCGGCGGCGAGTTGCGCGCGCGTCATGGGCTTCAGGTAACGGTCGCCTTGCAGAATAAAGTCGCGCTGCGCTTCAACCAGACGGTTCACGATCAGGCGCATGGTCTGGTTGCGCTGCGCCAGCGATTTGATGAAAAGCTCGGCCTCGTCGGCCAGGATCGCCCATTCGGGCGGGCCTTCGCCGTTGGCGGCGGCACGCGCCTCGCGCGCGAGTTGTCGGTACTCCGGGTTGACCCTCAGCCACGACGGCGAGGGCGCGAACAGCTCCACCACCAGTCGCTCCGGGTTCTCCTCGCAGTGAATCACAATGTCCGGCTCGCGCAACCGTTCTGGGGGGCGTTCGGGGTGACGGGCGTCGCTCCAGTGGGTGTCCGCAGGGCGCGGATAGAGGTTGTCCTGTATAAAGGCCAGCGCTTCCTGGACATCCTCGATTTCGCAGTCCAGCACTTCCGCAGCTCCGGCAAGGTCGCCCCGGCTCAGCGCGCCCCAGGCGTGCCGGACCAGCATCAGCGCCGGGTAATGCCCCTGACCCAGCGTTTGCAGGTGTTCTAACTGAATCAGCAGACACTCCCGCGAGTCGGCGGCGCCCACGCCCACCGGCTCGACCTGCTGCAATTTGCGCAGCACGCGCTGGACTTCGTGGAGCGGGCGGTTCAGGTAGGCGGCGATTGCCGCCGGGTGTTCGGGCAACAGGCCGTGTTCGTCAAGCCGATCCACCAGGTGCCGCCCGATGGGTTGCTCCTCTTCGGTCAGGGCGGGCGCAAGTTGCCGCCACACGAACTCAGTCAGGTGCACCGGGGTGGCCGTATAATCGTGCCACTCGTCATCGCTGTCGGCTGCGTCGTTGTGGCTGGAGGCAGCGCTGGGCGATGTCTCGTAGATTTCGGTGCTGCTTTGGCAGACCGGGCAGGGAAGCCGGATGAGGAGGTTGCCGCAGTGCGGGCAGCGACACTCCTCGGCCAGTTCGAGCGCAGGGTTGGCGGCCAGTTCAGCCATCAAAGCCTCTTGCAGCTCTGTGGTGTTGAGGCTCAAGAGCCTGGTGGTCATCACCAGGTGCATGGTCGGTGTTTGTGTCGGGAGGAGAAACCCCTCCTGGTAGTGGCCCAACTCTTGCATCATGTCCCCCTAATTCAGTGTACCGTCAGGCGCGACAATAGTCAATAAACCTATATTTCTTTCGATAGTACGACAAGATTTTGATAGACTTTGGTTTTGTCTGGGGTCAGAGGTGCAAGATTCGTGCCCGAAACCCGGCTGCCATAGGTCGTCAGGCGCGGGTGCGGTGTGCTAGAATTTGACCATAAACAGAACGCGCCATCTTATCGTGCAGCCGTTAAAACGCGGGTGAAAAATCCCGGACAGGGGGCTTAAGCTCCCTGTCCGAGGCAACTAGGGTGGTCTTTCGGGTAGGCTCTGAGAGCAACAAGTATGGGAACGCTCACCGTCATTGGAGGCGGGCTGGCCGGCGCGGAGGCCGCGTGGCAGGCTGCCGCGCGCGGCGTCAATGTGACGCTGTACGAGATGCGCCCGCACACACAAACCCCAGCGCACGTCACCGGCCAGCTTGCCGAACTGGTGTGCAGCAACTCGCTCGGTTCCAACCTGCCCGACCGCGCGTCAGGGTTGCTCAAAGAGGAACTGCGCCGTATAGGCAGCCTGCTGATGCGCTGCGCTGATGCCACCGCCGTGCCCGCCGGCGGCGCATTGGCGGTGGACCGCGAGCTTTTTGCGGGCGCAGTGACCGAGGCGGTTGAGAATCACCCGCGAATCACCGTCGTGCGCGAAGAGGTGACGACAATCCCGATAACGCCAACGATCATCGCCAGCGGCCCGCTGACCGCCAAGCCGCTGGAACGAGAGATCGCCGCGCTGGGCGGGGAGCAATATCTGTACTTCTACGACGCGGTCGCGCCGCTGGTCGAGGCGGAGACTGTCGATATGGCGGTGGCGTTCCGCGCCAGCCGCTACGGGCGCGGCGAGCAGGAGGACGGCGATTATATCAACTGCCCGATGACGCATGAGGAGTACGAGGCGTTCGTCGATGCGCTGCTCGCAGCCGAGACCATCCCGTTGCGCGACTTCGAGCGCGAAGACCCGCGTTTCTTTGAGGGTTGCCTGCCCATCGAACAGATGGCGGCGCGCAGCCGGGGATCGTTGGCGTTTGGGCCAATGCGCCCGGTCGGCCTGACCGACCCGCGCACCGGCAGACGACCTTACGCAGTGGTCCAGTTGCGGCAGGATAACTTGGCCGGCACGCTCTATAATATCGTCGGCTTCCAGACCAACCTGCGCTGGGGCGAGCAGCAGCGCGTGCTGCGCATGATCCCCGGCCTGCAAAGCGCCGAGTTCGCGCGCTACGGCATGATGCACCGCAACACGTTCATCAACGCGCCCACGCTGCTGCGCCCGACGTTGCAGTTTCGCGCGCGCGATGACCTGTTCTTCGCCGGGCAGATCACCGGCGTGGAAGGGTATGTCGGCAACATCGGCACCGGGCTGCTGGCCGGGATCAACGCGGCGAACCTGCTCCAGGGGCGGCACCTGTGGACGTTGCCGGAGACGACCATGCTCGGCGCGCTGTGCCACTACGTGACTCACACCGATTCCAAAGGCTTCCAGCCAATGAAGGCGAACTTCGGGCTGATGCCCCCGCTTCAACCCCCGGTGCGCAACAAGCGCGAGCGCGCGGCTGCCTACAGCGCGCGCGCCCTCGCCGATCTAGAGGCGTTTCTGAACAGCGCGCCCAGCCCCGCATCGGGCTGAAGATTGAATGAACTGATTCAAACTAACGCCAACAAGTGGCCGTGCTAAGGCCTTTCTCTACCTCACCCCCGTCTCGCCTGCGGCTCAACACCCCTCTCCGCTTGCGGAGAGGGGGAGGGGGGTGAGGTGCCCGCCAACACGACAAGTACCACACACACCGGGGTCGTTGGCTCAAAAGCTTGAATCACTTCATTCAGAGACCCTTATTGTCTCGTGCCCTTGTTGAAGTAATACAACGCGT
>DAOTXU010000098.1:0-3961 GCA_034435135.1 Anaerolineae bacterium | reverse complement strand
TCCCCTCACCCCTAAATCCCCTCTCCCACAAGGGGAGAGGGGATTATAAACCCAGATTGGGGGTATCTTTGCCCCCTCTCCCGTCATACGGGAGAGGGGGACAGGGGGTGAGGGGGCTTTTCAAACACTTTCTGAGGCGAACCTGACCCATCAAGGTCCGCCTCGGTCGTTTGGAAAGTCCGCTACAGCAGCCCCCAATCGCGCGCGACGCTTTCTTCCATCAAGTCGGGCGTCCACATCTCCATGCTCATCTCGATGGTGGTGGGCCGGTTGAGCGCCTCCTGCGCGGTACGCCGCGCCATTTCGAGCAGTTGCGGCGCGTAGGGGCAGAAGGGCGTGGTCATCATCATCACGACGTGCGCTTTATCTTCCTCAATCTGAAGGTCGCGGATCAGGCCCAGTTCAATAACGTTCAGCCCGATTTCGGGGTCAACCACCTCGCGCAGCGCTTCCATCGTCTTTGCGTGCAGTTCGTCAAGATTCTCGACCATCTTTAGCTCCACGTGGTTGTAGCGGTGAACTGATTCAAACTTACGTCAACAGCTGGCCGTGCTAAGGCCTTTCTCTACCTCACCCCCGTCTCGCCTGCGGCTCGACATCCCCTCTCCGCTTGCGGCTATAGTCCGGCGTAGCCGGGAGAGGGGGACGGGGGGTGAGGTGTCCGCCAACACGACCAGCGCCACACGCACCGGGGTCGTTGGCTAAAAAGCTTGAATCACTTCGGTGTGATGCTGTCAGTTTAGCACGGCGCGCGTCGAGTGTCAATTATTCTAATCGCCATTAGAAATATTGACGCCCTCATTCCCCTATGGTATAATCCGACCCAGTTGGTGAATACGATCACTTTGGGGCAATCGCCCCTCGGCATCGCAGGAGGCAAACGTTCGAAAATGGGTTCCGTACTCGAAATCCGCAACCTTCACGCCAGCGTGGAGGATAAGCCCATCCTGAAGGGCGTCAACCTGGTTGTCAGGCAGGGCGAGATTCACGCCCTGATGGGGCCGAACGGGTCGGGCAAGAGCACCCTGGCCTACTCGTTGATGGGGCACCCGGCCTACACCGTGACCGCCGGCGAAGTGATCTTCAAAGGCGAGAACATTTTGGAACTGGAACCGGACCAGCGCGCGCACCTGGGGTTGTTCCTGGCGTTCCAATATCCGGTGGCGATCCCCGGCGTGAGCGTGGCGAACTTTCTGCGCACCGCGATGAACGCGCACCGCAAGCTGGAGAACCCGGAGGACAAGGGGGTCAGCATCCCGGAGTTCCGGCGGATGCTGACGAAGAAGATGGACCTGTTGAAGATGGACCACAGCTTCGCCGGGCGTTACCTGAACGACGGCTTCTCCGGCGGCGAGAAGAAGCGCGCGGAAATCCTGCAACTGGCGACGCTGGAGCCGGAAATCGCCATCCTGGACGAGACCGACTCCGGCCTGGACATCGACGCGCTGCGCATCGTGGCGGAGGGCGTCAACGCGCTCGCCGGCCCGGACCTGGGCGTGCTGGTCATCACCCACTACCAGCGCATCCTGAACTACATCAAGCCCCAGTTTGTGCACGTCATGTTCGACGGGCGCATCGTCGAGTCGGGCGGCCCTGAGCTGGCTCTCCAGCTTGAAGAAGCCGGCTACGATTGGGTGCGCGAGAAGTACGCGGCGCAGGCGCAGTGATTGAGCGCGGACTGAACCGAGACCCAAAGAAACAAAAGGTAGTTTCATCGCAGCGAGGAGAGCGCAATGGCCGCCGAGAATGAACAGCTTTACGGATTGAAAAGCCAGTATGCCGAGAAGTACGGTTTCCACGACCCCGAAAACTATGTCTTCAAGGCGCGCAAGGGCCTTGACGAACAGATCGTGCGCGAAATCTCGTGGATGAAGGGCGAGCCAGAATGGATGACTGACCTGCGGCTGCGGTCGCTAGAAATCTTCCGGAGCAAGCCCATGCCCACCTGGGGCGCGGACCTGGGCCAGATCGACTTTGACGACATTTACTACTACCTCAGGGCCACCGACCGGCAGGAGAGCAGCTGGGACGACGTGCCGGAGGACATCAAGAGGACCTTCGACCGCCTGGGCATCCCCGAAGCCGAGCGCAAGTTCCTGGCCGGCGTGGGCGCGCAGTATGAGTCCGAGGTGGTCTATCACAAGGTGCGCGAGGACTTGGGGCGCCAGGGCATCCTCTTCCTGGACATGGACTCCGGCTTGCGCGAGCACCCGGACATCGTGCGCCAGTACTTCGGCACCATTATCCCGCCCACCGACAACAAGTTCGCCGCGCTCAACACGGCGGTGTGGAGCGGCGGCTCGTTCGTCTACGTGCCGGAGGGCAAGCATGTGGAGATGCCGCTCCAGGCGTACTTCCGCATCAACGCGCGCAATATGGGCCAGTTCGAGCGCACGCTCATCATCGTTGAAAAAGGCGCGTCGGTGCACTACGTCGAGGGCTGCACGGCGCCGATCTACAGCGAGCAGAGCCTCCACAGCGCGGTGGTGGAGATCATCGTCAAAGAAGGCGGCAACTGCCGCTACACCACCATCCAGAACTGGGCCAACAACGTCTACAACCTGGTGACCAAGCGCGCCGTCGCTTACCGCGACGCGAAGATGTATTGGGTGGACGGCAACCTCGGCTCAAAAATCACTATGAAGTACCCTTCCGTCTACCTGATGGAGCCGGGCGCGCACGGCGAGGTGCTTTCCATCGCTTTCGCCGGCAGAGGGCAGCACCAGGACGCCGGCGCGAAGATGGTGCACAACGCGCCGTACACCACCAGCCAGGTCATCAGCAAGTCGATCAGCATGGACGGCGGGCGCGCGACGTATCGCGGCCTGCTCAAGGTCTACGAGGGCGCGCATGACAGCCGCAGCCACGTGGTCTGCGACGCGCTGCTTCTGGACGAGCGCAGCCGCTCGGATACGTACCCGTCCATCGAGATTGACGAGGACCGGGTGAGCGTCGGTCACGAGGCGAGCGTCTCGAAGGTCAACGAGGACCAGCTTTTCTACCTGATGAGCCGGGGCCTCAGCGAAGACGAGGCGAACGTGATGATCGTCACCGGCTTCATCGAGCCGTTCGTCAAAGAGCTGCCGATGGAGTACGCCATCGAGCTGAACCGGCTGATCGCGCTGCAGATGGAAGGCTCGATTGGGTAATGCCTGCCTCGGACAAGGGGCTTAAGCCCCTTGTCCGGTGATCGATGAGAGGCGGGGGACACGGCACTGCGCCCGAAGGGTGTGCGTGTCCCCTGCCCACGAAATGTGTCAATACCCGCAACGGAGAGAACAACCTTGGCCCGTGTAGTCAAACGCCGAACGAGAACCACTGAGCCATTTGTGCCTTATACCCGCGCCGACATCGAGGCGCTGAGCCAGGTCCGCAACGAACCCGGCTGGATGACCGAGAAGCGGCTCGCCGCCTGGGACCTGTTCGAGCAGATGCCCTGGCCGCCCGTCAAGGATGAGCCGTGGCGGCGCACCGACTACCGCCACCTGCGCTGGGACGAAGCCACGTCGCGGTACTCGGTCAACGGCGTGGGGTTGATCGACATCCCCGAAGAGCACCGCGCGCCGCTCATCGGCGAGAAGCAGGGCGGCATGGTCGCCCACGTGGGCGAGCGGACCGTGTCGCACGAGATGGCGAAGGAACTCGCCTCGCAGGGCGTCATCTTCACCGACCTGGGCACCGCGCTCATCCAGCACGGCGACCTGGTGCGCGCATACTTCATGACGCAGGCGGTTCTGCCCGCCGACGGCAAGTTCGCCGCGCTCAACGCCGCGATGTGGACGCACGGCGTATTCCTGTACGTCCCGCGCGGGGTGCACGTCGAATTGCCGCCGCACAGCGTGATGTGGGCGCCGCAGGCCGGCGCGACGCTCGGCCACCTCCTGGTTGTGGTTGAGGAAGGCGCGGACCTCACCTACCTGCACGAGTACGCCTCGCCCACGCTGAGCCAGCAGTCGCTTTA
>DAOTXU010000097.1:0-3658 GCA_034435135.1 Anaerolineae bacterium | reverse complement strand
TCCCCTCACCCCTAAATCCCCTCTCCCACAAGGGGAGAGGGGATTATAAACCCAGATTTGGGGTATCTTTGCCCCCTCTCCCGTATGACGGGAGAGGGGGACAGGGGGTGAGGGGGCTTTTCAAACACTTTCTGAGGGAAACGCGCAATCAGCGTGCGGTCGCACCACGCTCCTCGCAGTCGCCGTGCCCCAGTGAACATTGTAGGGCGAGTCACAGGGCGCTGCAACCGGCCTGGTTAATAGTCCAGCGACCGAACCGAGACAGCACAGCGCGCAACTTCCATTACGTCTGAAGATTAGATATACTACAACCGCTATGTCTTGTCAGTGCATGGGATGAGTCCTGATGAAAGCCCGGTGACGAGCCACATGATTTTCAAGAGCTACCCCTTTATGGGCATCCTGGCAACCGACGCAAGTCACTTGCCGACGCCGCCGCTGGCCGCTTTCTTTGGGCGCGAGAAGCTTATCGAAACCGTCAGCCGCCAGCTTGCGGCCAATGCGGTCGCGCTGTTGCATGGACCTGAGGGCATCGGCAAGACGGCCATCGCGTCGGCGCTGGCGGCGCTGCGCATCCGGCAGCAGGGCAGCCTGGTATGGATGAACGCCGGCCTTGACGACCTGGGCGCGCTGTGCGACCAGGTGGGCCAGGCCTACGACGTGCGCGGCATCCTGGACGCGCCCAACCCCGAAGCGCAGATCGCGCGCACACAGAGCACGTTCGCCAAACACAAGCCCATGCTCGTCATCGATAACGTTCACAACGCCCAGGCCGTGCGCGAGTTCATTCGCAAAACGGCTGGCGATTTGCCGGTCGTCGCGCTGGCGGATGAGCCGTTTGCCGGCCCCTGGACGCCCATCGCGGTGGAGGGGTTGAACCGCCCGGCGGCGACGGCGCTCTTCTACCACCACAGCGGGTTAGTGGCGGGCGGGCACGCCGACGACGTAGACCGGCTGTGCGCGCTATTAGAGGATCACCCGCTGGCGATTGAAGTCGTCGCGCGGCTGGCGGCGCTTGTCAAACTCGGCCCCGGCGAACTTCTGGCCGCACTTCCTTCGGCTGCCGCTGGCGCAGCGGACTCCATCCAGGGCGCGCTTCAGGCGACCTTCGAGCGCCTGACGCCCGGCGGGCAGGCATTGATCCTGGTGCTGGGTGCAACCTTCGCCGGCGGCGGGACGCCGGAAACCCTGGGAGTGATCGCCGACCTGAGCGCCGAATATGTGCAGAAGGCGGTGACCCGGCTGGAGGATCGGGGCCTGGGCCGGCTGGTGACGGTTGACGGGCGACCTTACCTGACGGCGCACCCGGCGGTGTACCGCTTCGCACGCGCCTTGCTGGAGCGGATGGATCGCCTGGCCTCCGCCGAGGAACGCGCCGTGATTGCACTCGCCGACTATGGCACCCGACATGCCGGCGACGACGCGGCGCTCCATGCTGAGTGGGGCAACCTGCAAGGGGCGCTCGCCTGGGCGGTGCGCGCCGGAGATGTTCACAAGGTCGGCGTTATCAGCGAAGCGTTGGCAAGTTCGGCGTTACTGAGCATTCACGGCCACGCGCGCCTGCGCGAACAACTCGCGGCCATCGGCGTCGCACCCGCGCCGGTCCCCGCGACCGCCGTCGAGACCGCCGCCGCGCCCCCGTCGGTCGCGCACTCGGAGACAGATTGGCCCGGCGGCGCGCTGGTCAGGGAAGGCGACACGTATCTGGCAACCGACGAACTGGAATCTGCTGAGGCGGCCTACTCCAAAGCCCTGGGGATCGCTCACGAGACCGGTGACCTCTTCATGGAGGGTCGTCTCCTGGACCGGCTGGGTCAGGTGTGCGAAGCAAGTGGACGCTACGATCAGGCAGCGGAGTACTATCGCCAGGCGGCGATTGCCGCGCACCGCGCGCAAGACACCGCCACCGAAGGCGTCGCTATGGCAAACATGGGGGCGGCTTTTGCACACCTGGGCCGGGTTGACCACACCATCGCCGCTTACCAGCGCGCGATCCCCTTGTTGCAGAAAGCCAGCCAGACTACCCAACTGGTGCAGGCCTATAACGACCTCGGCCTCGTACTGGCCGAGCAGGGTCGCCTTGACGAGGCGCACGAGGCGCATCAGCAGGCGCTTGAAATCGCCCGCGCGGCAGAGGATCACGCGGGCGAGTGCGACGCGCTGCTGTGCCTGGGCGATGTGAATCGCCGGGCGCGCCAGTTTGAACTGGCTATCGGCGCGTACCGGCAGGCGTTGGAGCGCAGCCGCGCGCTCGGCGACCGCCAGACCGAGGAACGCGCGTTGGGCGCGATCGGCATCGCCTCCCTGAACCTGAGCGAACCCGACAGCGCCGCCGATTATCTGGCGCGGGCGTTGACCGTCAGTCAGGAGTTAGGCGAGGTCGGCCACGAGCGCGACTGGATTGGCTACCTGGCGACCGCTTATCAAGAATTGGGGGACGACGACAAGGCGATGGCCGCGTGCCGGCGCGCGATCGAACTGGCGCGCCGCGCCCAAGATCGCCAAAGCGAGGCCGGCTATCTCAACAGCCTCGGCCTGATCCTCGCCCGGCAGGGCCGTTTCGACGAGGCGATTGAACACTACCGTCAGGCGCTTTCTATCGCGCAGGTCATCCGCGCGCGCGCCGACGAGGCGGGTTTCCTGAACAACATCGGCCTGGCCTATATGGAAGAGGGCGAGGCTGAAACCGCGATTGTCCATTACCAGCAGTCGCTCGAAATCCGCCGCGAGCTGGGCGACCGCCAGGGCGAGGCGCACGCGCTGGGCAACATCGGCGTGGCGTATGGCCGCATGGCGAATTGGGAGGCCGCGCTCCGGCAGCACACCCAGGCGCTCGACATTGCCCGCATGTTGGGCGACCTGTACGATCAGAGCCGGCAACTCGGCAACATCGGCCTGGCGAATGAGGCGCTGGGACAGCGCGAAGCGGCCATCCAGGCGTACAAAGAGGCGCTCGACATCGCGTATCAAATCGGCGACACCGATGGCCGGGCGGCGCTGCTCTTCCTCCTGGGCAGCCTGTTGATGGACGAGGTGCCTTACCTGGCGGAGGCAGTATCGATGCTCGAGGAGTCCTACGCCATCCGGCTCAACCGCGACCGCGCCCTCGTCCCTGAGACCCTGCGCCGCCTGAACCGCGCCCGGAAACGTCTGGAGCGCGCGCAAAAAGCGGGGCTGGCGATTCGCCCCGCGGCCACTGCCGAGGAACGCCAGGCTGCCAGCCGCGACGGCGCGCGCCGAGGGGCGATCCGCCGCGCCGCAGCGAGCGCCGCGCGCCAGGTCGGGGGGACAACTTCCCCGTCGCCATCGGAGGAGACGACCGCAGACCTGCCTGCCGATCTTCCCGGCTGAAGCGGTCTGAAGGCGCCGGCGTGGTTGATGTCAGAATGTGTTTGAAAAGGTCGCCCTTGCTTCCCCTCACCCCTAAATCCCCTCTCCCACAAGGGGAGAGGGGATTATAAACCCAGATTTGGGGTATCTTTGCCCCCTCTCCCGTCATAAGGGAGAGGGGGACAGGGGGTGAGGGGGCTTTTCAAACACTTTCTCAGGCGCGCCATCCAGGCGCAAGCCTGAGTTCTGTGTGAAAAAAGCCCTGGTTTCTCTCAGCCCCTAGTAGGACTACAATAAGGGGCAAACGACACTTGCTGCATCAGCCGAA
>DAOTXU010000096.1:0-32085 GCA_034435135.1 Anaerolineae bacterium | reverse complement strand
AGGCGCTGCGCAAGGACGTGCTGGCGAAGTGCTACGGCGGCGACATCACGCGCAAGAAGAAGCTGCTTGAAAAGCAAAAGAAAGGCAAGAAGCGCCTGAAGATGATCGGCAGCGTCGAGGTGCCGCAGGAGGCGTTCATGGCGCTGCTGCAATTGGATGAGGAAGGGTAGAAATAGGGCACGGCGTGCCGTGCCCTACAGGGATGGAGAGGCAGGATGAGCGAGAACCCGCTGATCCCATACGACCGTTTCTTCAAGCTGTACACGTTTCGTTATCTTGAAGCGCACACGACGAGCGGCCTGCTCTTGCAGGTGAGCATTGCCGCGCTGCGCTATGGCGCGGCGGCGCTCCGGACCGGCGGCGAGGCTGCGCGCCCACTTGAGGGCGAAACCGTTGATCCAGGCCCCGACCCGGCGGCGCGCGTGCGGAGCACTGTGTACCCGCGATGGCGCGCGTTGCTGGACGAGGTCGATCCCTTCGCGCCGCTCGGTCTGCGTTGGGACGAGAACCTGCACCTCCGCGCCGGCTGGCCGGAACTGGAGCGCTACCGCGAGCGCCGCGCGCTGGATACCTCGCTCGCGGGCTACCTGCGAAGCTATGCTGAGGCGCCCTCCACACGCCTGCCTGTGCTCGCCAGTGAGCCAAAGCTACCCGTTGGGGCGGGCAGGCTGGAGCTTCGGCTGGCGCAGGCGCAGCGCTTCCTCGAAGTGCTCGACACGCTCCTGCGCATGATCGGCACGGTGGCCGGGCTGATCGGCGAGTGGCGCGAACGGCGCAAGCGCCGCGCACTGCTCGACGTGCAGCGGCAGTTGTTGCAGGCCGCGCTGAGCGAGAACCTCGCCGGCGCGGACGAGGCGCTGCGGCTCGCGCAGGAGCCGGGCTTTGTGGCCGGTTACCTGTCTGAGCACGCAGGCGACGAAAACGCCGAAGTCGTGGACGGTCACCAATCGCTGTGACCGTTACGCGAATTCAGGACCGAAAGGACGGGCGCGGCGCTGGAGGCGGTGTGACGCGCATTGGAGCAACTGGCGTAAAACGGCAACACCCGGCTGACCGTCATGGTGTTCTCGTGGACTTGCCGGGGGTGTAGGGCCGTAGTATTCTCCCATTAAGTTGGCATGTTTTCTCGCAGTGGTCTGGGGAAGAAAGCTGATGCAGCAGGGAAGATTGCCGCTCTTTGGCGAGCCACGAATTGCGGCTCGCTTCGATCCTGATGCTAAACTCGTGCTCTATCACGGTGATGTGAATGATTTTCTCAAGGCGATGCCCGACGGCATCGTGAGCCTGATTGTCACGTCGCCGCCTTACAATCTGGGCAAAGAGTACGAGGATCGCGTCTCCGTTGGTCAGTATCTGGAAACGCAGACAGACACCATCAGGCAGTTGCACCGCGTGCTCAGGAAAGATGGGAGCATTTGTTGGCAAGTCGGCAACTTTGTGGAAGACGGCGAGGTTTACCCTCTTGATATTTTGTACTACGACACTTTCAAGAATCTTGGGATGCGCCTGAGAAATCGAATTATCTGGCATTTTGGGCATGGGTTGCACGCCTCCAAACGATTCTCCGGCAGGTATGAAACGCTTCTCTGGTTCACAAAGAGCGACCAGTATACTTTTAACCTGGACGCGGTGCGCGTTCCATCCAAATATCCAGGTAAACGCCATTACAAAGGTCCGCATCGCGGGGAGTTGTCGGGAAACCCAAAGGGGAAGAATCCATCAGATGTTTGGGAGGTGATCGCCGACGAATGGGAAGAGGCGTATTGGGACTTCCCAAATGTCAAGTCGAATCATCCAGAGAAGACAGTTCACCCATGTCAATTTCCCGTCGAGCTTGCCGAGCGCTGTGTTTTGGCGCTCACAAATGAGGGAGACTGGGTCTTGGATCCGTATGCAGGCGTCGGGAGCACCTTGATCGCTGCTGTAAAGCACGATCGGCGAGCAATAGGCAGCGAGAAGGAAACTGAGTATGTCGAGATTGCCCGTGAGCGCCTGGATGCCTTCTTCGGCGGCGTGCTCAAAGCGCGTCCTTTAGGGAGACCTGTGCATACGCCTACGGGTAGAGAAAAGGTGGCTCAGGTACCCGACGAGTGGAAACGGGAAGGCCACTACACCGACGAGGAAGAGAGCACGTGATTATCGCTGGCGTCTACTCGTTCAAGGGTGGAAAAGAAGTTCTTGAAGCGGACTTCGCCTCGGAGCTACATGATATTGAGGACGTAATTGCTGCCGTAGATGCCGCCAAGCACCGCGTCAAGGCGAGCAAAGAAAAGACAATGGTGGGCAGGAATCTGTATAGCCCAATCTCCCTAAACAAAGCCTTCAAGGATGAATTCAAAAAAAGAGAGTGGGAACAGATTCGGATCTTTTGCGAATATCCGGCACAGTACTATGCCCCTGGTTATACGCCTGCCCAATCGGTGAAGGGCGCTTTTCGAGAAATGGACTTTGTGAAACGCAAAATCGGCATAGAAGTCCAATTCGGCAAGTATGCTTTCATGGTTTACAACGTTGCCGCGAAGATGACCATATTTCACAATCACGGCATCATCGACGTGGGAGTTGAGATTGTGCCTATTAAAGAGCTTGCTGACGAGATGTCTACTGGAGTTTCGTACTTCGAGCAGTTTGTCTGGGACCTTGAACATCGCGGCGTCGCAGACATTGACATTCCTGTGCTCATTCTGGGTATAGCCCACGTTTAAAGGGGCGCGGTGCCCTCTTGACGGGGAGAGGCTGCTGCGCCCCTGCGGTTGTTCTTACTCCCCCTTCGGTGCGAGCGCGATCACCCGCGCCGGCCCGCCGGAGCCGCCCTCAATCGGCAGCGCGCCGATCACCAGCACCGCGCCGGTGGGCGGCAGACTGCCCAGATTGGTCAGGTTCTCCAGGTGGAAGCCGCCCGCGCCGAGCATCTCCGTGTTGGGGATGTATTCTTCGTCTGCGCCGGGGTCAATGCCGTGTGTGTCGATGCCCAGGCCGGCCACCTTGCGTTCGTTAACCAGGAACCGCGCCGCTTCCGCGCCGAAGCCGGGGAAGTGCAGGCCACCCTCGGCGTCAAAACCAAAGTAGGCGTCCGGATCCTCCCAAAAGCGATCCCAGCCTGTGCGCAGGAGCACCGCGCTCCCGGCGGCGATCTGGCCGTGCTCCGTTTCCCACGCCACAAGTTCATCCAGGCTGAGCGCGTAGTCGGCATGGTCGCCGACCGCCGCGCTGGCGTCGATTACGACCGCCGGCACGACCAAATCCTCGGCGGTGAAGGTCGAGGCGTCGGGCGCGCCCTCATGGAAATGGACCGGCGCGCCAAAGTGCGTGCCGCTGTGCTCGCCGATGGCGACCTCGTTGAGGAAGTAGCCGTCCTCTTCAAAAGTCGCCCAGGGCGTCAGGCGGTACTCCGGATCGCCGGGCCAGATTGGGATGCCGGGCTTGATCTTGTGCGTCAGGTCCACGACGGACCAGGGGAAGTCCGGCGGCGGCGCGTTGAGCCGGCCCGCGCTTGCGCCGCCGACCGCGAACGCCGCCAGCACCGCCAGCGCAGCGATAGAAATTGGGGTGTAGCGTTTCATGGTCTCCTCCTCATACTGACCGTGATTGGCGAGGAATATAGCAGTAGCATAGCGTTATCGCTATGGTAAAATGAACGCTGGTTTTATGGAGAGAGGCGGAGGGCGCGATGGCGAAAAGTCTTATTGAGAAGCTCAGCCTTCTGGTGCGTTCGGGCATTAACGATTTCGTCTCCGAGATCGGCGACCGCCTGCCGGATGTGTCGCTGCCCCGGAGCCAAGAACTGGACTACGAAGTTGACGCGCTGCGCGGGCGGGTCAACGAGGCGCTGGCTTACGAAGACAAGCTCGACGCCGAATTGCAAAAGCTCCTGCTGGAGATCGAAGAGATCGACCTCGCCGCCGACAACGCCGTCGCCGCCGGCGATAACGCCCGCGCGCGCATCCTGGTGCAACGGCTCAAGCGGCTCCAACAGCGCGCCGACATGCTGGAACACCAGCTTCAGCAGCACCGGGTCGCCGCCGCCGACCTGATCTCCCAGGTCAACTATCTCGACTCGCTGGTGGGCGATATCGAGCGGCGCAAGCAGGTCGAACAGGTCAAAAAGGCTGAAAAGGAGGTCGAGCCGGAGACGCAACCGGTCCAACCGCCGCCCGCCGCCGAGGTCCGCCAACCCGAACCGCGGCGCGCCGAACCGCCGCGCCCTTCAAAGACAGTGCGCATCAAAGTGAGCGCCGACGAAGAACCTGAACCGGAGCCGGCGCGCTCCCAGGTCGAAGCCGAGGGGCGTCTGGCGCGCGCGGAGGCAGCGCCGAAGCCAAGACGAACCCCGGCGAAAAAGGCCAAGAAGCCCGCGCCGACTCCGGAGCCGAAGCGCGCGAAAGCGCCGGCTTCAGCGCAACCCGCACCCGCCCAAGCGCCGAAGGAAGCCGCGCCCCCTGCCCAACCGGAGCGCTATCGTCTGCCGCCGGAGATGCTCAAGCCCGGCGCGCCGGAGGCGGTCCAAGAGGCGCCCGCAGCGCCGGCGGAGGAAAAACCACGACTCCCGGAGGTGCAACGCCTCACCGACGCGCTGCGCAAGGCGCGGCAGAACATCGAAGAAGCCGAGCAGACGATGGACACCGCGCAGACCTGGAAGGCGGAGGCCGAGGGGCAGCAGCCTCCCTGGCCGGCAATCCCGGACGAAGGCCCCAGCCCGGATGAAGTGGACGCAGAATTGGCCGCGCGCCGCGCGCGCCTGAGCAAGCCGGAATAGCGCAACGCCCGCGTTTGAGCGATTGCACATAGAGCTTTCCATTTCTCTGTTTACCTCACCTCCTAGCCCCCTCTCCGTAAACGGAGAGGGGGAGCAGAGGTCTGGAAAGTCCCCTCTCCATTCATGGTGCACATATGCCGCGTGCGGCGCGGACGCTGGAGGAGGAGCAGAGGTCTGGAAAGTCCCCTCTCCATTTATGGAGAGGGGATTTAGAATGTGTTTGAAAAGGTCGCCCTTGCTTCCCCTCACCCCTAAATCCCCTCTCCCACAAGGGGAGAGGGGATTATAAACCCAGATTTGGGGTATCTTTGCCCCCTCTCCCGTCATACGGGAGAGGGGGACAGGGGGTGAGGGGGCTTTTCAAACACTTTCTAAGCCGTATCGGGAAGTAGCGACCTGTTTCATGAGGTCGTCAGCGGCTGCCGGCAGGCTGCTGCCGGTCAGCGTCATGGCGACCACAAAGTGCAGCTCTTCCCCATATTGGCGCGCCAGGCTTCCCAGTTCCCTGAACCCTGCCGGGCCTGCCGTCAGCGCCGCGCCGAGCAGGTCATAGTCGTCCATAATCACGAAAACCTCCGGGAAGGCGGCGCGTGGCTCCTCCTGGCGACAGCGGTTGCGCCATTCCAGTTCTTGACGCAACACCTGGCCCAGGTCGCGCAAAACCTGGTTGAGGTCCCCTAACCGATCCGAGAGCCGCGTGGCGGCGACCACATGGGGAATCTGGTCCATCGTATGCCGACCACCATGTTGTAAGTATAGATGTTGGCGGCGCGCGCCTGACTGAGCCGGTTCTTGCGCTCTTCCATCACATTGCCGAGCTTACGCAACAGGCGACGCACGCGCTCTCCTTGCGCGGGGAGAATAATGTCGCCGACGTGGGGCAAGGCGCGGAAGACTTCGAGATCGCGGCCTCCAAACTCCAACAGGTAAAAGTGCAACTCCACCGGCGCGTAGGCGGCGGCCATGCTGACGATCAGGGTGCGCAGGAAGACAGTCTTTCCCCAACCAGAAGCGCCGAAAATCACGACGTTGCGCAACAGCTCAAGCGCAAACTGATCCTGTTTCATATTTGCAGGATGGTGGCTGAGGAAGCGAATCGCCGGCAACTGCGCCGACGGGCGGGCGTCGTAGTCGGCGCTCGCGTAGGCGACCTGGAAAAGCTCCATCCGCTCGCCGATTTGCAGGTAGGCGCGGCCCGGAATATCGCCCGGCAGGTAGGCGGCGTCGGGCCGGCGCAGCATCTCGCGGCTGGCCGCCGGCGATTCGACGCGCAGGCAGATGCGGAACTTCATATTGGAGCGAATCTGCTCACTGACCACGCCCTCAGGATGCTGCGCCGCCAGAATCAAGTGGACCCCCATCGCGCGCCCCAGCCGGGCGACGCTGTTCAGGGTCGATTTAAACTCCGGCAGCTTGTTGACCATTTCGGCGAACTCGTCAATGATAATGAAGCGGTAATCCTTTTGTGGATTCTGACGGCCCCCTGATGCTTTTTTCGTAAGTTTATTAAAAATAATCTATTTCAATAGTGTACTTATCTTTCCCTAACAACCAACTGTCGGGGATTTAACACGATTCCTCAGAAAGCGGCTTGTCAAGTTTGTTTGTTATGATATAATAAAGACGGTTTCTTGCTGGTTTAGGGGGGTGTGCACTGAGACCGGGCGTGCGGCAAAATCCTCTACGCCGCTTTGCTCATCTTCCCCTGTTCCTTAACAAAAAGGAGATTATCATGACCGCCAGACTGAGGAGACTGTTCGCCGTTGCTCTTGTCTTCGCTTTCGTCGTTCTGACCGCGAGCCTCGCCGAGGCCGTGGTAGTGTTTCTCTCGGGCCCTACGATTCTCCAGGAATACTCAAGCTGCGGGTGGGCATACGGTGAGTTTCAAGTCAGCTTCGACCCCGGTGACGACACCACGCGCCGATATCAGTTCTTCGATAACGCTGATTTTACTGGCCCTCTGTCCGCAGAATACGTCTTTTCCAATCAACTACCCTATAGCCCAATCTGGTGGGGATTCTCCCTGGACTATACTCCACCCGCCGACAATACGGTCACGCTGCGGCTTTACGTCGGCAGCACAATGGCGCATATTACATATGACTGCACCACCGGTCAGGGCGTGCAGCCGCCCGTACCTGCGCCTGAGTGCTTCACTTCGTTTAACCTGTTCACGACCAACCCGGCTCCCGTCGCTGGGACGATCCGCATCTACTCGTACTTCGGGGAGGTGTTCCAGCCTGAAGGTCGCCAGATTGGCGCCATCGCGGTGGCGCAGGGACAGCAGATTAACAACGAGCCACTAAACGCCTACTGTAACGCGCACGTGCGCGCCTGGTTCTTCCCCACCGAGGAAGCTATCGAGGCGGCTGGGCTTGAAGAGTACTACTTCATGCCGTCGCAATACGGCGACCCCACCGCCGGCGGCGGGGACTATGGCACCAGCACAGGGGGCGATCCCAGCTATCACACCAGCTTCCCTGAAATTGTCGCTCCGGGTGTGTCGGGCGCTGCGCCCGAACTGACCGAAGAGGATAAGGCGGCGGGTCTCCCCTATAGCCCGGGCGGCGGCATCAGCCCCTTTGGCGACAGCTAACCCACACTCAGCAAGCCGTCAATAAAACAAGGCCCAAATCCGTTCTGGATTTGGGCCTTCGCCTTTTCCGCCGCCAAGCGGCTGGTAAACATAGGGCGCGTGTTTCAGACGCCTGCCCCCATTCTGCAAAACATTCGCGCGCGGAGGCTTCAAGCATAATCCCGTTGGCCTGCCAGCGGCTTAGCGTGTACCCTCCCACACCCATAAGTTTCTAAACGCGCAGGTTACGCCACGTGTATTCTCCATTGTCCAAAGCTGCCCCCAGGCGAAAACATCCCCGTCAACTGTTAAGACCCTCTCGCCATTGACGTAGAAGAAGAGCCTGCCCTCACTCCGCGCAAGCATCAGATGCTTCGCATCCTCTCTGTCCCATAAGTTCGGTAGAGCTTCCCTCTGCGCGAGTTGCACCCACCTCCCACCCTGATTACGAAACGCTGCGTAGACTGCGTTCGTGACAGCAAAGAAGAAGAAGTCATCTTGCTCAATCTCCCATATGTATCCGCACCCGGCATTTTCCGGGCTTACACTCGTCCCTGACAACGTTACGTCTGCGCTAATCACGAAATCAGTTCGATCAGTCAATCTGATGACTCGTTCACTGGAATAACCAGAGTCCCCTGAGCGCACGGTTATCTGCGAGTCCACACCCTCCAGCAGCGTCCCTCGGTTGCTGCTCAGCGCTCGCTCCCGCACCAGGAAGTCAATGATTCTTGAGGGGTCGTCGTCCGGGCTGACGGGAGGCCTCGCGGCTGCCGTTTGGGTAAGCGACTGCGCCAGCGCCGTCCGGGTGGCGTCTGCGCGCGCGGTGGCCGTCCGGTTCGCCAACGCCTGGGCGGTTGCGGCCTGATTCGCGGCTGCCGTCTGCGTCAGCGCTCGCGCCAACGCCGTCCGGGTGGCGTCCGCGCGCGCGGTGGCCGTCCGGTTCGCCAACGCCCGGACGGTCGCGGCCTGAATCGTTTGCGCAGCAGCCTGAGCGGTGGCTGTCCGAATTGCCGCACCCTGCGTAGCGGTCTGTTCGGCGGCGTGCGTGGCTGCCTGGATCGTAGCGGCCTCAACAGTTGCCGTGCGGGGGTAATCGGGCGTAGGCGTTGGCGCGAGGGTCACGGTAGGGGTGGTGGTGAGAGTGCGCGTCAGTGTAGGGGTCTTGGTTGGGGTGAAAGTCGGGGTTTGGGTCGGCATAGGCGTCGACGTAGCGGTCGGCGTGGACGTGGGGGTATCGCTCGGCGTCGGCGTGTCGGTTGGTGTGGAGGTGGGCGTATCGCTCGGCGTCGGCGTCCAGGCGGCTGCCGTTTCCGTGAGCGCCCGCGCCGCCGCCGTTGCCGTACCGGCCAACGCTTCGGCGACCGCGGTCTGGAAAGCGGCGACCTGAGCAGTACCGGTCTGCTGCAAAGCGAAGGCCTCAGCCGTAGCCGCCCGGATGTAGGCAGCCGTCTCCACGACGGCGGTCGCAATCAGGTCAGGCGTTGGCGTTGACGTGTCGGTGGCGGTAGGGGATGAGGTGCGCGTGGCAGTCGCCGACGGTGTGTGCGTCAGCGTCGGCGTCTCGGTTGGCGTATTCGTCGGCGTGACGCTCGGCGTGGGCGTGGCGGTGAGGGTCGGCGTATCGGTTGGCGCCGGTGTAGGCGTAGAGCTGGGCAGTACCACGACGATCTGGCCCGTGGGCGTCGTCATTTGCGTCGGTTCAGCGGTGGACGTGGCCGTCGCCGTCGGCGTGTCCGTAGGCGTCAAGGTCGGCGTGTCGGTGAACGTGGGCGTGTGGGTCTGTGACGGCGTAGCCGTCGTGGTCGGCGTCTCGGAAGCGGCGACCGGCGTCCCGCCCGGCGGCCCAAGCTCAACCGGGGTATCGGTCTGTGACGGCGTAGCCGTCACGGTTGGCGTGTCGGTGAACGTGGGCGTATCGGTCTGTGACGGGGTAGCCGTCGCGGTCGGGGTGGCGGTCTCAGAAGGCGTATTGCTGGGAAACACGTAGACCACCGGCGTGGTAGGCGTGGCTGTAGGCTGCGCCGCTGCCGTCAGGCTCGCCTGAAGCATGGCCAGCGCGGTTTCGGTCTGTTCCAAATCCCCGGTGCGGCCCGAAGACGCGCTGATGAACAGTCCGACGGCCAAAGCGATCAGGGTAAGGATAAGCACCGCAATCGGCAATATCACCTGCCGGCGCTGAAGAATAGACCCCTGCGGTGATGAGGGCGCTGCCGAGGGGGGTCGGCTGGGCATTGGCGTGCGCGCCGGAGGCGGAGGCATACCCACAGCGTCGGCTGTAGTCGCCCCCAGCGGCGCAGAAGGCCGGGGCAGGGAAAAGGTAAAGAAGCCCGTTGTTTCGTGCGGGTGCAGCGTTTCGGGCGCTTCCCGAATGGCCGTGGCGAAGGCTTTCGCAAAGTCTCCCACTTTTTGGAACCGATCCGCTGCCTGCTTCGCCATCGCCTTGAACAACACCTGCTCGATCGATTCCGGCAGCAGGGGATCGAACTCGCGCGGCGAGGGAGGCGGCTCGTAGACATGCCGATAGATGACCGACGTGGTATCGCCTTCAAAGGGAAGGCGCCCGGTCACCACATGAAACGCCAGCACGCCCAGGCTGTAAAGGTCCGCGCGCCCGTCAAGCGGCTTGCCCAACGCCTGCTCAGGGGCCATGTACCCCGCCGTGCCGACGCCGCGCGTGGCTGCGCCCTGATCGGCTTCGCGCAGCTTGGCGATGCCGAAGTCGGCCAGGTAAGCGTCGCCATTCTGGTCGAGCAAGACGTTGCCCGGCTTCACGTCGCGGTGGATCACGCCCCGGCTGTGCGCATAATCCAGCGCGCTGGCGACGTGCGTCAGCATGGTGCTGGTTTCGCTGAGCGACGGTCGGCGGAAGATGCGCAGCCGGTCTGACAATGAGCCGCCGGCCAACAAACGCATGACGACAAAAGTGATGCCCTCCTGCATCCCATAGTCGTGGACCGGGACGATGTGCGCGTGCTCCAGGTGAGCGATGGTCGCCACCTCGCGCCGGAAGCGCTCGGCAAAGTTGGGGTCCAGCGCCAGATGCGGCGGCAGTATCTTGACCGCCACGTCGCGCCCCAGGGCGATCTGGCGCGCACGGTACACCACCGCCATGCCGCCGGTGCCGATGATCTCGATGAGTTGATAAGCGCCCAGCGTGCGCCCTGACAGGTCCATTATTCCGTCAAAACTCATTTCATGTGACCTCCACGCGCATCAAGGGGACTGCACAGGCGTCGGTGAGATGAGGTCCGGGTTCGCAGATGGCAAGGCTTCCCAGTCAACATACAGCTCAACCGCCGGTTCGGCTACCCATCCTGTCTGTCCGTCTTCGCCTCGCACCAGCAGCCAGCGCTGGTAGTCGATACACGAGTCCGCTGTCCACCGCGCTTCCACGACTAACCGCTCGTCACTTGCTAACAGCCTGAGGCCAGGGTAGTTCGTGCACGGCCCCGCGCGCAGGGCATTCTCCGGCCCGTCTATTGCTACGGCATCATAGGGGTACAGGGCGCGGAGCACGTCCAGCGCGGACAAATCCCGCCTGCGCACGCCCTCGTCGCTCAGGCGCAGCCCCTCGTCCGTCAGCCAGGCCTCAGGCGCTCTCGCCTGCACGGTCACACACAGGTTCCACAGCGGCGCGCGCTGCGTCTGGGCGACTTCGATAACCACTCCATTGTACACCGAAACCCAGCCGCCGAGCACTGGCGCATCCACCCGGTCCGGGATCGTCGTCAGCACCGGCACAACGCCTAGCTGCTTGGTGATTTCGACAATGCGCGCCAGATCGTCCCGGAAAGCGTCGGGCTGGCGCTTTTCAGCATCATAGGCGCTCGGTATGATGAACGCCACTGCTGGCTGGGCCGCCTGCAACTCACACATCAACGGCGTGTCGCCGGGATTACACGCCTCTACTGCCACTTCTGCAACCCGAAAGGGATCCAGGACATCCCTCAAGGTCCAGCCAGGCCCCGCCGCGTAGCTGGCCGCCTGGAAACTGGTGTCGGTTAGCTCTGCTCTGCCGAAGCCCAGCAAACGCATCATGGTCCGGTGCGTCTGCACGCTTAACCGCGCGTCCAACTGGTCCGGGCTGCGTAGTATCGTGTCAGCCAGTTCCCGGCTCCCAACCCGCGTAAAAGTAATCTGCCGGGCGCCCGGCGCGCTGAGCGTCGCTGGATCGAACCAAGAGATGTCATAAGGAGCGAAATCCTGTACGCTCCGGCTTGGGGTCATCGGCGGGGTGGGGATGAGCGTCCGCGCCGGGATGCGCGTCCGGGTCGGGCTGGGGGTGATCGTCAACGTGGGAGTGCGCGTCGGTGTGAGCGTGCACGTCGGTGTAGGCGTTCGTGTGCAGGTAGGCGTCAATGTCGATGTGGAGGTCATCGTGGCTGTGAGCGTCGGTGTGGTCGTGGGCGTGATGGTCGGCGTGTTGGACGGGAACACCACGACAGGCAGATAGGTGTCCGTAGGGCGTGGTGTTTGAGTCCGCGTGAGTGTCGCGGTCAAGGTCGCCGTAGGAGCGATCGTTGCCGTCGCCGGCGGTTGCCCGATAGAAGGCAACAGCAACATCCCCCCAATTCCTATCGTCGCCACGATCACCAGCCCAATCAACGCCATCAACACCGTCCGGCCTGCGTGCCGCCCTCGCGCCCCGGACTCCCCTACGGAAACTAGCGGCGGGGTCACGCGCGGGGGCGTGGCCGCCGCCGGGAGCTTGGCGGCGCGCGGCTGCGGCTCCTTTCCAATGGCCGCCGTGTACGCCACCACCATCGCCTGCCCGCTCTGGAACCGCTTCCCCGGCTGCTTCTCCAGCGCCCGCTCCAACACCTTCACCACCCCGCGCGGCAGGTCCCCACGCCACTGCGTCGGCGGCGTCGGACGCTCCCGGAAGTGCTTGTACATCAATGCCTGCGGGGTGTCGGCCTCGAAGGGGAGCCGCCCGGTCAACACCTGGTAAAGCATCACCCCCAGCGCATACAGGTCGGTGCGCCCATCAACCCCCTTCCCCTCCCACTGCTCCGGCGCCATGTACTCCGGCGTCCCCGGACCCACCCCTGCTTTGGTCAGGCTCGTGCCGCCGCCCAACACTTTGGCGATCCCGAAGTCGGCCAGGAATGCATCCCCTCGCCGGTCAAACATGACGTTGCTGGGCTTCAGGTCGCGGTGGATCACTCCCTCGCTGTGCGCGTAGTCCAGCGCGTCCGCCACCTGCGCCAGCAGCCGCTCTGCCTCCTCCAGCGTGAACGCCCCCGCCTGCCCCAACCGCTGCGTCAGCGTCCCCCCCGGCAGCAGGTCCATCACCACGTAGCTGATCCCCCGGTCCGTGCTGAAGTCGTACACCCGCACGATGTGCGGGTGCCGCAGCCGCGCCACGATGCGCGCCTCGCGCTGGAACCGCTCCACGAACGTCTCATCCAGCGTCAGGTGGCGCTGCATCACCTTCACCGCCACCTCGCTCTCCAGCGCGGTGTGCCGCGCACGGTATACCACCGCCATCCCGCCGGCGCCGATGATCTCGATCAGTTCGTAGGCGCCCAGCCGTTGCCCCGCCAGGCTAAACACGTCCCCCAGGTTCATCTACTTGTTCTCACCTGAAGGAGGAGGGGGAGGCTCGCCCTCGGGTGCCCCCTCAGAGGAAGACGCCTCTGGCGACGGCCTAAGGGTTGGCTCTGGTTGCTGATCGGGAGGCGGTTCCGGCGGGTTCTGCCCTGACCTGGGCGGGGCCTCGGTGATTACCGGCAGGCTTGCCGGGTCGGCGTACAGTTCCACCAGGTCTGAGTACACCCAGCCCTCTTGGCCCTGTTCATCGCGTACATGGTACCACACGCGATAGGCTCCACAGCCATCCCACTCGATCCGCCCCTGCACGGTCAATCGTGCGCCATTTGGCAAACTTGCTATTTCAGGCCGATAGCTCGTGCACGGCCCAGGGCGCAGGTTTGTGTTTCTCTCTTTGACTGCCGCATCGTAGGGGTACAGCGCGCGCAGCACCTCCAGCGCCGACACGTCGCGCACCCGCTTCGCCTCTTCGCTCAGCCGCGTGTCGCCCAGCACCAACCCCCCGTTGGGCAACCCCTGCAACGCCCGCCACAGGTTCCACAGCGGCGCTTCCTGCGCCCCCGCCACCTCCACGACCAGGCCGTTATACACCGCCACCCGTTCACGCAACCCCGGCAGGTCCGGCATCGTCACCAGCACCGGCGCTACCCCCTGCTGCCTCGTGATCTCGATCACCTGCGCCAGCGCTTGCTTGAACCCCTCCGGCTCGTGCTCCTGGATGTCGCCTGTGCTCGCCATGATGAACGCCGCCGCCGGCTGGTTCACCCGCAACTCGCACGCCAGCAGCGTCTCGCCGGGCTGGCACTCCGCCCGACCTTCTGTTGCCGTTGTGCTGAGCATATCGTTCAGCGTCCAGAACTTCCCCGGCGCGTTGAAGCTCGTCGCGCTCAGGTCCACCCGTCTATAGCCCAGCAGGCGCATCGCCGTCAGCCGCGCGCGGTCCTGTTCCTGGGTCAGGTCGAGCGTTGCCGCGATCCGCTCCGGGTCGTGCAGCAGCGCCCCCACCTGCTCGCTCCCCACGCGCACGAACGTGAGCAGCCCCTCCGCGCGCAGGCGCGCGTTGCCGTCCACCAACAGGCGCGTCCTCGCGTCAATGAACGGCAAGACCGGGTATTCCATCAGGTCCCGGCTCGGCGTGGGGAGTGCGGTCGTCGGCACCAGCGTCGCCGTAGGAGTTTCGGTCGGCGTAAGCGTCACGGTGGGCGTCGTCGTTGGGGTCTCGGTCGGTGTGAGGGTATCGGTCGCGGTAGGCGTTGGCGTGGCCGTATTCGTGGGCGTCGCGGTCGGGGTATCGGTGCTCGTGGGGGTAGACGTGGCGGTGTTGGTGGGCGTCGGGGTAGACGTGTCGGTCGGCGTGGGCGTGTAAGTCGGCGTGGGGGTGTAGGTGCGCGTGTTGGTCGGCGTCCAGGTCGGGGTATTGGTCGGCGTGTCAGTGGGTGTAGCCGTGGCGGTGGGCGTAAAAGTAAAAGTGGCGGTGGAAGTAGGCGGGCGTGGGGTGCGCGTCGGGGTTGGGGTGCGGCTGGGCGTGAAGGTGAAGGTCGCCGTAGCCGTGAAGGTCGCCGTTGGCGTAGAAGTCAGGGTTGGCGTCAAGGTCGCCGTGGGTGTGTCGGTCGGCGTAGCGGTCACGGTAGGGGTAGGCGTAGGCGTAAAGGTCGGCGTGATGGTGGGCGTGTTGGATGGGAACACCAGGACGACCGGCACTGTGTTCGTCGGGATCGGTGTGGGCGTAGATGTGGCAGTAGCGGAGGGAGTCAGCGTCAACGTCGGCGTGGCGCTGGGCGCGGAGGCGATGGGCAAGCCGTTCCCGGCGACCAGAAGCAGCACCACCGCTAACGCCAGAAGAATCACGAGGGCTGCCGCAAGGGCCGCGAAGAGCCTAACCCAGCGCTGCGCGGGCGGCGCGCCGAAGTTCACGACAATCGTCGTGATGTTGTCCCGCGCCCCATTCGCTTTGGCCTGCTCGATGAGCTTCTTGGCCGCAGCCTCGGCATTGGCGCGCCGCGCGATCTGGAGAATTTCGTTCGGGTCTACCGGCCCCCACAGGCCGTCGCTGCAAATGACGAAACGGTCGCCAGCGCGCACCTGCTCGCGGCGGATAAGGGGCGTGAGGGACGTCGGCTGGCCGATGTAGGCCGTAACATTGGGGTTGCGGTGAACTTTACTCTCTTCAACGGAGACGATGCCGCTGGCGACCTGGGCATCCATAACGCTCTGGTCGCGGCTGAGCTGTTCGATGTAATCGCCGCGAATGCGGTAAACCCGGCAGTCGCCAACGTTGAACACGACCGCCTCGCCGCCGGGCAAGAGGAGCAGGCCGGCGGCGGTGGTGCCCATGCGCGGCTTGCCGAGTTCCTCGCCGCGCTGGCGCACGTGGAAACTCGCCGTCTCCAACGCCTGCGCCAGTTGCGCCCCCGGCCCCCCTTCGTCTGGACCTTCGTAGTACGCGCGCTTCAGTTCTTCGAGGGCCAACTGGCTGGCGACCGCCCCCCCGCCTGGCCCCCCCATGCCGTCGGCGACCGCGAAAAGCGCCCCCTTGGCCGCCCTCGGCGACCCTCCCGGCGGGATAAAGACGAGGGTGGAGTCCTCGTTTTGCTCGCGCCCGCCGATGTCAGTCAGGTGTGCGACATCCAGGCCGGGCATCCGTTGCTCGGTCGTCTGCATCGCCTTCTGCTCCTACTAAAAGAGAGCCGGATTTGTCTTATCGGCGTCAAAGCCGCTTTCCTCGACATGAAACTCCACTTTCGTCGCCGGCCCAAACCCGACCTGCGCGCCGCTGGGGAGCGGCGTTGGGGCCGTGATCCGCATGTTGTTCAGGATCGTCCCATGCAAACTGCTCTTATCATAAAGCATGAACCTGCCATTTTCATAGCGGATTTCGGCGTGCTGGCGTGAGACGCGGTCATCGCCGCCGATCAGCAGGTCCAGGTCCGCGCCCTTGCGCCCGATGCGGAACGGCGTCTTCTTGACTTCAAAGGTGCGCCCTTCCACGTTCTTGTCCGGCGATTCCCGGACGATCACATATGCGCGCGGAACAACCACCCAGGGTTCAGGGTTAGTGCGTTCTCCATCCAGAGAGGGCGTCGGTGGGACCAACGACGGCCCCTGCTGCGCCCCGCCCACCGCGCCGGTCAGCGGGTCGATATAGCCGGGGACCGGCTGTGGCTTGCGCGAGCCGTGCAAGAGCATCACCAGGGCCGCCACCGCCGCCACGAAGACCACCACCAGCAACAAGATAGCCGCAGGGTTCTCGCTCACCCAGAGGCGCACCTGTTCGACAGGTCCAACCGGCGTGGGCGTTGGCGCGACGGTGGGCGTGAGCGTCGGCTCTGGGCTTGGGGTGATCGGCGGCGGCGGCGGCGTGTAGCTGATGGCAACCTCGCCAGGCTGACCGGCTGGCCGTCTGTCCTCGCTCAGAGGGATCACCCTGATGTTATACTGGCCGGCCTCGATGCCAGTCATCGACAACGGCACTTTGTTGTCCGCCGGCGGTTCAAGTTCGAGCGTGCGTTGCTTCAAGCCGCTGTTTCTGTCGGTGACCTCCACACGATAGCCATAGACGTTCTCTGTCCCGGTCACATCCAAAGTCAGGATTAAATCCCCTGGCTTATCAGGGTCCGGTTCGACGCCGATGTTGTTCACGACGGGGGCTGGCGTCGGCGTCACCGTGGGCGTCTCGGTCGGAGTAGGCGTGGGAGTCTCGGTAGGAGGCAGGGTGTGTTCCAATGGCCCCTCGAAGCGGGTCAATTCCCGCCCCTGCTCGTCCAACGCGATGAGGCGCACGGTGTACGTCCCCTGCGCCTGGCCCTCCAGAGACAAGGTCAGGGTATCTTGCGGCGCATATTCGACCCGCTTGACGAGCATCCCACCTGGACTAAAGACATCCACTCGGTAGTTGTGGATGAACTCGCGGCCCTGAGCGGTAAGCAACAGGTTGTATTCCCAGGGGTTTGTCTCGCTCTTTTGCAGCGTAAACTCGACCGCGATCACCGGCGTGGGCGAAGGGCTGGGGGTAGGCGTGGGCGTGATCTGGTAGCTGACCGGCTCGCTCTCCGCCAGGCGCATCCCGTTCGAGTCCAACGCGATCACCTTGATCGTGTAGTCGCCGGGGCCGACATCGCCCAGCGAGAAGGGAAGCACGTCATCACCGGGCGGGTCGTACTCCGCGTCGCCGATCAACCGGATTCCCTTACGAAGCTCGACGCGATACTTCCATACGTACTCCCAGCCTGTGACATCCAGGAGCAGGTACAGTTCCGTCGGCTGCGCCTCGTCCACCTCGATGCTGTCGATCTCGACGATAATGATGGGCGGCGTGGGCGTGAGAGTCAGGGTGGCGGTGGGAGTTAGCGTGGGTGTGGGCGTATCGGTCGGCAGGAGGAAAGCGATCCGCCCCTCGGCGCGCGCCAGTTCGCGCCCGTCGTCGCCCACCGCGACCAGGCGCACGGTGTAGTTGCCGGACGGCAGGCCTTCAAAAGACAGGGGCAACGCCGTCTCCGGCCCGTATTCCGCGAACCGCTCTCGCACGCTGGTGCGCTCGCTGTAGATGCCGACCCCGTAGGAGCGAATCAGGCTGACCGCTTCCAGCGGTTCTACCGTGACCGCCAGCACATAGTCCCAGAGCTGCCCGCTGGGGCCGGGCTGCGCGTCAAAGCTGATGGTCGGCCTGAGCGGGGTGGGGCTGACGTTGGGGGGCGGGTTATGGGTGATGGTGCTCTCCGCCCTGGCGAGGGTCTGGCCGTTCTGGTCGAGCGCGAAGAGAATCACGGCATACCGCCCCGCCGCCAAAGCCGCCTCTGTGAAGGGGATGCGTTCGGGGTGCGCGTAGTACTCGCCGCGCCACTTCACCTGGCGGCTGGCGTCGAGGAACTCTAAGCGATAGGAGTTGATCGCCTCTTCGCCGACGATGCTGGCAGCCAGGATAAACTCCTGATCCGTCTCGTCGATCCTGAAGTCGTTGATAGCGACCGCGATGAGCGTCTGCGTCGGGGAGGGCGTGGAGGTTGCGGTCGCCGTCAGGCTGGCGGTCGGCGTCGGTGACGGGGTGATGGTCGGCTCATTATAGACCACCGTCGTCACGGTGTAAGCCCGCACCCGCCGGTCTATATCCAGCCCATAAACAGTGACTTCGTACCGCCCTGTCTTCAGCCCCTCGCCCGAGACCGCAATGGTCCCATGTGCGCCGGGAGCGACTTCTTCAAACCCGGCCAGGGCGACCTGGTTGTCCTTCACAAACTCCACGCGGTAACTGTGAAGATACTCGCTCCCCTCAACGGTAAAATCAAATATGATCTGCTGGTTAACGGAGTCGATCTGGTGCGTCAACTCCCTAATCGCAATCACCGGGGTGGGAGTAGCCGTTGGCCGCTGCGCGCCAGTCACTTCAAACGTCACTGCTTCCGCGACCAGTTGCACGCTGTCGTTCACGGTCACCTCTAGCCGGGCGGTATACTCGCCCGCCTCAAGCCCATCCAGGCTCGCCGTCGCCAACCACTGGTTGTTCAACCCCGCCACGACCTGCCTGAACAGGGTGCCTAGCTCGGCCTGCTCACCGATGGCCCACAGCCCTCCGGTAGCGGTCGCCAGGCTTTCTACCGTGTCCCGATCTAAAGAATCTGTCACCATGCCGATCATGTGTATCGGCACCTGAAAACCGGGGTTTTTTGCCAGGGCCACGATTTCATCGTATTGGTGTTCACTACACGGCTCCCCGCTCAGGACAACATCCCTGCCATCCGTGAACAACACCACCGCCCGGCGATTCTGCGGCTGGTCTGCAAGCATCTGGACAGCTTCATAGGTCGCATCGTAAAGACAGGTGCCGGCATCCGGCACCGACTGGATTTCGCCAATCCCCGCGTAGATGTCGTCGCGGCTCTGGGTAAAGTTCCTGCGCGTGGTGATACTTTCGTTGAACCCCAGCAAAGCCAGATGGGCGCTGCTAGGCGTCTGCTCCACGAATTGCCGGGCGGCCTGCTTCAGGTCGTTCATCGCAGGACTCATGCTGCCGCTGGCGTCCAGCACCAGCACAAGATAGATGGGCGCATCCGGGAGCGCTACATTCGCGGGGTAGCGAGTGCCGTCGTCGAGCACGATCTCCGCTCTGGTGATGCGCGCCTGGTCAGCGGCATACGGACGGTTACTGGCATCCACCAACGTGAAATAGAGGCTCAGCTCCACCGCGTCACCGCCTGCGGTTTCGTCGACTTTGGGGTAGTTGACGATGACCTTCGATCCGCTCTCCTGGTGAGAGGTCGCCATAAAACTGGTCCGCCCTAGCAGCGTCAGACACATTGCCAGTAGAGCAATGAGTTTCATAATGACCCTCTCCTTGGTGAGATGGCGCAAAGCGCCGAATGCTACAGCAGTTAGACGACTGTTGTCAGTTTCATATCCGGCGCAGGCCTATAGCAGAATGCGCACCAGCGGGTCCGAATCTGGGCTTCGTGCTCAATTTCACAATCGCGGGGCGGGAAAACTCCGGGCTGGCATAACAGTGGTTGCCTAACGCCAATAGCTATGTTTACAGTCAAGATGGAACAGCGGTCCGGTGAACGGTGCACCGCCGGTCGAACCTTGAGAAGGTCCGCTGCGCGCCTGAAACGGCATGATCGTTTCCCCCTGTATCGGTATCGCTCGACAAGCGCCGCCTCTGCTTACAATGTATCTGTTCACCTTGTCTGCCCTGTGCGGCGCTGCGCTGTGTTTTTTGCAACCCGCCGACTAAAGTCGGCGGCTAATCGCAAAATAGCGCCGTCAGAATTGCGAATTCACCCGCGACTTTAGTCGCGGGAGCCATAAGGTGAACAAATACATGCTCTCAGCAGAGACTTGACTGTAACGGAACATGTAAGCGTTGGCTTGGGAGCCGCTTTGAGGTTCCGTCAGACATAATCTACCACCATTCGCTTGAATCGAAAAGCTGACAAGCGTCAGCTCACGTACACTTTCACTCAAGCCATCCTCTGGCGTGCCTGTTCACACCCGCAGCCAGACCTGCATGGTGCCGGGGTCGCGGTTCGCCCACGCATAGTAGGGTACCACCGTCAGCGCGAGCCGCCCGCTCTGTGGGGCGTCTGATGTGACGCGGACCGTGCGATACAGCCGGCCCTCCCAACCGCAATCGGGCGGGACGACCATCGCCTCGCCGCGCAAGATCACTACCCCGCCGAGCAGGTCCGCGCGATAGTCGGCGGAGAGCGCAGCGTCCGCCGGCAGCACAATGTCACGCAGATCGACGCCAGGGTGATCCACCCCTTCGACGCAGTAGAGCAGCGGCCCTCGCGTCAGGGCGACGCGGCCCAGATTCTCGGCGGCGTAGGGATGCGCCTCCACCCGGCGAACGGGCATTGGCAGGCTCAGGCGCACCACGTCGCCCGGCTGCCACCGGCGGTGGATTTGGGCGTAGATCCCCGGCTTCACTTCGCCATCGGACGCGCGCCCGTTGACCTCAAGCGCGGCTCCGTCCTCGCACCACGCCGGGACGCGCAGGAACAGGCTGAACTCGCCTTCGCCCGCAACCTCAAAGGCCACTGCGCCCTCCCAGGGGTAGCGCGTGCGCTGCTTGAGGTTCACCACGCGCCCGTCGGGCAGGGTCAGCCGCGCCGACCCCTCCGCATAGAGATGCGCCCACACGCCCTCGCCCGAAACGCTATAAAAATAGCCCTGCAGCGAGGCGAGCATTCGCGCAACGTTGGGCGGGCAGCACGCGCACTCGAACCAGGGCTGACGGCGGTGCATCCCGTCGTCGGCGAGCGGATTCACGTAGAAGTAAGCCTTTCCATCAAGCGAGACGCCGGACAGGAAGCCGTTGTAGAGCGCCGTCTCTATCACGTCGGCGTAGCGCGCGTCGCCCTCCAGCGCGAGCATCCGCCAGTTCCACATGATGCTGCCGATGGCAGCGCAGGTCTCGGTGTAGGCGCGCGCGTTGGGGAGTTCGTAATCCGCGCCGAACGCCTCGCCCAGGTAGCGCGAGCCGATGCCCCCGCTGACGTACATCTGCCGCGTGACCATGTTGTCCCACATCCGGTCGAGCGCGCTTCGCAGCGCCGGTTCGCCCGTCTCAGCGCAGAGGTCCGCCGCGCCGCAGTTCAGGTAGACGGCGCGTACCGCGTGGCCGGTCATGCGGTCCATCTCGCGCAGCGGCTGGTGATCCTGGTGGTATGGGCTGCCGCCGATCACGCCGCGCCCGCGCGTGTCGATAAAGAAAGCAGCCAACTTCTGGTAGTTCGCCTCCCCGGTGAGGCGCGCCAGCTCAACCAGCGCCATCTCGATCTCCGGGTGGCCACCTACACCCAGGCGCTTGCCCTCTCCCTCAGAGCCGAAAACGCTGTCGATATGATCGACGAAACGGCGCGCGATGCTGAGCAGGCGATCACTTCCAGTCGCGCGGAAATGCGCGACGGCAGCCTGGATCAAATGGCCGGCGCAGTAAAGCTCGTGCAGGTCACGGAGGTTGGTCCAGCGCTCGGCGCCGCGCTCAAACGTAAAGTAGGTGTCCAGGTAGCCGTCAGGTTGTTGCGCGTCGGCGATCTCGTCAATAGCGGCTTCGACCATCTGCGCCAGTGCCGAGTCGTCCTCGGCAGCGAGCGTCCAGGCGGCGGCCTCAATCCATTTGTATATGTCGGAGTCGTTGAAGAAAAACCCCCGAAAAGGGACTTCCCTGTGGTCCACCTTGCCGGCGGCGCGGCGGAAGTTATCGATGCGCCCCGTCTCCTCGATAAGGCGATACTGTTCGGGCAGCGTCACTGCATGGTTGATCTGCCGGCGCGCCGCCCAGAAAGCGTCGGTGAGCGTGACGGCGGTCAGCGGGACAGAGCGCAGGCGGGCAAACCGGCTCTGAGACGTATCAACGACGACGGCGTTCGTTGGTGTCGAGGCAGGCATGGTCATCTCCTCTCAGGTATTCGGGCGAGAAGCTTCCCTGTTATTCTAAAGCATTGGAGCGCAGCAGGCATTGGTCCAACCTGGCATTCGACACGTTGGGACGGCTGCATTCGAAGCAGTGCCGATGTCCTGTCTCCTACCAGGGCTGGGAGTGGATTTTATCCAAAGTCCACAATCAGCGTTATCGGTGGTTTTTCCTCCGAGTCACAGGCGGCGCTGGCCCCGCCGCTCCTCTGGGCTGCGGAAGACCTCGGCGCGGGTGTTCTCGCCGGAGACGGCGGCGTAAAGCTCTGGCCCCCAATCGCGCGTGCGGACCACGACCGGCATCGGCACCGCGTGCCCCAGGATAATCGCTTCCTGCTTGGTGTTGAGCCGCGCCAGCACTTCACGCAGCCCACCCGCGCCGCTGACGCCCATCAGCACCGCGTTGATGTCGCGCTCGTTGTCCAACAGCGCGGTCACGCGCGTGCCGATCTGACTCATCACCTCTTCGTCGATGGCGCTGGGCCGCTGATCCACGATGAGCAGAGTGACGTTGTATTTGCGCATCTCGCGCGCAATCGTGCCAAAGATAGTCTGCCGGGCGATGGCGGGGTCGAGGAACTTGTGCGCCTCCTCAATGGTAATGAGCAGTTGCGGCGGCTCCTTGCCTCCGGCAGCCAGCGACTCCTCCATGCGCCGGACGTAAAGCTCGTGAATGCGCCGCGTGAGGTAGTTGGCGACGAGGATGTACGCCTCCAGCGCGTTGCCGTAGCGCCCGAACTCCAGCATCACGCTTTTGCCCTGGTCGAGCATGTGGAGGATGTGCGTCACCGAGTCGCCCTCGCGCTGTGGGCGCAGGAAGCCGAAACGCTCGAAACGCTCCAGTCGGCGGGTGAGCGCGGCCAGGCTCGCGGCGTTGATCGACGTGTTCGCCAGCATGTCTTCGATGTCTTCCGCCGTCGCGCTCAGCAACCATTGAATCCACGCCGGGCCAACGCGCTTGCGCAGCACATAAGCCGCGTCAATCATCGGGTCGGAGAGGTCCATCGTCTCGCGCAGCATCGCCAGGTCTTGCGGCTCGATGTCCGTGTACGCGAGCGTGACCACATGGTCGAAGGGCGCGCCGCGCCGCCGCGAGGACTCTTCGTCCAGCGTGAAGATGACCACTTTGCTGCCAAAGAGCTGTTTCAGACCCTTGACCTCCTGTCCGCCCTCGTCGCGCACCTTCCAGCCGTAATCGTTGTGCATGTCGAAGATAAGGTTGACCGCCTTGTTCCTCTGGATCACGCCGGCGAGAATGACGCGCGTCAGGAAGCTCTTGCCGGTGCCGCTCTTGCCGAACACGCCCACGCTGCGCTCGACCAGGCGCGTCAGGTCCAGGTTGATCTGCGTCTCTTCCAGTTCGAGTGGCGAGCCGACATAGAAATGGGTCTCGTCCTCTTTGCCAAAGACGACGTTCACGTCCTCGGCGGTGGCGTTGTAGACCGGCATAAAGTGGCTCGGCACCGTCTTGACCGGCCTGGGCGTCTCGCCTGCGTGCTCGATGGCAAGCATCGGCGCCACGTGGACCGTCCCATAGGCGGCGGTGCCGGTGTAAATCTCGGCCAGGAACGGGTCGGAGAGGTCGGGCGGGGCGCTCATGATCTCCGCGTTGGTGTGGTCGAGCACGATGTCGGTAATCATGCTGAAGAACTTCTTCTGTCGCCCCTGGATGACGACGTAGCGGCCCACCGCCAAGTCTTCGATGCTCGCCTCGCTATCGAGCTTGACATCCAGCCCCTTGCTCAGCGAGCCGCCCACCACCACGCCGAGGCGTCCTACCTGCGGGGCTTCGCGCTCGTTCTGTGAACGCTGGAGGCGGTCGCGGATGCCGCCGCCTGAGAACCAATCGTCGAGGTTTTCGCGTCCGTCTGTGCCCATCGGGTCTCCCTCACCCACGCTGTGCGAACACATGTTCCCTAAAAACACTAACAGGGTAGCCTTTCCGGGGCGGAATGTCAAGCGCGCGTCACCTCGCGGCGTGTGCGGTGTTATAATGTGCTGAACTACATATATTGTCCTGAATACGATAACGACCTGATCGGTCACGCTACGGAGGAGAGAACCGTGGAACGCAGGCGCGTAGTCGTCACCGGCCTGGGCGCGATCAGCCCCCTGGGCAACGACGTGGAAACCAACTGGCAGAAAGCCGCCAACGGCATCAGCGGCATCGGCCACATCACCCGCTTCGACGTTTCGGACCTGCCGGTCAAGATCGGCGGGGAGGTCCGGGATTTCGACCCAGAGGCAGTGTTCGGCCACCGCGAGGCCCGACGCATGGATCGCATCACGCACCTGGCGATGGAAGCTGCGCGCCAGGCGATGGAGGACTCCGGCCTGAAGGTGGACGAGTCGAACCGCTACGACGTGGGCGCGGTCATCGGCTGCGGCATGGGCGGGGTCAATACCATTTTCGACGGCATGGACACCATCCGCGAGAAAGGCCCCACGCGCGTCAGCCCGCTGGTGGTGCCGATGATGCTCCCGGATGCGCCCTCTGGCAAAGTCTCGATGGAGTATGGGCTGCGCGGCCCCACCATGTCGCTGGCGACAGCGTGCGCCACCGGCAACAACTCCATCGGCGAGGCGACGGAGATGATCCGGCGCGGCGCGGCGAAGGCGATGGTCGCCGGGAGCACGGAGGCCGGGCTGGTGCGCCTGGCGGTGGCGAGCTTCAACAACATGCAGGCGATCTCGCGCCGCAACGACGAGCCGGAGCGCGCCTCACGCCCGTTCGACAAGGACCGCGACGGCTTCGTCGTCGCGGAGGGCGCGGCGATGTTGGTCCTGGAAGACCTGGAGTTCGCCCAGGCGCGCGGGGCGAGGATTTACTGCGAACTCGCCGGCTATGCGTGCACCTCCGACGCCTTCCACGTGACCGCGCCGCTGGAGAACGGCGAGGGTGCGCAGGAGTGTATGCGGCGGGCGATGCGCGACGCGGGGGTCGGGATTGAAGACATCGATTACCTGAACGCGCACGGCACCAGCACGCAGCTCAACGATGTCAGCGAGACGCGCGCGATTAAGGCCGTGTTCGGCGAGCGGGCTTACGAGATTCCCATCAGCTCTACCAAGTGCGTGACCGGGCACATGATGGGGTCGGCGGGGTCGCTGGAGGCGGTGCTGTGCGTGCTGGCGATCTTGCACGGCTTCATCCCCCCGACCATCAATCTGGACAACCCCGACCTGCCTGAGTGCGACCTGGATTATGTGCCGCACGTGGGGCGCAAAGCCGACCTGAACGTCGTGATGAGCAATTCGTTCGGCTTCGGCGGGCACAACGCCGTGTTGGTGTTTAAAAAGAAGTACCAGGAAAATGGCGCTGGATAATAGTCGCCGCACCCTGCGCTATGCCCACGTCGTCGGCTGGGGGATGGCAGTCCCGGAGCGGGTGCTGACCAACGACGACCTCGCCGGGTTTGTGGATACGTCGGACGAGTGGATCACCACGCGCACCGGCATCCACGAGCGGCGTATGGCCGGCGAGCGCGAGACTACCGCCACGCTGGGGCTGCGCGCGGCGCAGGCCGCCCTCGATGTGGCGGACATTTCGCCGCAGGACGTGGGATTAATCATCGTCGCCACCTCGACCGCCGATTACGCTTTCCCCTCAACCGCCTGCCTGATTCAAGACTGGCTCGGCGCGAAGAACGCTGGCGCGTTTGACCTGAGCGCGGCGTGCACCGGCTTCGTCTACGCGGTGGAGATGGCCACGCAGGCCGTGCGCGCCGGCTCGATGGACGTGGCGCTGGTCATCGGCGCAGAAACGATGACGCGCGTGCTGGATTGGAGCGACCGCAACACCTGCGTGCTCTTTGGAGATGGGGCGGGCGCGGTCGTCTTGCGTGCGCGCGACGCGCCGGGCGGCGTGCTCTCATGTGTGCTCGGCTCGGATGGCTCCGGCGCCGATCTGCTGACGGTTCCAAACGGGTTCGGGCCGAGTGTGGATGTGGGGATGCGCGTCAACGGGACGCACAAGCTCAGCATGGACGGGCGCGCGGTCTTCCGTTTTGCGAGCCGTATCATCGGGGAGTCGGTGGCCGAGGCGCTGAAGCGGGCCGACCTGGCGCTTGACGACATTTCGTTGATCGTGCCGCACCAGGCCAACCAGCGCATCATCGAGGCGGCAGCGCGCCAGCTCAAAATCCCGACCGACCGCTTCTTCTCCAACCTGGACCGCTACGGCAACACGTCGGCGGCTTCCATTCCCATCGCGCTGTGCGAGGCGGTGCAGCAGGGGCGCATCCGCCCCAACGATAAGGTTGTGCTGGTGGGCTTCGGCGGCGGGCTGACGTGGGGCGCTATGGCGATCCAGTGGCCGGAGGAGCCTCCGCCGGAGGTGGGCGAGTGGTCGCTGCGGCGGCGGCACATCTTCTACTGGCTGGCGCGCTGGCGCTCGCGCATAATGCGGTTGTGGTGGAGGCTTCAGACGTTCCTGCTGGGCACGCCCATCGCCAGGCCTGAACTGGAGCCGGGCGACGCGCCGCGCACGCGTCAGTTGCCCCGGCTGCGCCTGCCGCGCCTGCGGCCTCGAAAGGAGCCGCCTGCGCTCCCGCCAGGGCCGGAGCAGAAACCGGGCCAGGAACAGAGCGAGTAACCGGCGTGGTCTGATAGACAATAGATCAGGGCTGCTGCCCGGCGTCGGGCGGCAGCCCTTTATCGTTTCAGGGGTTGCGTTCCCAGTGCTGCACGGTGGGCGGAAGCTGGGCGCTGAATGCCTGAAGGTTTGCGTACAGGTCGTTCGCGGCTGAAGGGTCAACGGCGTAGAACGAGACCACCGGGCTGCCTGCGATGACGTTGTCCTCAATGCTCCACTGCCCGATCAAATTCCACGTTTTGGGCAGCCCACCAAACTCGACGTACCATACTTCATACACGACCGCAATTCTCGCCCCGTGTTCACTCGCCATATTGCTGATGAAGTCGGTATTGTAGCGGTCCTCCAGCCGGGCCTGCGTGACGGCAATCGTGCTTAAGCCCCACAAATCCAGGCATCTGGTGTCCGCAAAGAAGTTGATCGCGCCGATGTCGTTGACGGCGACGACCTGCCCTTCGTAATAGGTCTTCAAGAACCGCCCCAGCTGATAATGCTGCTCGTAAATGTTCCGCGTCGCCTGGGGCGCTTCTCGATGCGACAGATAGCCGCGCGGGATAAACGCGCTGGCCCCAACAAGCACGGCGGCGGCGACAATGCTGGACTTCCTCACTGTGTTTCTACTGTAGTTGAACAAAAGCCGGTCAGGCACATGTTTTCCCAGCGCCAGCCCGACGGCCAGTATCCCCAACGCCATAAGGTACGCTTCGTACCGGTAGAACCAGCCTGTTTGCGCCAGCAGCAAATGAAGCACGGCTGCCAAAGCAAACACGACGAGCATCACGCTCGACGTTTCCCACAGCGTCCCCTGGCGGGCAGACCTGAAATAGAGGACGCTCAGCGCCATCAAAACCAGGATCAGGACATGCGGCGCTTCCGCCACCTTCTCAAACGCAATCAGGCTCGTGTCAATCACGTCCTCGGCTTGGGCGAAGTCGGTGGCTGCGCGTTTAATCAGCACCGAGTTCGGAAAGAAGTACTGGCCGTTGGCGACCGAATAAACGCCGTAGGCGCCAATGGGCAGGAACCCCGACAGGCCTGACAGCAAAGCCAGGCCAAATCGCCGGCGCGCGACGAACAGAATGCAGGCGACGAAGACCAGAAACAAGCCTTCAAAGCGAATCAATGTCGCAAGGGCCGACAGCGCCGCCAACAGGAGAAGGCTTCGTCCGCTGCCTGGATCATCGCTGGAAAGAAAGCGCGCGGCGGCATAGACAAAAGCGATGTCGATGCCTATTTGCGCGATGTGCTCCATGCCGGAAAACACGAGCGGGGCAACCGGGGTGAGCAGCATCAGCGCAAACCAGACCCCGGTCATGTAAATCGCGCTCTTCACCTCGCGTCTCAAAATAACCATCACCAACACAGCGATCAGCAGCGCGAAGATGACGTTGAGGACAAACGGCGACACCTCATTCACGCCGAACAGGGCGTAGATCACTGCGAGCGAGAGCGTCCACAGGATCGACGAGGATGAAGAGGAGAACGCATACCGCGTCACGCCCCAGACGCCGTGCTGCGAGAGGTTCTTGGCTATCGCCATGTGAATGTACGCATCGTCGAGCGCGTAAATCAGGTGGCCCTGCGTTCGGCTGAGGGAGACGCTCAGCAACCCCGCGATGAGAGCCATCAGGCTCGACAACGCGATGAACAGCGGCCACATTCCGGCTCTCACGCTGAGCACTCCGGTCTACCAGCAAAACTGCCTTACTGTACCGCGTTCTCAGACAACATGAAAAATGCCCGGTCGATATAGCCGGGCACTTCTCTATCCCTGATGTTTGGGGCTTGGAATAGCCTGCTTTGGCGTTTCGCCCCGCCCTACACCAGCAGCCGCATCGGGTTCTCGATCAGCTTCTTGAGCGCCTGCATGAACAGCGCCGCCTCCGCGCCGTCGCTGACGCGGTGATCGACGCTGATCGTCGCCTTCATGCGGTGTCCCACGCCGAGCGACCCGTCGGGCAGCACCACCGGGACCGGCCTGGCCGTCCCGACGGCGAGGATGGCCGCCTCCGGCGGGTTGATGATGGCGACGAAGTGGTCCACGTCATACGGCCCCAGGTTGCTGACCGTGAAAGTCGCGCCTTCCACATCTTCGGGCCTGATCCTGCCCTCGCGCGCGCGCGCGATCATCACTTTGTTATGGGCGGCCATCGCGCCCAGCGCAGTCTTGTCGGCGTCCTGCGCCACGATGTTAATCAGCCCGCCGTTGGGCAGCGCCACCGCCATGCCGATGTTCACCCGCTTGTGGCGCACGATCGTGTCGCCGTAGAAGTGCGTATTCAGGTTGGGGAACTGGCGCAGGGTGAGCGCGGCGGCCTTGACGATCAGATCGTTGACGCTGATCTTCTGCGCCTCGTCTTCGATGGCGGCGTTCAGTTGCTTGCGCAGGTCCAGCAGGGCCGCTACATCCATTTCGACGGTGACGTAGAAGTGCGGCACCTGCTGCTTGCTCTGCACCATGCGCGAGCCGATGCGCGCACGTAGCGGACTGGTGTCGATGATTTCCACGTCCGGGCCGGTCGGCAGCGCGCCGTAAGTGGGCGCTGCGGCGGGGACCATCGCCGGCGCAGCGACCGGGGCCATCGTCGGGGTGTCGGGCGCGCGCTCCTTGAAAGCTTCCACGTCGCGCTTGACGACGCGCCCCTCCGGGCCGGTGCCAGGCACCTGCCGGATGTCGATGCCGGACTCCTCCGCCATGCGGCGGGCCACCGGGCTGGCGCGCACGCCGCCGGGCAGGCCGCGACCGTCGCCGTCGGTGGCTGGCGGAATCTCAGACGCGGGGACAGCCGGCGCAGGCACCGATGGCGCGGGTGCGCCCGGTTGGGCCGCTGCCTTCGCCGGAGGTGCCGCTTCCGCTGCGCCGACCGCCACACCCAACGCAGCCAGGTCAACCGGCTCGCCAGCCTTGCCGACGACGGCGATCGGCGCGCCAATGGGCACATTATCGCCCTCGTTGACCAGCAGCTTGAGGATGGTTCCTTCGGCGTAGGCCTCGACCTCGACCGTCGCCTTATCGGACTCGATCTCAGCCACAATCTCGCCGGCCTTGATCGCGTCACCTTCTTTCTTTACCCACCTGACAAGCTGGCCTTCCTTCATGTCGAAGCCCAGCTTGGGCATGTTAATCAGTTCAGCCATGATGTCCCCTTCTCACAGAACTCACCACCGCGACACAGAATACACGAAGCTCTCCGCATGGGTCGCGCTCTTGATGCCTTTCGTGTCTCTGTGCGTTGTGATCAGCGCGATTTAGAGAATCTCCTTCACCGCCTTGACGACCTTCGCCACGTTAGGCAGTGCGCTCTGCTCCAACTCGCGCGAGTAAGGCAGCAGCACGTCCTCTTGTGAGACACGCTTGATCGGCGCGTCCATCCAGTCGAACGCCTCCTCCTGGATGCGCGCGGTGATCTCTGCGCCGACGCCGTACAGCGCCCAGTTCTCTTCGACGACTACGCAGCGGTTGGTCTTCTTAAAACTCTCGATCACCGGCCTGGTGTCGAGCGGGCGCAGCCAGCGCAGATCGATCACTTCGGCGTTGATGCCTTCCTTTTCCAGCTCCTTCGCTGCGTCGAGCGCAACCGTTGTCATCTTCGAGTAGCTGACGATGGTCACGTCGTCGCCCTCGCGCTTCACGTCGGAGACGCCGATGGGCAGCAGGTACTCATCAACGGGCACTTCGCCGCGCGTTTGGTAAAGCGTACTATGCTCCACGAACAGGATCGGGTTGTCGTCGCGGATCGCGGTCTTGAGCAGGCCCTTCGCGTCGGCGGGCGTGCTGGGGCAAACCACGTAGATGCCGGGGAAGTGCGCGAAGATCGGCTCCGGCGCGTGCGAGTGCGTCGCGCCGAGCTGCCGCCCGCCGCCGGTGGTGGTGCGGATCACGAGCGGGACGGAGAACTGCCCGCCGAACATGTAGCGCGCCTTCGCCGCTGCGTTGACGATGGCGTCCAGCGCCAGGAACGCGAAGTTGATGGTCATGATCTCGGCGATAGGCCGCAGGCCGTTCATCGCCGCGCCGACGGCAAGGCCGACAATCCCCTGCTCAGCGATAGGCGTATCGCGCACGCGCTTCTCGCCGAAGTGGTCGTAGAAGCCGCGCGTGACGGCGTAAGTGCCGCCCCACACGCCGACCTCCTCGCCCATAATGAACACGCGCTCGTCGCGTTCCATCTCCTCCCACAGCGCGTCGGAGATGGCCTGGCGGTAGGTCTTGACCTCGGTTTTGCCGCTGACGGCGGTTGTGGTGGTCGGGCTAGATATTGTCATCGGTGTGCAACTCCTGTGGGCCGCCGGGTGGGATAGTGGGCTTAAGCCCGCTGTCCCAAACCCATCAGACATAAATATCGGTGTATAACTCTTCGGGAGCGGGTAACGGGCTGTTCTTGGCAAACTCAACCGCCGCTTCCACCTCGTCGTTAGCGGACTTCTCCAACGCTTCGAGTTCTTCTTGCGTCGCCACCTTGTTCTTCATCAGGTAACTGCCCCAACGGGTGATGGGGTCAGCAGCCTTCTTCTCTTCCACCTCATGCGCGCTGCGGTAGCGCTCCGGGTCGCCCATCGAGTGGCCGCGGTAGCGGTAGGTGATCGCTTCAAGCAAGAACGACCCCTGCCCGGAGCGCGCATACTCCACCGCCTCGGTGAGCATCTCGCGCAGTTCCAGCAGGTCCATGCCGTCCACCTGCATACAACACGGCATCCCGTAGGCCTCCGCCTTCTTGGCGATGTCCGCGACGGCGGAGGCGCGGGTCACGGCGGTGCCCATGCCGTACTGGTTGTTCTCGATCACCCACACGACCGGCAGTTTCCACACGGCAGCCATGTTGAGCGCTTCATGGAAATAGCCGATGTTGGTCGCGCCGTCGCCCATCAGCGCTACCGTCACGCGGTCCTCACCGTTGTACTGGTCGGCGAGAGCGATCCCGGCGGCGAGCGGCAGGTGCCCGCCAACGATGGCCCACCCGCCCCAGAAGCGCTTTTCCTTGCTCGCCAGATGCATCGAGCCGCCCTTGCCTTTGCTCACGCCCGTCGCCTTGCCGAGCATCTCGGCCATGACCTCGTTCGTGCCCAGGCCGCGCGCGAGCGCGATGCCATGGTCGCGGTAGGCGGTGATGATATTGTCGTCCGCGCGCAAGACGGACTGCACCGCGACGGCAATCGCCTCCTGGCCGATGTAAAGGTGTAGAAAGCCGCCGATGTCGCCGGCGGAATACAACTCGGCGCACTTCTCTTCAAAATGCCGGATCAGTGCCATCTGCCGGTACCAATCCAGTTTGGTCTGTTTGTCGGGTCCTTTGCTGTTTGACTTTGCCATGAGTCCCCTCAATCGCTTTGTGCGTTAAAGAAGGCAGGCGCTTACACTGCGAACGCCTGCCGGTAACATATTTCGCGTCACGCCAGTAAAAATTCTACCGCAGGTAATCCCTGCTGCCCAACTTAACATAGAAGTGATTCAAGCTTTTGAGCCAACGACCGCGGTGCGTGTGGTGCTTGTCGTGTTGGCGGGCACCTCACCCCCCGCCCCCCTCTCCCGGCGACGCCGGACTATAGCCGCAAGCGGTGAGGGGGTGTCGAGCCGCAGGCGAGACGGGGGTGAGGTAGAGAAAGGTCTTAGCACGGCCAGCTGTTGGCGTAAGTTTGAATCAGTTCACTCTCTCCCAGACGCCACATCTGACGTTGCCCTCTGCGCTTACGGGATGA
>DAOTXU010000095.1:0-17592 GCA_034435135.1 Anaerolineae bacterium | reverse complement strand
CGTGGGCGTGGGCGAGCTGCGCCAGGCGTTTGTGGTAGGGGAAGACGTACTGGCGCAGGTGGGCGGGGGCGATCATGGTGGCGGTTTTGAAGCCCATGTCGTCGCCGGTGAACAGCCCGCCCACACAGTCCATGTCCAGCACCGCCTCCGCGATGGGGACGTAGATGCTCGTAACCCGCTCAATGATCGCCGCCACCAGGTCCGGGTTGTCGTAGAGCGCGAGCGCGAACGGCGCATAGCCCATCAGCCACATGGCCGGCTCCAGGATGCCATACGGGCTGACCAGGATTTTCATCCCCTCCGGCAGGATGCGCGCCGCATATTCGATCTGCGAGAAGTCGGCGTCCGCCGCGCGCGGCCAGGGGTAGCGCTCGAAGTCGTCCCAGTTCGCAATGGGACCTTCGCTCTCGCTCTGCCACTGGCGTTGCGCGCGCCGGAGCGCCGCCGTGTCGTCGGCCCCGTACTTCCAGAACGGCAGGTCCAGCCCTGATTTCAACCGCACCGCGTCGTAGCCTAGTTCGTACCAGAACTGCACCAGCAGCCGCGTCCAGCGTTCCTTCTCGATCTTGCCGGTCGCGGGTTCGCCGCCGCCCATCACCTCGGCGATGATTTCGTCGTCAGCTTTCAGTTCCAGCAGCGGGACGCGGTCCAGTTCGCCTTGGCGGGTCAGCGCGCGCCGCAGCCGTTCAAAATCCGGTTGAGGCTTGATGTCCGGCTTCATCGTCAGTCGCTCCCTGCTTAATCGAAGTCGGTCGGCCACTCTGGGTGCCGGTGGTGCTCGAAGAAACGGCGGATGAGCGCCGGCGTCACCCGGCCCATCGACACAGGCGGGATCGCGTCCTCCGCGAAGAAGTCCACGCCGTCGGTCTCGACGCTCGTCGTCGGCGCGCCGCCGACAAGCGCGCACAGAAAGTAGACTTTGTAAATGGAATAGAGGTGCGGCGGGTGATCGTGCCTGTCGCGGTCGTAGAGCGCCAGCAGCTTGACGGCGCGCGTCTCGTAGCCCGACTCCTCGTACACCTCGCGCACCGTCGCCGCAGAGGGCGACTCGCGCGGGTCGGCCCAGCCGCCGGGCAGCGTCCACAGCCCGTCGGAGCGCTCGCGCACGAGCAGGATTTTGTCGTCGCGGAACACGACGCCGCGCACGTCCACTTTGGGGGTCATGTGTCCGCGCTCGGCGTCGAGAAGGCCATAAATGCGCTCGAAGTCGCCGCCGGTCTGGGCGGCGAGCATCTCGGCGGCGACGCGGCGCACGCCCTCGAAGCGGAGCAGGTCATAAGGGTCTTTGTCCTGGTTGTAGGCGAGGCCGTTCTGGGCGATTGCTTGCAGGTCTTTGGCCCACTCAAGCCACTTGGGATTCACGAATCCGCTCCTCTGCTGACCGAGATCAATAGCGGAACACCGCCGCTACCGTCCCACCGCCGGGCATCTCCTCCAGCGCGACGGCGTACACCGTGCCGCTGTTGAGCAGCGAGTGGATCGCCGCAAAGTCGAGCAGGTCCTCGTCGCCCCGCTCTGCGTCTGCGTGCAGCGCGACCGCGCCGGCCTCCGGGTCGAAGCGGCCCCACTGCTGAACATCAACAGGCACGAACAGCGTCTTGACCCGTCCATGATACGCCGCCGGGACCACTTCCCCCAACTGATTCGACGCCCGCGCGTCGCCGCTGCCGGCGAGTTGCGCGTACTCGGCGGCGGCTTCGGCCTGCGCCTGCATAAACAGCGGTTCGACGATGGCCCACGCGCGTTGGTGCAACTCTTGCTCGCTCAGGTCTTCGGGGTTCCCCGCAACGCCCTTGTTTTTAACCAGGTAACCGTAGGTGTTGGCGTCCTCATAAATCGGAAAGAGAAAATCGACCGCTGCAAGCACCAGGGGCGCGCGCGCATTGTTGAGCGTCGGTTGCAGGCTCTCGTCAACCCGGTGGAAAAACTGCCGGATGCGCTCTTTCTCCTGGGGCGTGGCTTCGTGCCCATGAAAGACGCCACCGCCCTCCGCTTTGGTATACGACCCGCCGGAGCGCACCTGAAGCCCTCGCTTCTCTTCGACGCCCAGCGCGTCGGCGAGGCTGGCCGGCATGTTGGGGACTTCGATCTCGTCCACGTTGTAGCGCGTGCCCTGGAGCAACCGCACCGCGTTCTGGCTGATCGCCAGGACGTAAAAGCGCCCATCACCAGTGAACAGCGGCAGGAGCGGCTTGACGTGGAAGCGCTCGGCGACGGTCGCCAGTTCGCGCAGGTTGAGCGGAACCCGGTAGTAGTGCAGCAGGTCTTGGGCTAGGAAGACTGCCAGGCCATCGCTCTGGTGCCACCAGAACGCGGCGTCGGCGTGCAGCTTGCGCGCCGGGGCGATGAAGGCGTTCACGTCGGGCGTGCGGAGACTCCGCGTGAACAGGCGCTCCTCGACCTGCCGAAGCAGGTTCCTGAACCGGATGGGGTCTTGCTGCGTGTCCGCGCCAGCGCGGTGCGTGGGCATGAAGAGCGAAACGCACGGGCCGTCTTGCGGCTCAATAAGCGCCTTCAAGTCATTTATGGTTACGACATCCATTGTTTGGCTCCTTACGGTGCAGGTGCGCAGAAAACGAGGCCGGGCCGGCGTCGGCTCAGGCGTTGCTCTCAAGCTCCAGCTTGACCGCGCGGTATAGCGACTCGGCCTTCAGGTCGGCGAGCGTGTAGCACGGCCCGCCCATGTGATCGGCCAACTGCTGCGCGAGGCCCTGGTCGAACGCGGTATGCTCCATGTTGATGACCACCGCGCGGATGCCGGTCTCCTTGATCTGGTCGGCGATCTGGTGCGCCTCGACCTGCGGCGGCAGATCGGTCATCGAGACATTGCCCGCGCCGTCGGTGAGCAGGATCATCAGCGGCATCACGTCGGGGTGGAGCCGCCGCTCGCGTATGAACACCTCATACGCCATGAGCAGCCCCGCCGAGAGCGGCGTCTTGCCCCCCACCGGGATGTCGGCGAGCGCGCGTTGCGCCAGCTTGACCGAGTTTGTCGGCGGGAGCACCAGCACGGCCCGGTCTTTCTGGAACACCACCAGCCCCACGCGGTCGCGGCGCTGGTAGGCGTCGGTGAGGAGGGACATGATCGCGCCTTTGGTGGCGGTCATGCGCTCGGCCACCGCCATCGACCACGAGGCGTCCACCACGAAGAGCACCAGGTTCGCGGCGCGGCGCACGCGCACTTTGCGTTGCAGGTCCTCTTTGTGCACGGCGAACGCCACCTCGTGCGCAGAGGCTTCTTCCTTGCGCTCAAGTTGGTGCGGGGCGGCGGCGCGGAGCGTCGCGTCAAAGGCGATGTCTTCGGGGTGCTCGCCCGCCGGACGCGCGCGGATGTAATGACCGCGCTTACGCGCGGTCTGGGTCTGGCTGCGCCGGCCCGTCTGCTTGCGCGTGAGTCGGTCCAGCGCGGTGTCGAGGCGGCGCGGCGTGAACACGGCCCCGGTTTCGACCGGCGCGCCGCCCTCCCACCAGCGCGCGTCCTGGTTATGAAATACGTCTTGCGGGGCCGCGTCGGCCTGGTCCGGGTTCGGGGAACTCTCCCCGGTCTCCTGGCTCAGTACGGCGTCCGTTTTTTTTTACTTTGCGCCGCCTGCTCGTCGGGCTGGCCGCTCTGCTCGACCGACGCAGCATCTTGCGCTTCCTGGATCTCCTGGATGCGCTCTTCCATTTCGTGCAAAGAGATTTGCACTTCCTGAAACGGCCCCTGCCGGATGCGGTGCGGCAGCGCCAGTTCGGCGGCGAGCAGGATGTCGCGCTGCGTGATCGCGGTCCGGCCCTCAAACGCGGCGTGTGCGCGCGCCGTCTTGAGGATCACCAGGTCGGCGCGGTGGCCGTCCACGTGCAGGTCCGCCGTCAGTCGCGCGATGGTCTCCAGGTCGTGCCGCCCGTAGGTCACGTGTTCCACGATCTCGCGCGCCTGGCTGATTTGCTCAGTGAGTTGGTGCTCGCGCGGCTCCCACTCGGCGCAGAAGCGGTCGGGGTCCTCCTCGAACCCGACGTGCCGCTCCAGGATCGCCATGCGCTCGGCGGGGTTAGTCAGGCCGTGCACGTTGACCGAGAGCGCGAAGCGGTCGAGCAACTGTGGGCGCAGGTCGCCCTCCTCAGGGTTCATCGTGCCGATGAGGATGAACCGCGCCGGGTGCTGGAAACTGATGCCCTCGCGTTCCACCACGTTGACACCCATCGCCGCCGAGTCGAGCAGCAGGTCAACCACGTGGTCATCGAGCAGGTTTACCTCGTCCACGTAGAGCAAGCCCCGGTTCGCGCTGGCGAGCACGCCGGGTTCAAAGTGGCGTTCGCCCTTCTGGATGGCGCGCTCGATGTCGAGCGTGCCGACCACGCGGTCCTCGGTGGCCGAGATTGGCAGGTCAATCATGCGCGTCTTGCGCCGGGTCACCGGCAGCTCTTCGCCCTTGTCCAGACGCTCGCGGCAGATGTCGCACATCATGTCACGGCGCGAGGGGTGGCAACCAAACGGGCAATCGGCCACGACTTCGATTTCAGGCAGCAGCGCAGCCAGCGCGCGCGCGGCGGTGCTCTTGGCGGTGCCGCGCTCGCCCCGGATCAGCAAGCCGCCGATGCGCGGGTTCACCGCGTTGAGGATCAGCGCGCGCCGCATCTGCTCCTGGCCGACGATGGCGGTGAAGGGATAAATGATTCGCTGTCTCATCGTTTTCCTGACGATACTTCACTGCAAGGCACTTTACCGTGAACTGATTCAAACTTACACCAACAGCTGGCCATGCTAAGGCCTTTCTCTACCTCACCCCCGTCTCGCCTGCGGCTCGACACCCCCTCTCCGCTTGCGGCTATAGTCGGGCGTAGCCGGGATAGGGGGACGGGGGGTGAGGTGCCCGCAAACACGACAAGCACCACACGCACCGCGGTCGTTGGCTCAAAAGCTTGAATCACTTCATTCTCAACCACCTGCGAAACCCATTTTCTGAATTGCTCTTCGCATGGCATCAGGTCTTTGTCCCGGTCCAGGCCTGATGGATCACGACGAGGCCCGCACGTGAAGAAATAATGCGCGGTCGCCGGCCAGGGTTGAATTTCATCGTCGGGACAGTTGTAGATATTCCCATAGCAATCCCATGCAGGCGGATGCGCAACCCCCGCCCATAGCAGGGCCACCAGGAGCACCACGAGCAGATGCAGCACATCGCGGATATTGATGTGGTGATTATAACCCAGGTCTCCGGGCGCTTGAACAGGGAGCCGCCCCGGCCCGCCCAACTTGCCACCAGAACCGGTATAATCTGCGCGGTTATCGCCAAACACGAACCAAGTTCACACAACAAGGAGCACACATGGCCGTCGTAACCATCCTCGGCGCAGGCTACATGGGCACGGCGCTTTGCATCCCCGCACTCGACAACGGCCACGAGGTCCGCCTGTGGGGCACCTGGCTGGACGATCACCTCATCGACGCGGTGCGCACCGGGCGCGAACACCCGCGCCTCAAGATGGTGATGCCGGAGCGCCTCAAGACCTACACGCACCGCGAACTCGCCCAGGCGCTCGACGGCGCGGGCCTGGTGATCTGCGCGGTCACGTCGGAGGGCATCGCGCGCGTGATGGAGTCGGCGCTGATGCTGCTCGACCACGAAGCGCCGTTCATCTCCGCCACCAAAGGGCTACTCCCCGGCCCCGACGGCCACATGGACCGCCTCTCGCGCACGGTCGAGCCGTTGGCCCCCGGCTTGATCCGCTACGGGCAGATCGGCGGCCCCTCGAAGGCGGTGGAGCTATGCCGGCGCATCCCGACGGCGGTGCTCTACGCCGGTGCGCACGCAGCCTTCGCCGCCGGGATCATGGGGACGCCCTACTATCACATCACCGTCAGCGACGACCTCCCCGGCGTAGAGCTGTGCGCGGCGCTCAAGAACGCTTACGCCATCGGCAGCGGCCTGTTCGACGGCCTGGAGAAGGCCGGCGCCATCACCGAGTCGTACAACGCCAAGAGCGCCTTTTTCAGCAAGGCCGTGCGCGAAATCGCGCGCATCGTCACGGCGATGGGCGGGCGGGCCGAGACGGTGTTCGGGCTGGCCGGGATGGGCGATCTGCTGGTGACCGCCGTCGCCGGGCGGAACCGGACCTTCGGCGAGATGGTCGGCGCGGGGATGCCCCCCAACGAAGTCGCCGCGTACATGGCCGAGCGCGACCTGCTCACGGAGGGCTACCCGGCGGTGCGCACCGGTTGGGCGCTGGTCAACTACCTGGCGAGCGCGGGCAAAGCCAGCCTGGAAGACTTCGCATACCTGGGCGCGCTAAACGCCATCGTCTACGAGGGCGCGCCAGTCAAAGAGGCGCTGTTCGCCATTGACCTGCGCGAGAGCAGGGCGAACAGGGCCTAGAGCCTGTGAAAGCCCTGGACAGGGGGCTTAAGCCCCCTGTCCGAAGCCACAAGAGCGGTTTTGGGGTTAGGCTCTTAAGCGATTCCCCGGCGCGCGTCTCTCAACCAGTCCCCTGATTGAGCCGGATAACCACCGGCTCGCCATTTTCGACGGGTTCACATGGCTGCGCCTGCTCCACCGGCGGGATATGGGTCTCTTCCTCCTGGCGGCCCCAGGGCAGGCGGATGACGCGGAAGCTCTCGGCGTAGGGGATGCCCCGGCTCTTGCCGCGCTCGGCGGCGCTCTCGCGGAGGCGCGGGCCGATGTCGCGGTCCCCGATCTGGCTCTTGTGCTCTTTCAGCGCGCAGATTTTCAACTCGATGGTGTCCGTGATGTCGATATACGTATCCGCGCCTTCGCCCCAGGTGGAGACGTAGACGTAAGGGGTGCGGTGCGGCCTTAGCCCCTCCGCGAGCATCTCCGGGAACACGAGCGGCATCCCCGCCGCCGGGAACACCGCATCGAGCGCAGCCAGGCCGGCGGCGCGGTGGTCAGGGTGGTTGATATAGGTGACGCTGGCGAAAAGCACGGTCGGGTCGCTGGTGACCAGCGTGTCAGGCCGGAAGCGACGAAACTGGTAAATCAATTGACGGCGGAGTTCGAGTGTGTTGAAGAGCAGACCGTCGGGGTGGCCGAGGAAGACCACCTCATCCACGCCCAACACACGCGCCGCCGCCACCTGTTCGGCGCGGCGGATTTCGGCGGCCTGCTGGCGGGTTACGCCGGGCGTGTCGATGCCGGCGTCGCCGTCGGTGCAGAGCACGTAACACACGGTCGCGCCGGCGCGCTTCCAGCGCGCGATGGTGCCCGCCGGCCCGAATTCGATGTCATCGGGATGGGCGACGATAACCATTGCGCGCGCGGGGATATAGGCGGCCATGTCGGAAGTGTTGTCGCTCATTTGACAAAATCCACACTTTCTAGCGGATATTGCAGGAAATCAATTCTTCGCATATGATATTCATGAGCATTGTCGAAGCTTTGTCGATCATTGCGCAAAATCCATTTTTCGCTTATGATGGATAGTGCGCGGGTGCGCAGGCGTGTGAATTGTAGCACATTGATGGCTGCGTTCCAACAGGCGGGCGGGGCGCGGCTTAAACTCAACGCTAACTGTATGGAAACGAAAATCTAATATTTGAACTATGACAAAATCTTAACCTTCGCTGGAGGATTCTTATGCTACACTATGCATTGGCGGGCATTTTACTTTATATCCATCCTTCGACAACTCTACGCCGGGCCTTAAGGATGGGAGGTGAACCTCATGAGTGCATCACGAATCCTTTATGTTGAAGATCACTTTGAAAACCGGTTGCTGGTCAAGCGTGTACTCATGGTGGAGGGGTTCGAGGTGCTTGAAGCCGCAACTGCCACGCAGGGGATTGAAGTAGCCCGGCAGGAGGTGCCCGATCTGATCCTGATGGACATCAACCTGCCGGAGATGGACGGCCTGACCGCCACCATCAAGCTGCGCGAGATCGCGGCGTTGGAACACGTGCCCATCGTGGCGCTCACGGCCAACGTCATGAAAGAACACCTGGAACAGGCCAGGGCGGCAGGGTGCGATGGGTTCATCGCCAAGCCGATTGATATCGACAAGTTGCCAGATCAGGTTCGGGGATACCTGGGGAGCAGAAAGCATGGCTGAGGTAGAAGAACTCACCCCGACGCGCCGGCGCGATCCGATCGATCCCAGCGAGGCGCATGTACTGGTCGTGGAGGACAACGTCCCCAACTTCGTGCTCATCGCGCGCATGTTGGCCTTTATGGGCGTGCAACGTTGCGAGTGGAAGACGTCTGGCTGGCAGGTGGTCCAGTTCGCCGACACGCTGCCGCGCATCGACCTGATCTTGATGGACATCCGGCTGCCCTACGAGGACGGGTACCAGGCGCTCAAGAAGGTGCGCGCCAACTCCCGCCTCCGGGACACGCTGGTTATCGCCGTCACCGCCGAAGCCAGCGAGGAACAGATGCGCAAGGCACAGCGCGCCGGCTTTGATGGCTTCCTGGGCAAGCCGCTGGACCCCGATCGCTTCCCGGAGCAAATCCACAGGGTGTTGGCCGGGGAACCGGTGTGGGAGTGGAAGTAGCGCTCTGCGGGCATCCTCGTGCGTGTCCGTCAGATGGGGGACGTGAAAGCGGGTTCACTCAAAAGGGGTAGGTGTTCTATGACAACTCAGGTGGGTTTAGGTTTTAGTCAGCGCGGCCACCCGCTGGAGGCCGGGCGTCGGGCTACCGAGCAGGCGCTCGAGCCTCTAGCCGGACGCGAGCCAGATCTCCTCATCCTCTTCAGCACCACCGATCTGGAGCCACGCCAGGTGATGGCGGGCGTGCGCGGCGTCGCTGGCGAGGTGCCGCTGGTCGGCGGTTGCAGCGCGGGGGTCATTGTCCCGCAGGGGGCTTTCCGAAGCGGGGTGGCCGTCATGGCGCTCCGTTCTGAGGAAATGCGGATCGCAGTCGACATGGTCTCAGGGCTTAGCCAGGACCCGACGGCGGTCAGTCAGACTCTCGTGCGACGACTGTGGACGCGGCAGGATGAAAACCACCAAGCCCTCAATAGGCTTCTTTTGGCATTGGTCGATTCCCAGGTGAGTGCGGCCACTGCGACGGCGGTACAGGCCATGGGGAACGAATTAGGACCTTTGAGTCAGCTTGTGGGTGGAGGCGTGAAGGGCAATGACTCATCTAGACGGCCCTCACGTCCCACGTTTCTAAACGGCGAAGCCTACGCAGACGCGGTGGCGGCGGCGCTGTTCCTGACGCCGGGGCCGGTGGGTGTCGGTGTCAGACATGGCTTTCGCGCCATTGGCCGGCCTTTAGTCGTCACTCGAGCGGCGGGGAACATCGTCTACGAGTTGGACGGTCGTCCGGCTTTCGAGGCTTATATGGAGCAATTCCCCGATCACTCGGAGCTGACGCCCCAGAACTTCGGCCAGTTTGCGCTGGACTACCCATTGGGGTTGCCCCAGATGGGCCGGGAGCACATTGTGCGCGATCCCTTCGGCGCTCAGCCCGATGGCGCGCTTCTGTGTGCCGGCGTGATCCCCGAACACGTGGTGGTGCGCATCATGACCGGTGACCTGGAGATGCTCATCCAGTCAGCCAGGGAGGCCGCCATAGAGGCCATGCAACCTCTGGGAGAGCGACGCCCGCTCTTGGCGCTGGTCTTCGGTTGTGTATCCCGGCTGGCCTATCTTGGGGCGCGCGCGCAGGACGAAGTCGCTGCCATACGGGAGGTGCTTGGCGCCGAGACGCCGTTTGCGGGCCTCTTCAGCTTCGGCGAAATCGCCGCCCAACTCGATAGCCCGCCCAATTTACACAACAAGACGACAGTGGTCGGGTTGGTGGGTGAAATGTGATGGATGACCGACCCGCACACTTCATGTTTCGCGCGCGTAGGCCGTGAAAGGTGAGGCGGTTGGAGTGCAAGATGGACGCAGACTACCTGGCCGAACTCTCGGCGCTATATGAGATCTCCTCCATTCCCACCAGCCAGGTCTCCCTTGAGGAGCTACAACAACTCGTGCTGGACAAGGCCACACGCCTGATGGGTGCGCCTATCGCACTTCTCTATCGCTGGGAGGCCGAAACCCGCGCCCTGCGCTTCTGGGCGGCGCAAGGTGCGCCGGCGGCTCAGATGCAAGACCCGTTGCCGGAGAGCGCCGTGATTGCACGGGTGCTGGCCGAGGGTCAGCCCGTGATCCTGGCGGGGGCCGAGGAGGTGCAGGCCACCGGGATGCTGCCTGCCGATTATCCTGCCCGCCAGGGGATCTGTCTGCCCGTCCGCGCCGGGACCTCCGTGTGTGCGGTGCTATGCGCCTTCCGGCTGAGCGATAAACCTTTCCCCCATACGGCCCGGACGCTTTTCAGCGCGTTGGCCGACCGGGCAGGGGCAACGCTGGAAAACATCCGGCTCTTTGCCGAGGTAGAACAACGCCGCCGCGAACTTCAGCAAGAGTTAGCCGAGCGCGAACGGGTCGAAGCGACACTGGCCGAAGAGCGCAACCTGCTGCGCGCGCTGATTGACAACCTGCCAGACATTGTTTACGTCAAAGACGTGGAAAGCCGCTTCCTCCTCATCAACGACATCCACGCGCGCCTGCTGGGGGAGGCGGGCGTCGAGGCCACCCTCGGCAAGACGGACTACGATTACTACCCCCGCGAGATGGCGGACGGCTTCCGGGCGGATGACGTGCAGGTCATGCAGTCCGGCGCGCCGGTCACGCGGGAGGAGCGCGCGCTGGGTGCGGATGGGAAAGAAATCTGGATCTTGACCACGAAAGCGCCGCTCCGCGACGCCGACGGCAACGTGATCGGCCTAGTGGGCATTGGCCGCGACCTCACCGAGCGTAAGCAGGCCGAACTCGAGCGCGAACGCCTGCTGGACGAGTTGCAGCGCAATGTCGCGCTTCTGCGTTCGGTGCTGGACGCCACGCCGGACTGGATCTTCGTCAAGGACCAGAGCTTCCGCTACACGCTGGTCAACCAGGGCTACGCCAGCGCGCTGCACCTGCAACCGGAGGACCTGATCGGCAAGGACGACCTGGAACTCGGCTTCCCCGAAGAGCTGGTCTTTGGCAACGCTGAGAAGGGCATCCGCGGCTTCCGCACCGACGACACGGCGGTGTTGCAGCGCGGCGAGACGATTGTCAACCCCTACGACCCCGCCACCATCGACGGCGAAATCCATGTCTTCCACACGTTCAAGACCCCGCTGCGGGACGCGGAGGGCGAGATCGTGGGCGTGCTGGGCCTGGCGCGCGACATCACCGAGCGCCAGGTGTTGCTCGATGTCCTGCAACGGCGCAGCCTCCAGCTTCAGGCCGGCGCGGAGGTTTCGCAGGTCGCCAACGCTCTCCTCGAACTGGAGGAGTTGCAGCAACAGGTGGTGGACCTGATCCGCGAGCGCTTCGATCTGTACTACGTCGGCCTGTTCCTGGTGGACCAGGACGGGCATTGGACCGGCGCGCCGAACCGGTGGGCGGTGCTGCGCGCGGGCACCGGAGAGGCCGGTTACCAGATGCGCCAGCAAGCGCATAAGCTGGAAATCGGCGGGCAATCGATGATCGGCTGGTGTGTGGCGCACGCAGAAGCCCGCGTCGCCCAGAATGTGGGTGAGGAGGCGGTGCACTTCAAGAACCCGCTCCTGCCCAACACGCGCTCCGAGATGGCCCTGCCGCTGATTGCGCGCGCGCGGGTCATCGGCGCCCTGACCATCCAGAGTGAGAAGGAGGGCGCTTTCTCGAATGAAGACATCGCGGCGTTGCAGGCGATGGCGAACCAGGTCGCGGTCGCCATCGAGAACGCGCGCCTGTTTGAGCAAACCCAGGCCGCCCTCGAAGACGCGCGCCGCCAATACGAGGTCAGCCGGCGCATCAGCGCCGCCGAGGACGAGCGCCAAATGCTGGCAGCGTTGCAGGCGTTCTATCCTGACGCGATCCGTTCGGCCTCGTTGCATCTTTTGACCCGCGACGAACCGACAGGGCCGATTGTTACCGTCCAGACAAGCGTCGTGGCAACACAGAGCGAGGAGACGGCGGCCAGCCTCACCCTACCGTTCGACCAGGACCCTCTGGCTGCCCTGTACCGCCGCGTCATCGATCAGGGAGCAGCAGTGACGGTGCAGGATGTCGCGTCGGGGGACTTAATCCCCGCAAGCCACTTGGCGATGTTCGAGCGGCTGGGCGCGCAATCGTTGCTCTGTCTGCCGCTCACGTCCGGCAACCAGACTTTGGGCATTGTCACGCTGGGCTTGAAGCGCCTCCACGACTTCTCGCCCGCCCAGGTGCGCGCGCTGCAAACCCTGGCCGATCAGGTCGCCGTCGCCTACCAGAACCGTCAACTGCTCTACCAGACTGCCGCCGCCCTGGAGGAGAGCCAGGCCCTCTTCAAGGCAGCGCAAGCCATCGCGCAGGCCGACTCGGTGGCCGACCTGGCGGCGGCAGTCGCCGCCAACGCCTTCCCGCACCTGGCCCGAGTCGCCCTTGACCGCTTCCAATACGACGCGGACGAGCGGCTGACCGCCCTCCGCACCATCGCCGTCGCCGCTGCGGAGGGCGCCCAGGAAGTTAACCTCCTCACGCCCGTCGCCGGAGGCGTCGGGCTGCTCATGGAGACGGACGCCCCGACCTTGATAAACGATGTCGCCGCGAGCGATCTGTTGACCGCGCAGGAGCGGGGCGCGTGGTTGGATCGGGGGATAGCCGCCCTGGCGGCGTTCCCGCTCTCCGCGCGCACCCGTCGCCTGGGCGTCATGAGCCTCATGCACAACGCGCCGCACATCTTCACGCCGCAAGAAGTGCGCGCCGCGCAGACGCTCGCCGGCCAGGTCGCCGCACGCCTTGAGAACCAGGATTTGCTCGACGCCACGCTCAAACAGGCGCAGCGTATGGAGAAGCTCAACGTGTTCTCCCGCGCCCTGAGCGCCACCCTGGACACGGAACAGGTCTTCCGCGTGGTGTCTGAAAGAATGAGCAAACTCTTCGAGGTCGATCTGGTAAGCGTTGGCATTCTCAGCCCAGACGGCAAGACGTTCCGTATCGCCTTATCTGCGGGGCTGACCGTCGCGGCGTTGGCGGTCGGCAAGAGCCTGCCCACCCAGCAAACGGCGGCGGGCCAGGTGTTGCGCACCGGCCAGCCTTCCCTGATGCCGGACACCAGCGGCTCCGCGCTCCTCGACGAACAGGCGCTCTTCAATCACGGGCTGCGCTCGGCCCTCATCGCGCCGATGATCGCCGGTGGCGACACGCTCGGCACGCTCAACCTCGCCAGCCGGGAGGTGAACCACTTCACCGAGGATGACCTGACCTTGCTCCTGCAAGCGGCGAGCCAGGTCGCCGTCGTTCTGAATAACGCGCGTCTCTTTGAAGAGGTGCGCCAGCGCGCCGCCAACGAGGAGTTGGTGAACCGCATCGCCGGCCAATTGCAGGAGCACACCGGCATGGAGGGGATGCTCCACATCACCCTGCGCGAGTTGGGTCTGGCGCTGGGCGCGAAACGCGCGCGCGTGCGTCTGCGCGTGCAGCAAGAGGATGGGAGGAACGCATGAACGAACGCCTCAGCCGGTGGCTAAACCTCTCCCAGTACCCGGCCGGCGCTGACCGCAACCGGGCCACGCAGATTGGCCTGGTCCTGTTGGTGATCGGCGTCGCCGTTGTCCTTGTATTCATAGAAAGCGTCGCGCTTGCGGTTGCCCAGAATACCCTGAGAGACAGCTTGCAGATATGGACACTTTGTGTCGGCATGGGTGTGCTCAGTGCGGCCGGCTGGAGCGTGCTGCGCCGGGGACACATAGAGGCGGCGGCAAACCTGCTCACCCTGGGCATCCTCATCGGACTGGTGTTTTTTATCTGGCCGCAGCCGCTCTCGGTCTCAGTCGGCGCCAACATTGCCCTATCGGTCCTGTTTGTCGCCATCATCGCCCGCTGGTACGTCGCCTTGCTGTACACGATCAGCATATCGGTGTACGCTATCGCGCATCTCTGGGCCGAGAATACCGGTTTGCTGGCGGTGTCCGGCGAAGAGGCGGGTTCACTCCTGCCCGCGTTTTTCATGGCCTTTGCTGTTTTCATCTTGTTCGCGACGGCTGCAGGGCTGGTCGGCAACCTGCACAGGATCACGCAGCGCTCGGAACGGCGATTGCAGAACATGGCGCTGGCAAGCCAGCTCGCCGAGCGGCTCAGCCTGGTGTCGGATGTGCCCTCGGTCATTGAACAGGCTATTGACCTGCTTTGGGATGTATACCTCCAGGCCGACCGTATCCGGGTGTTCGTCATTGAAGACCGCCGGGTGACGGCGGTCTACAGCAGCGACGAGGGACGGCAGGAAATCGCCGACCCCGCCCACGCGCCGCCCCTGCAAGGTTCGAGCCTCCTGGCGCGCGTGAACACGTCCCGCCGGGTGGCGCTCGTGACTGACGCCACCGCTCCCGGCGCGCGCGCGGGCGACGCTCCCGCGCCAGGGGTGCGCGCCGCGATAGCGCTCCCGCTTATGGCCGGCGAAGAGCTGATCGGCGCGCTGGAGATGCATAGCGTCTCCCCGAACGCTTTCTCCACTGAGGACGCCGATCTCTTGCAGCCTATCGTCAACCTGTTAGCGCTCACCATCGCCCGCGTCCGCCTGCTAGAGGCGACCCGCCAGCGGGCCGAGACCAACGAACAGCAGTTGGCCGAGGTTCAGGCCCGCCTGGCGCGGCTCCAGCGCGAGGGCCGGCGCGAAGTCGTCCAGGCGTGGGAGCAATACCTGAAGGGCCTGGATAGCGGCCAGAGCATTCAGCTTGACCTGAAATCGCTTGCCACGCTGCGCTACGACGCCTGGACGCCAACTCTAAGCGACGCCATTAAGCGCGGCGAGATCGTGACCGGGTATGACGGATCGAACAACGTCGTCGCTGCGCCCATCCGCGTGGCCGGGCAGGTGATCGGGGCGATGGAATTCGAGCTAGATCGTGTTCCCTCCGCGCAGGAGATGGCCCTCATCAACCAGGTCAGCGAACGGCTCGGTCTCTCTGCCGAGAACACGCGGCTCTTCTACGAAGCGCGGCGCGTGGCTGACCGCGAGGTGCAGGTCAACGAAATCGGCGCGCGCTTGCAGACCGCGACCGATCTGGAGGGCGTGCTCACGACCGCCGCTGAGGGGTTGAGCGCCGCCCTGGGCGCGCCGCGCGTCTCAGTGCGCATCGGGCTGCCGACGCGGCTTGGAGGTGATGCATGAACGGACGAATCAGAAGGTTGCTGAGGTGGCTGGTCACGGTCCGGTACCCCTACGCCAATCCTTCCGATATGCGCCGCGCGCGCGCCTTGTTGGTGATTGACCTGACGTTCTTTGTCATGGGTGTGTCTTGGTTGGTCCTGAACAGGATGCAGTCCGGTAGCGTGAGTACGCTGGTTGTCCCCGCCTTGAGCGCCGGGGTTGCGTGGCTGGGGGCGGGCATCAGCCATATTCTGGTTCAGAGCGGGCGCATTCGCCCCGCCGGTCGGGCAATCACCATAGCTTATTTCCTGGGCGTAACATTGTTTACCGCCCCGATAGGCGCGGACCAAGGCGCTGTTCTGGCGGTCGCGCTGGTAGTGATACTGGCTTCCGTCCTGTTGAGCACGAGGGAGGTGGTCATCTCGGCGGCGCTCTGCACGGTCAGCCTCGTGGTCATTCAACATCTTCATACGACAGGCGTCATAGTATCGGCAAGCCCTGCGTTTGACCTGGTGATGGTGGGCGCCGCGACGTTGTTGGTGGACGCGGTGGTCCTGTGGTATTTCTCCGCCGACCGCGAAGCCACCCTGCGCGAGGCGCTTGACACCGCGCGCCGTCTGCGCGCGACTGCCCAGATCGGCCAGACAGCTTCCGCCACGCTGGATTTCGAGACCATGCTCGACCAGACCATCGCGCAAATCCGTGACGAGTTCGACCTGTACCATGTGCAGGTTTTTCTGCTCGACGATGAGGGTAAACAGGCTATTTTGAAGGCTGGCACCGGGGCGGTCGGCCAGAGCTTGCTGGACCGGGGCCATCGGTTGGAGGTTGGCTCGAACAGTGTCATCGGTCAGGTGACCGCCAGAAGTGAACCGGTGGTAGCGCGCGACACCGACCCTATACACCGGCGTAACCCACTTCTCCCCGAAACGCGCACGGAGCTGGCGCTGCCCCTGGTCGTCAGCAGGCGCGTGATCGGCGCGCTGGACGTGCAAAGCCGGCGACCGAACGCCTTTTCACAGGCGGATATTGAGGCTTTCCAGGTGATAGCGACTCAGTTGGCGACGACGATTGAGAACGCCCGCCTGTTCGCCCAAGAGCAGCAACGCGCCGAGGAAAGCCAGGCGCTCCTGCAACAGGCGCAGGCCAGCCTCGCCGAAGTGGAACGGCTCAACCGGCGGCTGACCCGCCAGGCCTGGGACGAATATCTGGAAGCGCGCGGCCAGAATGTGGCTGGCGTCACGGTGGACAACGATCGCGCGCAATCCGACACCGTGTGGACGCCGACCCTCACCCTGGCTGCCCATGAGAACCGCCCGGTCTTGAGCAAAGAAGGCGAGCAGCAACTCATCGCGGTGCCGGTGCGGTTGGGCGGTGAGGTCATCGGCGCGATCGAGATCGAACTCGACGCCGCCACACCCCCCAGCGACGCGCTGGAGGTCGCCCAGGCGGTCGCCATGCGCCTGGCGCTCACGGTACAGAATGTGCGCCTGGTCGAGCAATCGCAGCGCCAGGCGCAGCAAGAATACCAGCTTGGCGAGATCGCGGGCGCTTTGCAGCGACAGGCCTCGGTTGACGACATGCTGTCCGTCGCGGTCAGCGAGCTTGGGCGCGTGCTCGGCGCGGAACACGCAGCCATTCGCCTGGGGCTGCGCCAGACTCAGGCGACGCTCCTGGGCGACGAGCCAGGCAACGGCAATGGCCGGCGCGGGGATTGAGGACGGTTGCCATGAACGAATTTCGGTTCCACCCGTTTCGCGTGCGGTATCGCTACGCCCACGTCATCGACCAACAGCGGGCGCGCATCTTGCTGCTCGGCGGCTTCGCCATCTGGGTTATCAGCGTCGCGGCGCTGGCCCTGATGCTGATACGTTCGACGCAAGACCTTCCCGTCCTTCTGACGATTCTATCGCCGGTGTGGATTATCATCGGCGTCAATGTCTTCTTGGTCCAGACCGGGCGACTGCGCATTGCAAGCGCGCTGTTTATCGCTGCGCTGCTTGTCGCATCGGGGATCAATCTTTACAAGTTTGGCCTGGGGGCTACAACGCTGGTCCCCTTCGCCCTCGGAACTGTCGCTGCGATTGCGGTGCTGGGGGTTCGCAGCGGCGCTTTTTTCCTTGTGATTACCGTCTTGATGACCCTGGTTGCACTCTTTGTCCAACAACACGGGATCATTGTGCGCGTCTATGAACCAGTCGGTGAGGTGACGTATTTCCTCGCCTATCTGGTGGTCATCACGATGATCATGGCGCTGTCAACCTACAGACTGGAGTTCGCGTTGAAAGACGCCTTGCACACCGCGAAGCGTCTCAGCGCGACCGCAGAAACCAGCCAGGCGATTGTCGCTTACCGCTCGCTAGACGACCTGTTGCGCCAGACGGTGGCGTTGATCCGAGAACAGTTTGGCCTGTATCACGCCCAGGTCTTCCTGCTCAGCGAGGATGGCACGCAGGCGGTGTTGCGCGCCCCCACCCGGCGCGCGGGCCCGCGGCGGCGGGCG
>DAOTXU010000094.1:0-20287 GCA_034435135.1 Anaerolineae bacterium | reverse complement strand
AGGCGGGTCTCAGACCCGCCTCTACCCTATACATGAGGAGGTGTGGCATGGCTTTCCGTTTGCGTTGGCCGGTGGCCTCTGGGACGAGGACGCAAGGGTTCATGGAGCGCCCTGAATTCTACAAGAAGTTCGGCCTGCCGGGGCATGAGGGCATCGACATCGCTGCGCCGGAAGGGGCCGAAGTCCGTGCCTGCGCCGACGGCACGGTTTATCGTGTGGAGCTTGACGCGACGAAGCACGCCTACGGCATCTACGTCCGCCTGGAGCACGAGACCGGCTATAAGACCATCTACGGCCACCTGTCGGCGGCGCTGGTCGCAGAAGGTCAGCAGGTCAAGGCCGGCGACCTGATCGGTCGGGTGGGGAGCACCGGAAACTCCACCGGCCCGCACCTGCACCTGACGCTGAAGCAGGCGGGCGCTACCGCCGCCGGCATCACGAACTTCCCCAGCGACATTATTGACCCCACCCCGTTTCTTGAAACCGCCGCTGGCGACACGGCGGCCCCGGCGCGCTGGAAGCCGGATCACCCGATGCGCGGCGTGCACGGCGACGGCGCAGCAGACTGGATGCTGCGCGAGGGTGTGCGCGGCTGGGCGACGGAGACCGTCTATAACGGCGGCGACCTGGGTGTCTTTCACCCCGTCGATTACTCCGCACACGAGGCGGCGGGCGTGCGCGTCATCGTGCGTTGGGGCTATTCCTTCGCCAAGGCGGACGGCGGCATGGGCACCTTCCCTGAACGCGCCCGCTACCCCGAATTCATCAACTGGTGCGTGCAGAGCATCCGGGGCAGCCGGGGGGTGTGGGGGCACATCATCGGCAACGAACCCAACCGCGCCGGCGAGCGCCCCGACTACCAGGGGCCTGAGAACCCCGGCACGCCGATCATGCCGGGCGATATCACGTACATCTATAATGCCGTGTGGAACCAGCTGGGCATGAGCATCCGCGTCAGCCCGCCGGCGATTGACCCGACCAACGTCGAGACCATGATCCCCTCCGACTACTGGCGCGCGATCCTCAACGATCTGGCCGGCGCGGAGTTCTTCGCGCTGCACGGCTACTCCTATACCCGCGCCCAGCCGCCCAACAGCCCGGAGCGCTTCGCCGACCCGTCGATGTCCTGGCAGTTCCGTTCGTTCCGCATGTGGGAGCCGCTCGCCAAAGCGCTCTTCGACATGGAGCGCTTCCGACACCTGCCCATCCTCATCACCGAGACCAACCACCTGTTCCTGTCCGATGGCGTGACCAAAGGTTGGGAGCCGGACGCGGATAGCTGGGTGCGCGCGATGTACCAGTACGTCTTTGACTGGAATCGCGGTCCGGGCGACCAGTATGTGCATGGCGTGTGTCTGTATCGTTACGAAGGGGACGAATGGCGGATCGCGGACAAGCCCGCGCTCTTGCAGGCGCTCCGCGAGAGCGGCGAGACGGCGGTGTGATGTATTGATGTGATCAATATAAAAGTAGGGGCGAACTTCCCTCCGGTCAGGTTCGCCCCTACGTCTCTTCGCTATGATTCTCCGATGGCGGGCAGTGCACGTCCTTCAGCACGCCCGTCATCTCGTCGATCTCGGTCCAGCTCTCGATCTCAAGCTCCACTTGCGCCAGCGTGGCGGTGGGCAGGCTCACATCCTGGCCGGTGAGCGCCTTTACCAGTTCCTCGAAGGTGGGGTTGTGCCCGACGAGCATCACCACCTCGGCGTTATCGGGCAGGCGGCGCAGCACGTCCAGATGGGTGTCGACCCCGGAGAAGTACAACGCCTCGGTCAGCATGACCTCGCCCGCGTAGCCGGCGGCTTTCGCCACACGGCGGGCCGTCTGCACGGCGCGCTTGGCCCCGGAAGAGACGACCAGGTCCGGGATGAGGCCCATCTGTTCCACCAACTGGCCGATGCGCGGCGCGTCGCGTTTGCCGCGCTGGCTCAGAGGCCGTTCGTAATCGTCCCAGCCGTTTCGCTTGGCTTTCGCGTGTCGCAGGATCAGGAGCGTTTTCAAGGCCATTCTCCTCCCGGCGCGCCTTCTGAAGTGCAGTTGAACATGCGGTGCAATGCGTATTATAGTAGGTTTGACCCAAATTCCGCAATGAAGATTTGATAAAGAAAGGGTGAGTTACCGCAAAGTCGCGGACTTACGCAGCGCGTACACTTGTGCGCCGCCTTGATCGAGGACCAGTTCCAGGTAAGGCGCGTCCGCAGGCGTCGAGATCGCCTCGATCACGTAAGGCTCCCGCCAGCGGAACAGGCGCGTCTGCGCCTCCGGGTTGGCGACGACCTGTGGCACAAGCACGTAGTCGATCCCGTGCGCGACGAGGACATCGGCCCAGGCGGGATCGGCGGGGTCGATCCAGAAGGCGCGCAGCGCGTCTTGCTCGGCGCGTGACGCCTCAATGCCTCGGAAGAAATGCTGCGGGCGGTAGAACACCGTGTCGCGCTCGGCGATGACCGGCGCCCAGTCGGCTTCGTGATCTGTCGGGTAGTTCAAGATTCGCGCGTCCGGCGGGGCGTTGTGCTTCAGCCAAAGCATGGCCGCCACGTCGGCATGGGACGAAAACGCGCCGAAGAAGCTCACCCGCCCCTTGCTGGCGACTAAGATCGGCTCGTGGAAGACGCCGGCCAGGGCGATCAGCGCTGCCGCCGCGCCTATCACGACTGGCGACCAGCGCCGGGCGCGCGCTTCCAGCCAGTCCCAACCGATCCGCGCGCCGGACCGCAGCACGACCAGCGTGCTCAGGTAAAGGTACGGGATCACCGGGCCGTGCCAGGCAATAGAGAAGGGGTAGTCGTACTTGAGCAGCCCGGTTAAGAATGGGAAAATGCGCTCCAACAGGCCCAGCGCGCCGAACTCCACCACCGCCGCGAGCCAGGTGACCATCCACACGTCCACCGGGCCGCGCTGCCGGGCCGCGATCACCAACCCGCCGACGGCGAGCGCTGGGATGAGGAAGCCGTGCATCACCAGCATGGTGCCCAGATGGAACAGCTCGACCTCAAAGGGTGAGGCGATCTCCGACCCCAGCAGCGGCGCAAGGCTGACCAGCCAAGGCGCGACGATGAGCAGCGCACACAACGGGATGCCGACCGCCAAGCCCAGCCAGGCGCGGAACGTAGGCCGCTCGCGCGCCAGCCAGATCGTGAGCAAGAACGGCACGTAGCCAATCATCAGGATGACAGTCGTGTCGGGGTGAGAGAGCGGGACCGCCGCCAGGCATAACGCGCCAGCGAGCGCATCAAGGACACGGCTGCCACCTTTAAGGTAGCGCACGACGAAGGTCACGAACGCAAACGAGAAGGCAAATCCCAGCAGGGTAGTGAAGTGCGAGTCCATGTACGCGGTGAACAGCCCCGCGCCGAGCGCAGCCATCGCCAGCATAACCGGGCCGGCGCGATTACCAGTATCCTCGCCCCTGGGATTAGCCGCCGACTTTAGTCGGCGGGTCTCCAACATGCCATCCAGTTCGCACCCCAGCTCATACGCCAACCACACGAGCAGAAATCCCATCCCCGCGCCGAGCGCCATCTGCACTTCGTGGAGGCCCGCGCCAAGCCGCGCGCTGATATAAGCTGCCAGCGCCGGGAACGCTGGCGAGTACAGGTAGCTGATCTCCGGGTGAAAGGGAGCCAGCGTGTCGAGCGTGCCGCCCTCGCGCACCGTCAGCGCCAGGTAGCCGAAACCCTGCGCGTCGGTGTCGAGGGGTACAGGCACGATCAGTGCGGGAATAAGGTAGAGGAGGAGCACCACAGCCAAGAACGCCAGCGCGCGCCAACCCGGCCAGAGCGGGCGCACGTCGCGGCGCCGGCTGCGCCGCCAGATCAGAAAGCTCCCCGCCAGCGCGAGGATGAGGAGCACGTCAACCGCGCGCGCGTCGAACCCGAACGGCGCTGCCCAGGCCATGGATGCGTCGGTGAGCAGGGCAAGCATGAGCGCGCCCGCCAGCGCCACGCGCGGCGACCGGGTTGGCAACCCCCGCGCGATCATCGCGCCGAGCGCCAGGGTCGCGCCGACGAAAGTGAGCGCAATCAACAGCGTCATCAAGACCGGGGGGTCAGGGCGCGGCGAAAAGGCGGTCCACCTCGACGCGCAGCCCGTTGAGCGCGGGCACAGCGGAGACGGCGGTCTGCCCCGCGCCATGTTCGGTCGTGGCGTCGTGTGTCAGGTCGTAGACGGTCAGTGTCCGCTCAAAGGGGTCTACAAGCCAGTATTCACGGACGCCGGCCTCTCGATAGTAGCGGCGCTTACGGTTGATGTCGTGTGCGGTCGTGCTGGGAGACAGAATCTCGATGCACACGTCCGGCGCGCCGAAGATATGCCGTTCCTTAATAATGTCGCGCCGCTCGTTGCTGATGTAAAGGATGTCGGGTTGCACGGTGATGTCCTCGCGCAGGACGACATCGGTAGGCGCATGGAAATAGACCCCGCGCTTCTCACCGGGGTCGAAGAACGCGAAGATCTGGAGCAGGCGTCTTGAAACCGTTTGGTGGTCGATAGTTGGCGCGGGACTCACGACGAATTCCCCCTCCCACAGTTCGTAGCACTTGATGTAGTCGGGCAACGTGTCGAGGTCGCGGTACGTCATACTGTATTGCGATGCCGGAGCCGGGCGGTCCGCCACTCCCTGGCGGAGCGCTGACGATGTGGTCATCGTTTCGCTCTCCACAGAAACTCGCACGGTGTTGAACCTTACGCTGTTTCTATGATACCATATCCTCGGTGGTGTAGGGGAAGAGATACAGGAGAGAACTCGATGCGATGCGCTGCCTTCGTCGTCTTTCTCTTGACGGCTTGGCTCTTGAGCAGCCCAGGGATCGTCGGTGTTGTACATGCGCAACAGGAAATCCCGCTGATTCTGCTTCTCAGCGGCGACTTGTGGGTGTGGACGCCTGACGAGGAGGCGTTCCAACAACTCACGTTCTGGGGGTACAACCACGAGCCGGTGATCTCGCCCGATGGAAACTGGGTCGCCTACAACTCGGAGGCGGAGATTACCGTTGACGCGATCCAGCGGTCGGGCGGCATCGGCGGCGGAGCCACGCCGAGCAATATCTGGCTGATGGAGCTTGCGACTGGCGAGGCGTTCCGCGTCATCGACCAGCCGCCCGACGCTTCCCTTTTCATCCCCGGCGTGCCGGACAAGGGCGTCGCGCGCTCCACACCGACGTGGTCGCCCGATGGGACGATGCTTGCCTGGACCGAACTCACCTACCCGGAAGGCGAGAACCGGCTGGGCGTCTACGACCTGGCGCGCGGCGAGACAAGGGTTATGGACCTGGACATACCGGAGCAGTACGGCGTGCCCACACCGCTGGAGGTTGAGTGGGGCGGCGGGATCGCGGTGCGGACCGTCACGTATGACGTTGCCACTGAAGCGGTGAATGAAGCGATCCGGGTCTACGACCCGAGCGGCGCGCTGCTCTCGGACACCGACCTGCAAGCGACCGACGACGCATTCTCCATCGAGTTCCTGTGGATTGCGGACGATGGGAAAGATTACGTCGGTGTGCTGTACAACACCGGGCGCTGGATGCTGATCGACCCGCTGACCGGCGCAACGCAGCTCATGAACGGCGCGCCGGCGCTCTCCAGCCGCACCCAGTCGCGCGACGGCGTTTCCGCGACGTTTATGGTCGGCGCGGACGGCTACGACTGGTCGGTGATTTACCCCGACGGGCGGATTGAGGCGTTGGGTACGTTCTACATCTGGCAGATTTTTATCTCGCCGGGCGGCGGGGAAATCCTGCTCCTCGACTACCCGGACTCCGGCGTGGTGTCGCTCTGGCGCGACGGGCAACTTACGACGCTGCAAGGCGACCCGTTCAACCTGGTAAACGGCGCGTCCTGGGCGCCAATGGCGTGGTGCGTCCTGCGCGATCAGAACGCCCTCAGGCCGTCGCAAGAGACGGCAACGTGCCCCGGCTTCCTGCCCTCGCGGCTGACAATCGGCGGGCAGGGGCGCGTGTTGCCCGGCTCGCCGAACAACCTGCGCAGCCAGCCCACGACCGCCAGTGTGCGCCTGAGCCAGATTCCTAGCGGCGGAGTCTTCACCGTGCTTGAAGGCCCGCAGTGTGCCGACAATGCGGCGTGGTGGCGAGTTGAGTACGCGGGGACGGTCGGTTGGACGGCGGAAGGTCAGGGGGGCACGTATTGGGTCGAGCCGCTGCCGTAGCAAACCGCTCAGGAAGCTTTAAGTTGCTGGGAGGTTGAACATGACAACGGTTTCAACGGGTCAGGTCATCGCCTGGCTCATCATTGGTGCGTTTGCCGGGTCGCTGGCCGCATGGGTGGTGACGCGCCGCCGTCGAGGTTTTGGCGTTCTGGCGAACATCGTGATCGGCATGGTGGGTGCGATCATCGGCGGCTTTCTCTTTGAACTGTTGAACATCAACCTGGGGCTGGGGCAGATTACCCTCAGTGTGGAAGACTTGGTCGCGGCCTTCGTCGGCTCGCTGATTTTGATCCTCCTGATTGTAATGATCCGGCGCTAACCCGCACTCGCCCCCCGGCTTCTTATCTTCCCGGCTGGCGGTCAGTGGGCAGGGGCGCGTACTTTCCGGCTCGCCCAACAACTTGCGCAGCCGGCCCACGCCCGCCAGCGCGCGCCTGAGCCAGATTCCCACGTTCTCGCCTATGGCGCTTGAAGGGAGATCATCGCGCGCGGGATAGGTATAACAACTGACGCTACCCGAATCAAAAAAGGCCCCACGCGCCTGGCGGGGGCCTTTCTCAGATTATCGGCGATACTGCTTAGAGTTTAACGACGTCTATTGCCTGAAGGCCTTTGTTGCCCTGTTCGATGGCAAACTCGACGCGGTCGCCCTCATTCAAATCGTTGCGATAGCTGTCCTCGCGCTTAATGGCCGAAGAGTGTACAAAGACGTCCTTCGCGCCGCCGTCGGGGGCGATAAAGCCGTAGCCTCTCGAGCCATTAAACCACTTCACGGTGCCGGTAATGCGTTCTGACATGGGTTTTTTTCTCCTTACCCTACAAGATATTTTGCGTAGAGCAGGGAAAGCCTCGCTGCGGTCAAGAAAAAACCCGACGCAATGCCGGGTTAAACTCTTTCACGGAAAGTCTTGTATCCTGCATTCTACTTAGCGCGTATTGTAACCCGTTGACTCGAAATCTGCAAGTATTTCTCATCTGTTTATTGTTAGAAATTGCGTCAGAGTACGACGCCAGCGGCGAACAACAAGCTGAAGATCAGGCTCAGCCGGGCGGTGTCGGCGAGCAGGCGGTTGAAGGCCGGCCCGTCGGCGGCGCGGCAGATCGCCTCGACGGCGCGCCACGCCAGGGTCAGCGACCCCCAGGGCAGGATGACCCACACGGGGAACGCTCCGCTCGCCCACAGCAGCCCCGGCACCAGGTAAGCGACCGCCACCAGCGCGGCGTACTCGGCGCGCGTCGCCGCCGGACCGACCATCACCGCGAGCGTGCGCTTGCCGGCCTTGCGGTCGGTGTCGATGTCGCGCAGGTTGTTGACGACCAGGATCGCGGTAATCATCGCGCCGACCGGGACCGCCGCGAAGACCGCCGTCGGCGTGAGTGCGAGCGCCTGCACGTAGTACGTCCCGCACACGCCGACCAGACCGAAGAAGATGAACACGAACAGGTCGCCCAACCCGTGCGAGGCGAGCGGGTACGGCCCGCCGCTGTACGCGAGGACGGCGAGGATCGACGCGAGGCCGATGATGACGACCGGCCACCCGCCGACGCTGACGAGATACACGCCGACCAGGGTCGCCATTCCCAGGACAGCAGCCAGCCCTAAGCGCAGTTCTTCAGGCGAGATCAACCCGCTCGCGGTGACGCGCGGCGGGCCGAGCCGATCGGCGGTGTCGATGCCCTTCACGTAGTCGAAGTAGTCGTTGGCGAAGTTCACGCCAATTTGAAACAGCAACGCGCCGGCCAGCGCCGCGAGCGCTAGGAGGGGCGCAAAAGCCTTGTCATGAATAGCGAGCGCCGTCCCGACCAGGACGGGCGCGACGGCGGCGGGCAGGGTCTTCGGGCGCGCGGCCATGAGCCAGGCTTGGGGTTTGGAGATTTCTTGCACTCCCATCGTTTTTGCGCTTCTGGACGCGAAGGTTAACCACGAATAACACAGATTACACGAAAAGAGATCAATGTTATCCGTGGTTCAAACTCTGCTCCCCACATGCACCGCTATCGTGCCGAACATGAACGTGCGATAGCGCACATCCACCAGGCCGGCCTCGCGCATGAGCGCTGCGAGTTCCTCCGGCGTCTTAAAGCCCTGCGTGGACTCCGGCAGGTAATTGTACGCCGACGCATCGCCCGCCACCAGCCGGCCCAGCAGCGGGATCACCGCGCGCAGGTGGACCATGATGAGCGGGCGCAGCGCGTTCTCCGGTGGCGGCGAGGTGTCCAGGCACACCACGCGCCCGCCCGGTTTGACCACGCGCGCCTGCTCGCGGAACGCCGCTGCCGGGTCGGTCACGTTGCGCAGCAGGTAGCCGGAGGTCGCCGCGTCGAACGTCGCGTCAGGGAAGGGGAGCGCCAGCGCGTCGGCCTCGACCCAGCGCACGCGCTCGCCGCCGGGGCGCGCCCGGCCCACGCGCATCATCGGCGCGGAGAAGTCCACGCCGACGGCGGTCAGCGACGGGTCGCGCGCCAGCACCTCCAGCGCGATGTCGCCCGTGCCCGTCGCCACATCGAGCAGCTTCCCGCCCGGCGGGAGCGCGGCTTGGTCCACCACGTCGCGCCGCCACGCGCGGTCGCGCCCGAAAGTCATCAGGCGGTTCATCAGGTCGTAGCGGCCCGCGATGCGCCCGAACATCGTTTTAACGTAGGCGGCGCGCGCGCGGCCTTGCAGGTGCGCCAAAGGTTATGCGTCCTCCAGGTACAAATGCCGGTTCACGCGCCGGTCGAGCGCGTAGATCGCTACGTAGAACAGCAGCCCCAGCAGGCTCATCGCCAGGATGCCGGCGTACATCTCGGTGTAGAAGCCCACGATGTACGTCTCGTTATAGATATAGTAACCCAGCCCCCACTTCGTGAGCGACTGCTCCGCGATGAAGAGCACCGCAATCGCCGTGCCCACCGAGACGCGCAGCGCGGTCAGCACGGCGGGCATCGCCGCCGGCAGGTACACATAGCGGAACAGCGCGCGCCGCCCCGCGCCCAGCGACCGCATCGAGAGCAGCAACTCCGGGCGCAGGCTCGCGGCTTCGTCGCGCACCACGACCAGGATTTGAAAGAAGAGCATGAACGCGATCAGGAAGACTTTCGACACATCGGTAATGCCGAGCAGCACGTAGATCACTGGCAGCAGCACGATCTTGGGGATCGGGTACGTGATGGCGATCAGCGGCGAGAAAACGCGGTCCAGCCCTCGCGTCTGCCCCAACCCCAAGCCCACCGGCGTGGCAACCAGCACCGCCAGCGCGGTCGCCGCAAGCACGCGCCCCGCGCTTGCCAGGAAGTGCAACCCCAGCCTGCCGGGCAGCAGCGCGACGAACGCCGGCAGCACCTTGCCCGGCGGCGGCAGGATCGGGCGGTTGACGATCCACGCCAGGATTTGCCACAGCGCCAGGAACATCAGCGCGCCGATGAGGATGTCACGCAGCGTGAGGCGACTCTTCATTGCTCTGGTCTCTCCAGGTCGGGACTGCCAGCCTAACCACGAATAACACTAATCGCACGAATAGAAATATAATTGGTGTTATTCGCGTTATTCGTGGTTTAATCCTTCTTCACTAACCAACGCCGCGCGCAACTCGTCGCACTTCGCCTGGAACGCCGCGCCGTCCCGGTAGCCCGGCTCGCCCGCGCCGGGGTTGTCGATCACATGCGGCGCGCGGTTGGGCGGGAGGTTCAGCGCGAGAATCTTCTCACCCAGAAAGACCGCCTCGTCGATGTTGTGCGTCACGATCACGCTGGTGAAGGCCGCCCCGCGGCGCAGCGCGACCGTGAGCGCCTGCAAATCCTCGCGCGTCGCCACGTCCAGCGCCGAGAACGGTTCATCCATCAGCAGCAGGTCCGGCTGCATGGCGAGCGTGCGCGCGATGGCCGCCCGCTGGCGCTGCCCGCCCGAAAGCTGCGACGGGTACTTGTCCGCCAGCGCGTCGATGCCCAACCGCGCCAGCCAATAGCGCACGCGCTCCTCCGCTTCGCGCCTGGTGATTTGCTCGCCGCGCGGCGCGTGCTTGCCGTCAGGGCCGTAGAACTGGCGAACTGTCAGGCCCAACATGGCGTTGCGCCAGACCGTCGCCCAGGGCAAGAGGCCGTGATCCTGCAAGATCAGGCCGGTCTCCGGGCGCGGGCGGGTCACCGGCTGGCCGGCGACGCGGACCCCGCCGCCGATAGATTGGCGCAGCCCGGCGAGCAGGTAGAGCAGCGTGGTCTTGCCGCACCCCGACGGCCCAATCACGGCCCACGCCTCGCCGCGCGCCGCGCGCCACAAGAAGCCTTCGAAGACCGGCGGCTGCCCACGATAGGCGAAGGTCAGATTCTCAACCTCGATCATGTTGCGCACAATTGTAGCTCCCCACGGGGTTTCCGCACGTGGGGAGCTACGAGACCTCCACCGCAACCCGCCGGGCCGCTACCAGCAGCCTTAACCTCCCGGCGCTGCCTGCGGCGTCTCTGTTTCGGGCGCTTCGGGCAGGAACGCCGGGTTGATCGAGTCCTCGTAGGGCACTTCTTCTTCGAGCAGGCCCTTCTCGATCAGCCAGTCGAGCACGTCGGCCCATTGCTCCTCGCTGGGGATGGTCGCGCGCGGGAAGGGCGGTATCGCGTAAGTCCCCTGCACGCTCTCCGGCACGGTGACTTTCTCAAGGAACAGCGCACGGTAGGCTTCGGGGTCGGCGTTGAGGTCCTGCACCGCCATGTCCCACGCGCGCAGGAAGCGGCGGATCGCCTTCGGCTTGTTCTCGATGGCCTCCACGCTGAAGCTGAGCACGCTCAGGCTGTACTCCGGGTACGCCGAGTCGTCGATGATGAGCGTCGCGCCGGCCTGCATCGCGGCTTGCGCCAGCGGGTCGGGGAGCGTGACGACCAGGAGTTGGCCCTGCATCAGCAGTTGGAAGCGCTCCGGGATGGCCGGCACCGACGTGAACACGATCTCGTCCGGGGCCAGCCCCTCGGCCCGCAAGATGCGGTCGGTGACGTACTCGATCACGGTGTTGCGCGAGACGCCGATTTCCTTGCCGGCCAGGTCGGAGGGGATAGTGATGTTGCTGCGGGGCGCGGACAGGATGCGGAAGATGGGGAAGTCCTCGTAGGCAACCCGCGCGGCGATGACGGCCTGTATCCTCACCTCGTCGCGGTTGAACGTGGCGGTGGTAGTCAGCTCATTGAGCATCCCGTCAATCGCGCCGGCCTGCATGATCTGGTCGCGCTCAACCGGGCTGGCGATGGGCACCGCCTCGACTGCGACGCCGACCGCTTCAAAGTGGCCGTTCGCCTCGGCGACGTAGAACGGCAGCGTGTCCAGCACCGGCAGCAGCCCGATCTTCAGGCTGCCGATCTCCTCTTCTTGCGCGAAGGCCGGCACGGCCAGGGTCAACAGCGCAAAGGCGATGACGAGCACACGGAATGTTTTCATCAGGCAAGGTCTCCTTCTGCGTGACTGTTCAGATCATTTTGAAAGTTCCTAATCCATTTTATCAGGCCGCGCGCAAAGGCCGCAAAAATCGCGCCGGTTTTCACAAATCTCCTGGCGACACATCCAGCCAGATGGTGGCGTCCGGCGCGGGGTCGCCGCCCGACCCAAGCTCGACGGGAAGCCGCGCGCCAGTGCGCCAGTCATACAGGCCCAACGCCACGCGGTACGCCTCGGAGCCTGCCGGGAGCGCGACCGCCGCCCGGTCATGCACCCGGTCCCCCGGCTGCCAGGTGGAAGTCGGCGCGAAGCCGCCAACGGGCGTGTGATCCGCCTGCGCGACCCGGTTCCCTTCCGCATCGTAGACGTGCAGGAAAACCTGGTAATCCGCGCCCGGCGCGCGCAGCGCCGCCCACTGGAGGTCCATCTGCAACACGCTCTCCCCCTCTACCTGACGCCACGCCGTTGTGACCTGCTCCAGCCGGAAGGCATCATCGAAAATTGCCCGCACTTCCTGGGTGCGGGGTGGCTCAGCCGGCGCGCTGAACAGGGTCAGACGGTAGCCGCCGAAAGTCCACTTCTGCAAGGGAAAGTCGTGGCGGGCGAGCCAGTGCTCCGTGTAGTTCGCCGGGTCGCCCGGAGAGGTCCACATGCTGTGGAACCACAAGCGCGGGTGGCTGGCGACCGCCCGTTCGAGCAGCGCCAGCGAAGTCTCATCAAGGCGCTGGTCGCGCGGCAGGCCGATGACCGGCGGCAGGTGGGAGTAGCGGTCCATCATGAACTCATAGAGATACGGCACCGCCGAGATCAGCGCGTCGCCGGGCGCTTGCGCCTCAAGGACGTGAGCCAGGCTCTCGTCGCGCCCGTCCGCCTCGGTTCCGTAGAAGGGCGTCGACGTCGCGCGGGTCACAATCACCAGCGAAGCGAGCAGCGCAGTCGCCTCTGCTGCCCACACCACCTCCCTGAAGCGCGGCGAACCGCGATGAGCCGCCCACAACGCCACCGCGCCCATGCCAAGCGCCAGCAATCCCGCGCCGAGCGCCAGGGCGTCAATCGCGCCCGACGCGGCCCAACTCACGTCCAGCAAACCCTCAAGCGCATTTTGCGCCTGAAACAACAGCGGCGACCGCGCGACGTTAAAGAACGCGGCGTCGTCCACGAAATACCAGGGCGTATCCTGCAAACCGAAGGCGCGCGCCAGTTCCATCTCCGCGTCCACAAAGTTGGCCGCCACGCCGACGACCTGCACGAGCACCGAAAGCCCTGCGAGCGCCAGCGCGAGCGCGCGCCAACGCCCTCTGCTGAAGCGCGCCCAGGTTTCGGCGACCGGGAGCATCATCAAGGGCAGGATGGGCACCAGGTAACGCGGCCCCCAGACGACGCCGGCCCACCAGGTCGCGAGCGCGCCATAGAAGGCGAGAAAAACGCCCGTGATCGCAGCGACGAACCCGGCCTCAAAGCGGCGCGCCCGCGCACGCCACGCAATCAGAAAGCCGGGGATTAGCAGCAGCATCACCGGCGCGTAGACGAACAGTCCGCGCGCCGGGCTGACGAGCAGGCCGGCCACTCCCAGGGGAAGCGGATACGCGAAATCCTGGAACGTGTGCAGATAGCCGGTGTCGAACGGGGAGCCAAACCGCGCCGTGTTATACCACGCGACGATGGCCGCCGGCGCGGCCAATCCCGCCGCCATACCGGGGAGCGCGCGCCGCCAATGAGTCAAGAGCAGCGCCAGGCCGTACAGCGGCGCGAGGATCACGGCAATCGGGACCGCCGCCACTGCCACGCCCATCCCCAGGCCGCACAGAAACGCCGCCCTAAAGGCCGGCGCGCGGCGAAATTGAGACACGCTCATAAGCGCCATCAGCAACCCCAGCCCGGCAAGCGGTTCCGCAAAGAGCATCCGGGCATAGGGCCACGCCGGCGTCCCCAAGCCGTAGATCAGCGCGCCGGCCAGCGCCGCCAGTGGCGGGAATCCAAGCTCTCGCAGGAAGAGGAACAACAGGCTCCCGGTCAGCGCCGCGATGGCCGCGCCGGTCAAGAGCGCGACGTGCACCGCGCCCACCCCTGGCAGGGCCGCTCCCAGGCTGAACAGAGGCAGCGCCGCCAGCGAGACGCCGATCCCCTTCTTGCCGTAGATGTCTCCCGATGGGCCGGGCGTGCCGATCTGGTCGCGCGGGTTCGGAATATCCCATTGCCTGGCGGCGAGCTGGTTCACGTCGAGCCGGCCCTTCATCAGGCTCTCGCTCGCTGCGAGGATGTACGCTTCGTCAACAACGTGGATTCGACCGCTATAAGTGAGCAGGTATACCGCGAACAGCAGCGCGAAAATCGCAGCGGCCATCTGCCAAGACTGTCTACTCACAAGAGACATCAATATCCTTCCCTGTCTTTTGCCAACCGGCAATGGGTTCGTGGATGTGTTTCATCCAAATCTAGCACAGTTGTCCTATTCAGGAGTATAATCTGCCCCCATTCGCCACAAGGGAGATTGCGCATTGACCACCTTAGCCAAGCGCGAGTTCACACTTGAAAACGAGTATCAGTACAACCGCTCCGGGCCGGCGCGCTGGATTTTCTCGCACATGATGCGCTACCCGGTCTTCCCGCTCGTCATGATTGGGGCGGCGATCCTGAACAACATGGCGTATAGCCGGATTCAGGTGTTCATCGGGCAGGGATTCGACCTCATCACGACGCCTCATTGGGAGACCGGCGCGCTGCTGGCGATTGCGCTGGGCGTGATGGTCGCCGCTATATCCCAGGGCTTGACCGGGCTGTTCCGCAACTTCGGCGCGGAGTTTATCGCGCAGCACGTGGAGCGCGACGCGCGCGACGAACTCTACGTCAGCCTGCTCGGCAAGAGCCAGACGTTTCACGGCAAGCAGCGCATCGGCGACATCATGGCGCGCGCCACCAACGACGTGCGCCAGCTGAACTTCATGTTCAGCCCCGGCGTGATGCTCATCACCGACGGCGTTATGGGAGCGATCGTCCCTCTGATCATCATCAGCCAGATCGATGCGCGCCTGTTGCTGATACCGTTCGTGTTCCTGGTCCTTTTCGCTATTACGCTGTGGGACTACAACCGCCAGTTAAACCCGGTGAGCATCGCGCAGCGCGAGCAGTTCGGCACGATGAATACCGGGCTGGCCGAGGCCATCGCCGGGATTGAGGTCGTCAAGGCGAACGTGCAGGAAGGTTACGAGTGGCGCAAATTTACGCAGAACGCCGGCCTGTTCCGCGATTACTTCGTCAAGCAGGGCGAAATCCAGGCGCGCTACCTGCCGATGCTGGTCTTCGGCATTTGCTGGGCGGCGGGCTTCTACCACGCGCTAACGCTTTGGAATGTGGGCGCGATCAGCCTGGGCCAGGTCGTCGCTTTCATGGGGCTGATGGGCACGCTCCGCTTCACGACGTTCATCTCCATCTTCTCGTTCAATCTGGTGCAGTTGGGCGTCGCCAGCGCCGAGCGCATCCTGGAACTCATCAACATCGAGACCGACCTGGACGAGAACGAGGCCGGCGTCGCCCGGCCCATCGCGGGTGAGGTCGTCTTCGAGAACGTGTGCTTCGGCTACGAGCCAGAACAGCCTGTACTCAAGGACATCAGCTTCACCGCCCGTCCCGGCGAGACCATCGCCATTGTCGGACAGACCGGCTCCGGCAAGACCACGCTGACGCGGCTCATCAACCGCATCTTCGACGCCGACTCCGGGCGCGTGCTGATCGACGGCGTGGACGTGTGCGACTGGAGTCTGGAGTCGCTGCGCTCACAGATTTCGACCATCGAGCAGGATGTGTTTCTCTTCTCGCGCACCCTCGCGGAGAACATCGCGTTCGGGTGCAACGGCGCGACGCAGGAAAGCATCGAGCAGGCCGCGCGCGAGGCGCAGGCGCATGACTTCATCATGAGCTTCGCCGACGGCTACAACACCGAGGTCGGCGAGCGCGGCGTGACGCTCTCCGGCGGGCAGCGGCAGCGCATCGCCATCGCGCGCGCGTTCCTTACCAACCCGCGCATCCTGATCCTCGACGACAGCACCAGCGCCATCGACAGCGCCACCGAGGACCAGATTCAGAAGGCGATGCGGCGCATCAGCAGCGAGCGGACCACGTTCCTCATCACGCACCGGCTGAGCCAGATTCGCTGGGCCGACCGCATTCTGGTGCTGCGGCAGGGCCGGCTGGTGGACCAGGGCACGCATGAAGAGTTGCTCGCGCGCAGTGAGGATTATCGGCGCATTTTCGCACGGTACGATTAGCGTTGACGATCGTCGATAGGCTAAAGGCTGAACCATGGGCTTTATACTCGACGGACTCGAAACCGAATCCTACGACCGCCAGTACAGCGACCGTGAGTTGTTCCAGCGCGTGATGGCCTACTTCCGGCCCTACACGCGGCAGATGGTCGTGGTCGCGGTCATGATCGTGCTCAACTCAATCGCCGGCGCGTTCGGGCCGGTGGTGGTCTCGCAGGCGATTGACCGCGTGGCCGAAGCCCCCACGCAACAGACCATGCTGCTGCTGTCGGGAGCGGTGCTGGTGCTCGGCGCGAGCGGCTGGGTCTTCAACTATATCCGCCAGCTGATCTCGGCGCGCGTGGCGGGCGACGTGGTGCTCAAACTGCGCGACGACGTGTTCAAGGCCACCGTCAACCTGGACCTCTCGTTCTACGATCAGCACCCCTCCGGCAAGATCGTCAGCCGCATTACGTCCGACACGCAGGACTTTGCCGAGGTCGTCAACCTGGTGCTGAACCTGCTCAGCCAGGTGATGCTGGTCGCCGTTCTCTCGATCTGGCTGGTGAGCATCAACGTCCTGCTCACCCTGCTGCTGATCGGCATGACGCCGTTCGCGGTGGCGATTGCGCTCAGCTTCCGCAAGATCGCGCGGCGCGTGACGCAAAATGCCCGCCGGGCGACCGCGACCATCAACGCGCAGATTCAGGAGTCGATCAGCGGCATCACCGTCGCCAAGAGCTTTCGGCAGGAGCGCGCTATTTATGAGACCTTCAACGCGAACAACAAGCTGGGCTACCGGACCGGGCTACGGCGCGGCCTGACCCTCAATACGATCTTCCCGATTATGGGCGCCTCCTCCGGGCTGGGTATAGCCATCCTCGTCATCGCCGGCGGCCTGACGGCGCGCGACGGGACCGTGAGTCCGGGGGACTGGTACTTGTTCATGCAGGCGGTCGGGTTCTACTGGTTCCCGCTGATGGGCATTGCCTCGTTTTGGAGCCAGTTCCAGGACGGGCTTTCGGCCTCGGAGCGCGTCTTCGCGCTTATCGACGCCGAGCCGGAGGTGGTGCAGGTCGCGTCCGAGCCGGTCGCGCGCGTGGAGGGCCGGATCACGTTCAACCACGTGCACCTGAGCTATACCGGCACAGAGGTTGTCTTGCCTGACTTCTCGCTCGATATCAAGCCCAAAGAGACGCTGGCCCTGGTGGGGCACACGGGCGCGGGCAAGAGCAGCGTCGCGCGGCTCACGGCGCGGTTCTACGAGTTCCAGGGCGGGGAGATTTTGGTCGATGGGCGTGACATCCGCCGGCTGGACCTGAGCCAGTATCGGCAGCACATCGGCGTTGTGCCGCAAGAGCCGTTCCTGTTCTCCGGCACGGTGCTGGAGAACATCCGCTATGGCCGGCCCGGCGCGTCCGACGACGAGGTCTGCGACGCCGCGATGCGCATCAGCAGCGGGGAGTGGCTCGCCGATCTGCCCAACGGCCTCCAGACCGACGTGGGCGAGCGCGGCGCGAATCTCTCCATGGGGCAGCGGCAACTGGTGGCGCTGGCGCGCGTGTTACTCAAAGACCCGGCGATTTTCATCCTGGACGAGGCCACCGCCAGCGTGGACCCCTTTACCGAGACGCAGATTCAAGAGGGACTTGAGACTGTCATGCGCGACCGGACCGCGATCATCATCGCGCACCGGCTCTCGACGGTGAAGAACGCGGACCGGATCATTGTGATGGATCACGGTGAGATTATCGAGGAGGGCGCGCACGACGCGCTTATGGTGCAGGGCGGCCACTACGCCGAGCTATACAATACCTATTTCCGCCACCAGTCGCTGGAGTACATCGAACGCGCGCGGGAGCTGGCGGCAAGGGCATAACGGATCGACCCTGGCATAAACCAAGACTCAAGCCCGGCCTGAGTGGCCGGGCTTGAATCATAGCATCTGCAATTGTCAGACGATGAGATCTAGAGCGTCGCAACGATATCTGCGTAGATGTTCGAGATGCCTGGACCGAGAATGACCAGCAGCGCGATGAGCACCACAGCCACGAAGATCAAAATGAACGCATATTCCACCAGGCCCTGGCCGCGCTCACGTTCCCGCTCTGTTCTTACCCCTAGCATCTCATCACCCCCTTTCTTTTGAACTCTGGATAACTGGTTACTGATAAGGCCTGTTGGCCCTATTATAGTTGAATTCTTCTAAAAACACTAAAGCGTCCCCCTTCTCCAGAGGCACGCCTGAAGCAACACGGACACCAAGAGCCTGCAAAGGGTTGCCAATTCGTATTGCCTATAGCTTACATTAACTTCCTCTCATGACTGATAGGCCAGAGGTACTACGCGCTCTCATGGCGCGGCACCGACGTAAAGTAAATATGCATGACCAGTTTGCCCAGCCGCACCTCGTCGCCATCATGGAGTACGCACGGATGGTCGGGGAGCAATCGCCGGCCGTTGACGTGCGTGCCGTTGCTGCTGTTCAGGTCTTCCAGCACTAAGATCGTTCCCGCGCGGCGGATGGCGGCGTGTAACCGCGAGACGCCACGTTCCACCGCCTGATAAGCGGCCAAGTCCAGGTCAGGCGTGACGCCAGTGATGATGTCAGATCGTCCTACTACCAGTTGTTCCCCCGGCTCGACCAGCATGGGCGTCGCGTCGTCACGGATGTAGATGACAAGCTGGCTGTCCTCGTCGAACTGAGAGGTTCCCCACATCAGGCGGTCGGTGGTGTACTCCAGGTTCTCTTTGCGCACGTGAAGCGGGGTGCGCGGGTCGCCGAATAGGCCACAGCCACAGTCGCCGCAGAAGAACTCGCCCTCTCGGTTCTCGCAGCCGCAGGCGGAGCAGACGATCATAGGTTTCGTAACCTTTACGTTTTTCACAAACCCCCACTCAATCATATCCTGATTTGTCAATTTCCGGGCGTTTATTGGGTTTAAAGACGGATGGAAACCGGTAATGAACACGTGTCCCCGGCCCATGCGTTATGAAACCTTCACGTTTTTCACAAATGCTCACCATCATCATATCCATTTTGCAGCGCGGCGCAGGCGATTGAGGTTCTAAAACGGGTGGAAGTGGGTAAGAAAACCGCTTACTCGAAGTAGATGCGGACGACCATCTGCCCCAGGCGGATCTCGTCGCCGTCGTGCAGCATGTAAGGCCGGTCGGGAGTCAGGCGTTGGCCGTTCAGGAAGGTGCCGTTGCTGCTGCCCAGGTCCCACACATGCAGGTGATCGCCGCTGGCGCGGATGGCGGCATGGCGTCGGGAGACGCCCATGCGATAACCGGCGAACGGGGTCAGGTCCACCTCTGGGGTAGCGCCGGTGCCGGGGTCGCGTCGGCCTAACACCACTTCCGGCTGCGGCTGCGCCCGGATCGGCTGTGCGCTGCCTTCGATCTCGATGCGCAGCGCGCGTTGCGCGCCGAAGGTGGCCGTGCCCTTGCTGGTGAGCACATGCGCATGGGGCGCGCTGTCTAGCGGGCGAGTTGACGTCTCAACGAGCGCGTTTTCCAGGCTCGCGCCGCAGTTCTGGCAATCGATTTCGCCGGCGCGGTTGTCGTAGCCGCAGACAGGGCATTTCTTGATCGGATCCGCCATAGCGCTCTGCTCCATTCATACCTCAGGCGCGTCCAAACGGGCGGTAGGCGCGGCGGGAGCTTGATCGGGCGGGAATGGTATCTGCTGCGGTTTATGGCCGGCGTGTGGCCTTCACTTAAAAAAGATCTCCATCACGAGTTGCCCCATGCGGATTTCGTCGCCATGGCGCACCCTGAGTGGCTCTTCCGGCGTTACGCGCTTGCCGTTGAGCCAGGTTCCATTGGTGCTGGAGAGATCGCCGAGCAGCAAACCACTGTCGGTGCGAACCAGCTTGGCGTGGGCGCGGCTCACGCCTTTCTCGAACCCCCCGAAAGGCGTCAAATCGACATCGGGCTTGTAGCCGCTGCTGGGGTCTGGGCGTCCAAAGACCAATTCGCGCTCGAAGTTGAGTGACATCGGCTGTGCGCCCTCGATGTGTAGCGAGACAGCGCGGTCGGGTTGGAGGGTGGCGGTGCCTGGGGGTCGGGATCGGGTCTCTCTTGCTTTGTCGAGGGGTAACTCTAGAGTGCTGGTGGCCTTGTACTTGGACATGTCAACCAAGGCCCATCCACAGTTCCGGCAGAAGAGGATTTCTGTGGGGTTATCAGTTTCGCAGTTCGGACAAACAGTCATGGCGCTCGCTTCTTGAGAGATTCCCGGCTATAGGCTCAACAACCCACCTCGGTGGGCGATTGGTGCGCTGTTGGGTATTCTAGCTACCGGACATCGGACAGTTGTTCTATGGTTTTACCTCATCCCGGCTTCGCCGGACTATAGCCCCCGTCCCCCTCTCCGCACGCGGAGAGGGGGAGTCGGTCCTGTTCAGCGTCTGAAGTCCCCCTCTCCATGGTATCTGTTCACTTTGTCTGCCCTGTGTGGCGCTGCACTGTGTTTTTCGC
>DAOTXU010000093.1:0-12902 GCA_034435135.1 Anaerolineae bacterium | reverse complement strand
GGTCTCGCGGACGCGCTTGCTGATGCGGTGCTCGACGTGGAGCAGGCGCGCGCCGAGGTGAGACGCGAGGGTTAGTAGTGGACTGCTATAGTGCCAGCCGGTGGGTTCAAAGGCGACGATGGTGATGTCGGGGACGATAAGGCTTTCGAGCGCGCGCCACCAGTCGGGATCGCTGAAGTCCAGGACCTGGATTGGGTGGAGATGCCAGCAGACGGTGAGTTGCGTGGAGCCGATGTCCACGCCGATGGCGATCATGGGTTCCCCCTTTCAGTTGGGACCGGGCGGGCCGCTGTATGTCTCCGCCGTCGAGCGGCTGTGAGGTTCCGCGTTGCCCGGTCAGGCGAAGAGACCGCAAAATAATGCTCGCGATCCCCAGGGGCGGGTCGCATACCTTTACTCGCGGTCAGGGGCGATTATATGCCCTAGACATACCTTTACCCGCCAAAAAACACGCAAACGCCTGCCAGCGGCCATTTGAGCGCGCGCCGGACCTGTGGTACGCTGTGGCGCATCGCCGACACGGATAAGGAAGCCGGTCGTCATGACGCTCGATAGACCCATCCCCCTGAGTGCGCTCGCCCCCTCGCAAGAAGTCGCTGCCCTTCCGCCAGAGGGCATCGAGCGCGTGATGCGCGAGGGCCTGGAAAACTGCTTCCCGGCGGCGCAGGTGCTCGCCTGCCAGAGTGGGCGTGTGCTCTGGCACCGGGCTTATGGCGCGTCGAAGCTCGACTCGCTCTTCGACCTGGCCTCGGTGACCAAGCTGTTCACCACGACCGCGTTCCTCTCGCTCGTCAGCGAGGGCCGCGTCGCGCTGGACGCGCTGGTCGCCGACGTGATCCCGGAATTCACCGCGCTCGGCGTGGATGCGGACGGCCTGCGCCGGGTGGACGCCTCGGACGACCCCGTGACCTGGAACGCCGCGCCGGTTGAAGCCGCCTATGCCGGCCAGCGCGTAGATCCGCGCCGAGTCACGTTCCGGCACCTGCTTACACACACCGGCGGGCTGGCCCCCTGGCCGATGCTCTTCCGCAAAGTCGGGGCGGTCCCGCCGCCGGAGGGCGTCGCCGACCCGGAGGAGCGCGCCCGGCGCCTTCGCGCTGGGTTGGAGATTGTGTGCGCGTACCCGTTCGCCGGGCCGCCCGACAGCGGCATCCGCTATAGCGACCAGGGCCTCATCCTGCTCGGCGAAGCGGTCGCGCGGCTGCACGGCGCGCCGCTCGACCGGGCGATCACAGAGCGCGTGCTGCGCCCGCTCGGCCTGGCGACAACGACTTTCAACCCGGTCCTGGCTGGCTACCCGTTGGAGCGCATTGTCCCGACTGAGTTCGACGCGCGCTGGCGCGAGCGCCGCGTCCACGGCGAGGTGCATGACGAGAACGCCGCGAGTCTGGGCGGCGTGGCCGGGCACGCGGGCCTGTTCAGCACGGCGCGCGACCTGGCGGTCTTCGGGCAGGCGTGGCTGGATTGCGCGCTTAACGGCGATCCGGGCCGTCTCCCCATGCCGGCGGACCTGGCCCGCGAAGCTGTGCGTGAACTGGTTGGCGACGGCGAGTTGCGGCGTGGGCTGGGTTGGATTCTCAAGGCGGGCGGCGACTATTCCAACATGGGTACGCTGATGCATCCCGATTCCTTCGGGCACACCGGCTACACGGGCACCTCCCTGTTCATCGACCCAACGCGCGCGTTGCTGGTGGCCTGCCTGACCAACCGCGTGTATCACGGACGCGACCCGGAGCCGATCACCGCGTTCCGCCCGGCGCTGCACGACGCGGTTGTCGAAGCGCTGGACAGGATCGGCTATACTGGTTGATGATGAGTCGAGTACACGGACCGGGAGCAGACGATGGACGACCATACGCTCGCGCTGGACGAACTGCGCAGGCGTGGCTTTGTCGGAGGCCCCGCCGATGCGCTGCGTCTGACCGACGCTGGCCGGCGGTACCGCGACGAGATCGAGGCGGAGACTGACCGCTACTTCTTCGCCCCCTGGGGTTGTCTCAGCGAAGCCGAGAAGGCCATGATGACCGACCTCCTGACCCGCCTGCGCGACGGGTTGAGGGCCAAGAGCCAGGCCTAGCGCGCTATGCAGTACGTCATCGGCGTTGACGGCGGGGGCACCAAAACCCAGGCCGTTCTCCTCGACCCGGAAGGACGTATGTTAGGCCGAGGTTTCGGCGGGGCGGCGAATCCAAGCACTGCTGGTCTTGAAGCTGCCGGGGCCGCATTGTGCTGTGCTGTCCGTGAATCGCTACACGAAGCAGCCCGCCTCGTTAATCCCCTACCCTCCGTACAAGACGTAGCCGCAATTGGGCTGGGCGTGGCCGGCGCGACCGATCAGCAAGACTGGTTGCGCGCGGTCGCCGCCCAGATCGCCCCCGGCGCGCTCGCCGTCCTCGCCCGACACGATGCGGAGATTGCCCTGGTCGGCGCGCTGGGCGGGCTGCGCGGGATCGTCCTCATCGCCGGCACGGGGAGCGTCGCCTACGGCGTGAATGCCGCCGGCGAAAGCGCCCTGGTCGGTGGATGGGGCTTCATGCTCGACGACGAGGGAAGCGGCTTCGCCATCGGGCGGGCGGCGTTGCGAGCCTACCTCCGCGTCTGCGATGGCCGCGCCGCGCCGTCCCCGCTGTCGGAGACGCTCGCGGCGCGCCTGGGGACCGCCGATCACGGCGAGATCGTCGCGTGGGCTTACCGGGAGAAACCGCAGGTCCGTAAGGTGGCAGACCTGGCCCCGCTGGTGATGGAACTGGCTGCGCAGGACGACGCCGCCGCGCGCACGATTATCGACCAGGCTGCCGATGAGCTTGTGGATCTGGTCAGAGGGGCATGGAAACGACTCGACCTGGGCTGCTGCGAGGTTGGGTTAGTCGGCGGGGCGCTGCGCTGGGAGGGTGAACTCGCGGGGGCGGTTGTGGAGAAGCTGGGGCGCCTGTTGCCCGACGTGACCCCGACCCCGCCGCGTGCCGACTCGGCGACCGGGGCGGCCTGGCTGGCGATGCGCGCGCTCGGCTGGCGGAAATAGGAGAGATGCATTAGCGTTATTCGCGTTATTAGCGGTTAACTTTCTGTCTCCGGCTCGACGACCATCATCTCCACCCAACCGGACCACACGCCCACGTTGCCCTCGCTGTCGCGCAGCCGCTTGCCATCCCACACACCTGCGCGGCAGCGATAGATGCCCTCCCCCCAGTGCTCCGCCATTGAGAAGACGCCCTGCTGCACGCCGGGCGCGGGCAGATCGACCGGCTCGCCGGGGAGCACCGTTTCCCACCGCGCGTCCAGATCTTCTGGCTCATAGGTCTGGTCGGTCGTGAGGAGCAGCGTGTCTATGTAGATGGCAAACGGCTTCTCGCCTTCATAAGGCCGGGTGACGGCGAAGTAGACTTCACCAGCGGTTAGCTCAAAATCGCCGAGCCGTTCCCAATGCCAGGCGTTGATCGGCGGGTTGACGCTGAAGGGCAGCGGCACCGGGTAATCATCCACGGTCAGGTACAGCGGGAAACCGTCGTCGCGGACGCGGTACGCGCGCGCCCAAACCGTGTACGTGTCGTCGCGCGGCAGCTCGTAGGTCGTGGCAACCAGCGGCGGCGCGTCCCCTGGATCGTCGGCGATCACGCCGCGCCCGCTGAACCCGTCCACAATGTCGTCCTTGAAGCTGTAGAATTGCGATTCCTCGAAGTCTTCCACCTCCAGGATGAAAATGTCGCTACGCTGGCGCTGGCATTCCAGCGCCGCCTGGAGCGGCGCGCCATTGCTGACCGACCAGTACAGCAACGGCGGCGAGTCAATCGAATAAGCCGGCAGCGTCTCCTCAGGCGTGAGCGTGATGCGCGCGCTGTAGCATGGCGCGTTTCGCTGGTCCTCCGACCAGAAGAGCAGAAAGTCGGCGTACTCGCGCGGCCAGACCGCCTGCGCGCGGAAACACCCCCGGATGTTCTCGACGAGGGCCTGGCGCAGTTGCGGCTCCAGTACGTTGCGGTCGATGAGCACTCCAATCGACGTGTACTGCTCGAAAGCCTGGGTCATGGCGACGAAGAGATCGGGATAGCGCACGATCTGGTAATAACGCCCCTGCGTTCCTGGGGCGTAGTTCTGGCGCATGTAAAAGTCGAACCAGGGCCGGGCCTGTTCCGCCAGATCGCCGCGCAGCGGCAGGTACGGGATGAAAATCAGGCGATCCTCGTCGGCGAAGTGCACCAGGAAATCAGACAGCTCGCGGTAGGCTTTGTCGTTGGCGCTCTCGTGCACCTCGTTGAAATAAATATACAGGTTGAGCGTCGGGTAGGCGATCACGCATACACACAGGAACGCCAGCAGCGCGCGCCGGCCCTGCCGCCCGGCCCACGCCCAGAGCGATTGGATCACCCAGAACGCGCCCAGTGCCGCCAGGATGTAGAGCGCGGGCAGGGCGGTATACAGCACACGGGGGTAGGTCAGTTGGAGCACAATTGGCGCGGGGAAGAGCGTCAGCGCCGCCCAAACCAGCGACACCCGCCCTCCCTGCCGCCGCCAGAGCGCCAGGCAGCCGATCACGCCCAGGACCAGCAGGGGCACGAGCAGGCCGTTAATCAAGGGACCCGGTCGGGTGTGAAAGAAGTCGCGGTCTACCTGCTCGAAAAAGACGCGCAGCACCCGCCCCAACCCATTCAGAAACGTCTCCACCGGCCTGGTCGCCCAACCCACGTCCTCCAGGCGATAGTCGTGCCCGCGCCCACCGATGTAGAGCCACGCCCGCCCCAAAAGCGGCGCGAGCGCCGCCAGGAACGCCGCCCACCGGATCAGCCACGCGCGCCAGTCGCGCGCCGCCGGCTCGGCGCGCAAGATGAACAACATCTCGATCAGAAAGATCGCGCCGCCCACGCCGAGTATGGGCAGGTACGTATCATAGGTGACGATGCCCAGCCCGAAGGCTGCCCCAGCGAGCGCGAATAGCCACGAGCGCCGGTGGCGCAGCGCCAGGATCAACAGCGCCGGCCCTGCAATGACCCACAGCTTGGTGTGGCTCTCCACTAACGCCTGCCGGCTGGCGCTGATGTCCAGAATCGAGACGCTCATGAAGCCGGTCGCCAGCAGCGCCGCCGGCGCGTTGAACAGCGCGCGCGTCAGCGCATAGAAGACCAGCGACGCCAGCACACTGTAGAACCCCACCGCGATCCGCGCGGAGAGCAGGCTTGGCCCGAACAGGTAATGAAACGGGGCCTGCATATAGAAACTGCCGGGCACCGCCCAGTAATGCCAGTCGCTGGCGAGCACGTGCCGGTGTTCGAGCATGACATCGACGACCTGGGCGGTCCACTTGGCCTCGTCGCCCTCGATGCCGTAGGGGATGCGTTGCAGCTCGTAGAAACGCGCCACGAACGTCAGCAACAGCACCAGCGCCAACGCGACCCGCTCCACCCGGCGCGAGACGCCCACCGGCGTCGCCGCCGACGCCAACTGCTCGCGGCTCAGGCTGGCCCACCCCGCAAAGCTCAACGCCGCGAACAGGTAAAACCAACCCGCCAGCGCATACTCGTTGGCGTGCCCCGCCGCCTGCCCTGCCGCCGCCATCCCCAGCGCCGCGATCAACCCGGCGGCGCGCACCGCCTCTCTGGGCCTGCCGGCGCGGTTGAGTCGCCACACCGCGACCAGGCTCAGGAATCCAGCGCCCAGGAGCGCGATGAGCGGCATCGACGGCAGCAGGTTCGCCATCGCTTCGCGTGCCGGGCGCAGCGCACTCAGCGGCGGCGGAATGTAAGGGAAAATCATGCCGCCGTCGGGAAAGAGTAAGGTGTATGGCGTGACGATTACCACGATGGCAGCAATGGTGGCGGCAATACTGATCAGCAGCAGGCGTAAGCGTCGGTCAAGCGGGGGCGCGTCCAAGATCGGGCATTCCTCCGGCGCGACGAATTTGAAGTTAGGAGCTTGTACTGCACGCTCGAAGAGCGCGCTTCCAGCACTGAGCTTCGAGTATCCGGCTCCCCGCCATTATATAACGATGCGTCCCGTTCGCCATTTCGCGCCGCCGCCGAGTCGAGAAGCCGTCAGGCTGGCACGGGTCTTGCGTCGTTATGTATTGGAGCAAATTGGTGTATAATGCGCACAGGTTAGTTGGGGAGTTAGAGCTTATGCAACGCACCATGCATCGACCCCTTACCACGCAGCAGAGCCTGGTCAACATCCTGCCCTGGCTTGTCATCGGGGTGCAGATGGGCCTGATCCTGGTCATGGTTCTCGCAGCCGTGATCGGCGTGGGCATGATCGTCTTCTACAACACCGGGCGCGTGATGCCCGGCGTCTCGGCGCTCGGCGTGGACCTGAGCCGCATGACGGTGGACGAGGCTGCCGCCCGGCTGCGCGAGGCGTGGGAGAGCGATCAGGCCACGCTCACCGTGCGCGACGGCGCGCGCACCTGGACGGTCTCGCCAGCGGCGTTGGGCCTGGGACTCGACGCGGCACAATCCGCCGTGCGCGCGGCCCAAGTAGGGCGCGGAGACGACGGCTTTGGCGGCGCGCTCCGAAGCGTGCTCAACGGGCGGCAGGTCGCCCCGGTGGTCACGATTGACGTGGGGCGCGCGCGCGCCGGCCTGGATGCCCTGGCGGGATACGTGGACATTCCCGCCAAAGACGCCGACATTCGCTTCAACGGCGCGACCTTTCAGGTGATGAACGCGCTGCCGGGCCGCGTGCTCGACGTGGAGCAGATGCTCTCCAGCCTCGTGACCGACCCCAGCGCGGCGCTGGCCGGCGGCGAGCTGGCGCTGGTCATGGCCGATACGTACCCGCAGATCACCGACGTGTCGGAAGCGCTGGCGATGGCGCAGCAACTCGTGGGCCGCCCGCTCAACCTGGTCGCCTTCGACCCCATCAGCGACGAAAAGCTCGACTGGACAGTTGAGCCGCAAACCTTGGCCTCCTGGCTGGGAGCAGGCCAGGACGAGCGGCGGCGCGTGGTGCTCTCGCTCCGTGAGGAAGGCCCGACCGAATACTTGCAGAGCATGTCCAGCTACCTGGGCGGCGGGCGCTTTGTCGATGTCGAGAGCGGCCTGGCGAAGATGCGCGCTGCCGTCGCCAGCGGGAGCCTCTCAGCCACCGTGCGCGTGATGCACCCGCCGCAAGAATACCGCGTGCAATCGGGCGACACCTTCAACCTGATTGCGCGCAAGTTCGGCGTCCTGCCGCGTATGATCGTCGAGGCCAACCCGGATGTGAATGCCAACGCCATGTACGTCGGGCAGACCCTCACCATCCCCTCGCCCGACTCGCTGATCCCCCTGGACCCGGTGCTGAACAAGCGCGTCGTGATCGATATGGGCGACCTGCGCATGTACGTGTATGAGAACGGCCAGTTGATCCAGGACTGGCCCACCTCCACCGGCATCCCCAGCAGTCCGACCAACCCTGGCGTGTTCCAGATCCAAGGCCGGTATGAGCTGGCGTATGCCTCTAGCTGGGACCTGTACATGCCGCACTTCATGGACGTTTACGAGGCCGCGCCCGATTTCTTCAACGGCATTCACGGCCTGCCCACCACCGGGAGCGGCAGGCAGGCAGTGTGGTATGACGCGCTGGGCAATTATGACACGTCGTATGGGTGTATCATCCTGGGTTTAGACGAGGCCGCCTGGCTTTACGATTGGGCTGAAGACGGCGTTATCGTCGAGATTCGCGATTAGGATAGCCACGGGCGTGGCTTTGCCCGCGCCCGGTTGAGAGGCGAGCGACCCCCACCCGGCCACGCCGCGCCACCGACCCCCATTGCGGCGATAGCCGATATAGCGTATCATGGCGGCCAGAGCGCACTTGCCTCAAAAATGGCCTGCCTGCATAATAAGCGTGAGGAGCGACTGTGACGACTCATAGAGGATGGCTTCTCCTGTCACTGACGTTAATCGCCATGGTGCTGGCCGCGTGCAGCAGCGCCGCTTCGCTTTTTCCCGACGACCCCCCTGCCGGCGGCAACCTCGCGTCGGGGGCCGAGTCTGTCTCCCAGACCAGCGGGGACGAATCGCTCGCCGCGCGGGTGAATGGCGCCCCCATCACCCTGGACACTTTGAGACGTGAGTTGGCCCGCGAGCGCACCAGCCGTCAAGCTTTGGGGCTGTCGATCCCAGCCCAGGCAGACTTTGAGCGCGAAGTGCTGGATCAGCTCATCGAGGCGGCGCTGATCGAGCAGGCGGCGGCGAAGATGGGTATCACGTTGAGCGCGGAAGCGTTGGACGCCGAAGTCGCGCAATCGGTCGCGGAGGCCGGCGGCGCGCAAAGCTGGAACACCTGGCTGGAAATGAGCCACCTGTCGTTGGAGGAATACCGCGCCCAACTGCGCACGCAACTCCTCGGCAGCATGATTACTGCCCAGATCGCCGCCGAGACGCCGGCCACTGCTGAGCAGGTGCACGCCCGCCACATCTTGGTTGACTCGGAGGGCGCGGCGCAGAACGTGCTCAACGAATTGCAGGCCGGCGCGGAGTTCGCCGAACTGGCGCTGCGCTATTCGCTCGACGCCAGCACGCGCGAGACCGGCGGCGACCTCGCGTGGTTTGCGCGCGGGCAGTTGCTCGAAAAAGAGGTCGAGGACGCCGCTTTCGCGTTGCAGCCGGGCGAGACCAGCGGCATCGTCGCCAGCAGGCTCGGTTTTCACATCATCCAAACGCTGGAACGCGACCCGGCGCGAACCGTCGAGGAGCAGACGCGCCAGGCCATGATCCAGCAGGCGATAGAACAGTGGCGTCAGGCGCTTTGGGAGAAGGCCGACATTGAGCGCTTTGTCGGCGCGAGCCGTTGAAAGCCCGTCCGAACAGCCTCGACAGAGGGCTTAAGTCCCCTGTCCCGGAACGCTTGAAGAGGTCTTTATGAAGAGCAGCGCAACCGACCCCCTTGCTACCCTCTGGAGGTAAGGCAAGATGAACCGGGGAGCGACTCCTTACAACGTCCTGACCTTCGCTGTCTTGCTGCTGACGGTTGTGTGCGTGGTTATCTATGCGTTGATCGGCGTCGGGACGCTTGATCCTTTCCCGCCCAGGCCCACGGCGACCATCGTCCCGACCTGGACGCCGCGCCCCACCGACACGGCGACTTACACCCCTACCATGACGCTCACGCCCTCCAACACGCCGACTCCGACCAGCACTGTCACCAATACGCCGGAGCCAACTTCCACCCCCACCATCACGCTCACCCCGACCGACACCCTGACCCCAACCCCGATCACGCCCACGGCGACGCTCACGCCGACCCTGACTGAGACGCCGCCCTTCACCGACACGCCGCCGGTGCCACCCACCCCTGTAGGGCCGACCGCTACCCCCACGCTCACCGAGCCGCCGTATGCGTTCATCCTGCAAAACAACCAGGTGACGTTTGTCCCGCAGTTCGTCTATCCGTCGCAACAGTGCAACTGGCAGGGGATCGCCGGGCAGGTATTCGGTCTCAGCGGCGAGCCGCTGACAGGGTTGCTGGTGCATGTGTACGGCAGCGGCATCGACACCTACGTCACCAGCGGCACGAACGCGAACTATGGCTCAAGCGGCTGGGAGCAGTTCGTAGACAACCGGCCCAACGGCAACGAGTACTTTGTCCAACTGGTGCACCCGGACACCCGGCAGCTTTCGGATGTGATCCGCATCGCCTTCCCGAATTCGTGCGCGGGCAACCTGGCGCTGGTCTATTTCCAGCAGGTCAAAGGGTTCTAAACGTCCCATGCTCCACGACCTGGAACCGGAGGATCGCCCCGGCGGCAGGCCTGGCCGGCGGCTGACGCTCTACGACCTGGCGAGCCTGGGATTCCTGGCGTTGACCGCGCTGGTGATCGTTTGGGTGGTTTTGGTGATGCGCTACCCTTACGAATGGTTTAACCCGTTCCCGCCGCCGTTGCCGCCGACGCAGGTCGTCGGGTTGCCTTACCAGCCGCCGACGCCTGACCCGTCCCTGCCGACGCCCACACCCACTGACACGCCGGTCACGCCGACGGCAACGCCGATCACCCCGACGCCCCTGCCGACCATCGCGCCGTTTTTCACCTCCACGCCGCGCGTCACACCCACGTCCTCTGCCACCCCGACCGCCCCGACACCACCCACGTCCTCTGTCACCCCGACCGCCCCGACACCACCCACGCCCTCCAACACGCCTTCGGCCTACCGGTTCACCCTGGAAAGCGAAGCGGTCGCCTACGGCCCGAATTACAACGGCGAGGCGTGCGCATGGCAGAGCATCGCCGGGCAAGTGATCTTCCTGGACCGGCAGGCGGTGACGGAAGTGCTCTACGTGCAAATCAGGGGCGAAGGCGTGGACGAGTTGGTGCCCACCGGCTCGCAAGCCAGCTTTGGCGCCAGCGGCTACGAGCTGGTGCTCGGCGACGCGCCCCGGCGCGGGCAATACCTGGTGCGGCTGGTCGGCCAGAGCGGCGAGCCGCTTTCGGACGAAATTTTGGTCGAGACCATTGACCGCTGCGAGAGCAACGTCGCGCTGGTAAACTTTGTACAGAATCGATAGAATAAGGCTATTAGCCATTAGCGATTGGTTATTAGCTTTTTGGTATAAAAGCCTGCCAAAATACGATAGCGCTTCATCAGACCCTAACAAGCCAACAGCTAATCGCTAATACCCAATCGCTTACCGGAGGGGCGCGCATGGCCGAGAAACGAGTAACGACGGGCGTTGCGGGGCTGGATACGATGCTCCACGGCGGCTTTGTGCCGGGTTCGGCGATCCTGGTGCGCGGCGCGCCGGGCACGGGCAAGACCACGCTGGCATTTCATTATTTGATTCACGGCGCGCTGCACGGCGAACCCGGCCTGCTCATCTCGTTCGAGGAGTTCCCCAAGTCGCTGTACCGCGACGCCGAATCGTTGGGCTGGGACCTGCGCGATCTGGAAAGCAAAAAGCTGATCCACCTCATGTTCACCTCCCCTCAGGTCTTCCTCAGCAGCCTGACCGCCGTTGACGGCCCGATCAGCCGCCTGGTCAGCGCGCACAACATCCAGCGCGTGGCGCTCGACAGCCTGACGCACTTCACGCGCGTGACGAGCGACACGCACGAACTGCGCCACCTTTATAACACGGTCATCAATGGGTTGAAGCGCGAAGGCGTTACGCCGATGTTTCTGGGCGAGGAGGCGCACACCGACTACACAGCCGGCGAGAAGGGCCGGCTGTCCTTCGTGGTCGATTGCATCGTGATGTTGCGCTACGTGGAGGTCGAGAGCGCCATCAAGCGCGCGATCTTGGTGCTCAAGATGCGCTCCTCGGCGCACGACCCCGCCATCCACAGCTACACCATCGAGAAGGGCGGCATCACCGTGGGCGAGGCGATGGACGGACACAGCGGTCTGCTCAGCAGCCTGATCCACCGCAGCCTGGTCTCCTCCGTTGAGTGAGGCATCAGCTTAAGGTACACCCCAAAGCTGGATCGCGCCGCCCACGTCCACCGCGATCATCCGCCCGTCCGGCGAGAACCTGGCCGCCGCCGATGGCGTCTCCCCATCGCCGACCACAGCCATCTGCTGCCCGTCGCTGAGACGCCATACGCGCGCCGGGGCGTCCGCGCTCGTGGTGACAATGGCGCTCCCGTCAGGCGAGAAATCCAGCGCCAGCACCGCCATTTTGTGGCCGGGCAACTTGGCCTGGAGGTTCTTTTCCACATTCCACAGCGTCACCGCATCCAGGCTGCCGCCGACCGCAATCACCGCGCCATCCGGTGAGAAGGCCAGCGCCCCGCCGGCCCCGCCCCAGTCGAGCGGCAGGACCGCCAGAAACGTCACATCAAGCGCCTCATCGCTTCGGTCCAGCGCCCACACGCGCACCTGCGACCCCGCGCCAGCAGCGAGCAGCTTCCCATCCGGCGCGAAGGCAACAGTAGTCGCGGGGTCTGCCATTTCGCTGAGCACTTCGACCTGCTCGCCTGACGCCACATCCCACAGGCGGATGTCGCCGCCAGCGCCGGCGCTGGCGAGCACAGACCCATCCGGCGCGTAGGCGATGGCGACCACTGGATCAGCGTGCCCGTCCAGCGCGTGCAGCTGCTCACCAGTGGTGATGTCCCAGAGCATGACCGCGCCGTCCTCCCCACCCAGCGCCAGCGTCACGCCATCAGGCGCAAGCGCCGCTGCTCCTACCAGCGCTGTGTGCCCCTCGAACGTGCGCAGCAGCGCCCCCGCCGGTGTGCGCCACACCTCCACCGTGCTGCCGCCGCGCACCGTGACCACCTGGCCGCCGGAAACGGGGTCGTCAGTCTTGCCTGGCGGCGCGCCTGAGAAAAAGACGAAGGAAACGCTCTTGCCCTCGCCCAAAACGGCGCGCTGGGTGCGCGTGTCGAGGTCCCAGAGGCGTGCGCCGTCGTCGCTGATAGAAGCCAGGTAGGGCGTGCAAACCAGGTCTTCAGCCGCTTCCGGACAGGGGGGCGAGAAGGCCAGCATAAAAGCCGACAGCCGGTGTCCTTGCAACTCGGCGATCTGCCGCAGGCTGTCCGCATTCGCCGCGCTGATAACCTCCCCGACCGGTAGGTTCGGCGGCCAGATGACGGTGGGCGTTGGGGTTGGGCCGGCGGGTCCGCACGCCGCCAGCGTGACAATCAACAGGAGCCACAAGAGTCGCTTCACGGTTCACTCCTCACGCGATAAGGCGTGACCTCAGTTTACAATGAGGCAGGGCTTCTGCAAAGTCGGCGAGCGGTGTTAGTATATAACTTTGCTCCTTCTTGCCCTCACCCCTAAGTCCCCTCTCCCGGCTGCGCCGGACTATAGCCCACACTAGCTACCGGACATCGGACAGTTGTTCTATGGTTTTTGCTCGTCGGTCTTGGTTTTACCTCACCCCGGCTGCGCCGGACTGTAGCCCCCGGCCCCCTCTCCGCGTGCGGAGAGGGGGAGTCGATCCTGTTCAGCGTCTGCAGTCCCCCTCGCCATTGCATGGAGAGGGGG
>DAOTXU010000092.1:0-5998 GCA_034435135.1 Anaerolineae bacterium | reverse complement strand
AGCCGGGAGAGGGGGACGGGGGGTGAGGTGTCCGCCAACACGACAAGCTCCATACGCACCGGGGTCGTTGGCTCAAAAGCTTGAATCACTTCCTCTTTATACTTTATACACCCAAAATGATTGGTGATGCAAGATTCAAATACAAGATATGGCGGTACGCATACAGGATAAGCCCAGACATGGGGTATCCAAATCCCGCCGGGCGAAGCCGAGTAGGCAGCCGTATACTTCCTGGGCGGGTATCGAGGCGCAGGGATCACAAACCTAAGACGCCTTGTGTGCCGCCTCCCATGTCGGCGCGCGGCGCTTTCTTGAAAGTGTTGTGCAACGGCGGCATATCGACCGTCTTGCTTGCCAGGAGTTCTTCGATTGTCAAAATCTGGATGCGCGGGTAGTCGCGGTTCCAACCTGGAGAGTGGTAAAAACCGGCGCTTGCAGCTTCGGCCAGCATATCACGGGTCGGCGACTCCAAAGTGATGAATACACCGATAGCAGCCTTCTCACGGTCAAGCACACCGACAAGGTCACGGATGTCGTTGCTTTTCACCTTGCCCGACTTCACTTGCACAAGCACACGCCTGGGTTTGCCGCTAGGCTCATCCGTGAAGGTAATCTCGCCGTCAATTCCCCGATCTTTGCCTTTCTTTCCCCTGCGACTGCCCTCCTGGCCGCCGAGCGGACGGGCGCGCACCAGTGATAGCGCCCAGAACTGGAACTGAAAGCGGTCATCTTGTGCGAGTTGACGCGCACCGGCCAGGTCCTCCGGCTCCCCGATGACAGCGTAATCCACCCCAGGTTTCAACTGAAACGTATCTTGAAGTCGGTACTTCTGGATCGCGATGCTCAAGTGCGTGATATCAATGCCAATCCAGCGGCGTTCCAGACGTTGCGCGGCGACGATGGCCGTTCCACAGCCGCAGAACGGGTCGAGCACCCAGTCGCCTGGGTTGCTGCTGGCCGCAATAATGCGTTCGAGCAGGTCGCGGGGCTTTTGCGTGGGATAGTCGAGGCGCTCAGGGGACTGGGAGTTTATGGGCGGGATGTCAGTCCATATATCGTCACACGGCGTCCCTCTCATTTCATCGAGGTAGAGTTTGAGACGCGGCATCCCACGAGGCGAATAGACAAGCCTTCCTTCTTTCTCAAACTGCTCCATCTTGTCTTTGGTATAGGCCCAGCATCGAGATGGGGGCGGACGTATCCCCTTCCACTCGTAGATTTGGCCGCTTGACGCGCGTTGCATCGAGGCGGTCAGATCGCGTGTCGTGAACTGCCGGCCTGTCTCAGGCTCTACCTGCCCATAGTGCGAAGCCATGTACTCTTCTGAGTAAGGCAAATAGACCTGATTCCATATCCAATCATCTGACTTGGTATAGAAGAATAGGCGGTCTTGCACAACCGCATAACGTTTGCCGACGTTGGCGTGCGCCGAAGTACGTTTCCAGGTGACTTCATTGCGGAAGTTTTCCGCTCCAAAGATTGCATCCAAAACTACTTTGAGGTAGTGGCTCGCGGTTGGGTCACAGTGCAGGTACAGACATCCCGTTGGCTTGAGCACGCGGTGCAACTCCACCAGGCGCGCAGCCATCATTACCAGGTAAGCCATCATCTGGTTCGCGCCGATCAACTCACGCAAAGCGCCGATTGCCACAGGCACACGCCCTGGACCATTAACAACAAGGTCTCGGTAGGCCGCCTCAGCCGTCAGGCTCCAATGCCAGGTGTCCGCAAACGCGGTGATCTGCGCCTCGCTGTCGAAACCGGTTTCGTCTTTGAAAAGCACGTTGTAACTGCGGTTGCTGTTAAAGGGTGGATCGAGGTAAATCAAATCCACCGACTCGTCAGGAACGTACTCGCGCAGCACGGTCAGATTGTCGCCGTAGAAAAGCGTGTTGACCGTGATCGGTTTGGGCGGCATCGGGCGCTCCTCCACGCTCATGTCTCTACAAGGATATTATACCAGCAGGCGAAAACAGCAAGTCGCCCGCGCCCATGCCAACCTGTGTTATAATCACGCCCCTGAAGTACAACTTACAAGAACCCGGAGCAACCATGGCCCAACCAATCGGCACACCGATTCGATGCCCGCAGTGCGGGCAACCTTTTTCCGCCGTGTTGGAACAACTCATCGACGTGGGGCGCGACCCGCAGGCCAAGCTGCGCCTGCTCAGCGGGCGCACGAACGTGGTCCGCTGCCCGCATTGCGGCTTCAACGCGGCGGTGCAAACGCCGCTGGTGTATCACGACCCGGCGAAGGAACTGTTCATCGCGTTCGTGCCGATGTCGCTCAACCTGCCGAAGGCCGAGCAGGAGCGCATGATCGGCGACATGCAGCGCCGCCTGATGAACAGCCTCCCGCCGGAGCAACGCAAGGGCTACCTCTTCACGCCGCGCATGGCGCTGACCATGCAGGGCTTGATCGACCAGATACTTGAAGCGGATGGGATCACCGCCGAGGTGCGGCAGAAACAGCAGGCCCGCATCGACCTGATTCAAAAGCTCATCGACACGCCCGAAGATCAGTTGCCGGCGGCGGTGCAGGCGCACAACGCCGAAATCGACGCGGAGTTCCTCCAGTTGCTTGCCGCGTCGATCCAGGTGACGGCGCAGCAGGGGCAGGGCGCGCTCGCCGAGCGGATGGCGCGGCTCAGCGACCGCCTGATGGAGCTGTCCAGTGCCGGGCGCGAGACGCTCGCGGCAATGCAGCGCCAGGACGCGGCGATGGCCTGGGCGGAGGAGGCGCTGAATAAGCTGGGAGCCGCCGCGACGCGCGACCAGTTGGTTGATCTGGTATTGTCGGCGGATGGCGACGAGGAAAAGGTGGAGGCGCTCGTGGCGATGACCTGGCCGGCGATGGATTATCAATTCTTCGAGACTTTCACCACGCGCCTGGAAACCCGCCCCGCTGCGGAACAGGAGCAGCTCACGCAATTGCGCGACACCCTGCTCGAATTGACCGCCGAGGCGGAGCAGCAAAACCGCGCGGTGATGCAGCGCGCGGTCAACACGCTGAACGCGATCCTGGCCGAGCCGGACCTCGACGCGGCGATCCGCAAGCACATCAACGAGATCGACAACATGTTCATGGCGGTGCTCTCGGCAAACATCCAGGAAGCGCAGAAGCGCGCCGAGATCGCGCTTTCCGCCAGACTCAAGCAAATCTACGAGCGGATCGCCGCGCTGGTGCAGGAAGGCGCGCCGCCGGAGGTGCAGTTTGTCAACGCGCTGCTGAACGCGCCCGACGACGCGGCTGCCGAGAAGTTCATCCGCGAGCGCGCCGGCCAGCTTGACCCCGGCGTGCTCGAACTGCTGGACGTGGTGATTCAAGACCTGGAAGCGCAGGAGCAGGGCGCGCTTGCGGACCGGCTCAGAGGCAGGCGTGCCCAGGTGGCGGAGGTGCTGGGTCCCCAAGCGCGGGCGTAGTTGGGGCAACCTGCCCGGCGCACACCGTAGGATGAGTGACGTGAACAGCCGATCGGGACCGCGCCCGACCGCGCGATGGCTGGCCCCGCTGTTGTTCCTCGCACTGGTCGTTGCGATCCTGCATGTGTACGCGCCCACACATATGGGCGTTGTCGAAAAAGACTCCGGCATTTTCCTTTATACCGGGGAGCAAATCCTGCGCGGCGCGATCCCCTACCGCGATCTGTGGGATCACAAGCCGCCAGCCATTTACTACATCAACGCGCTCGGCCTGGTGCTCGGCGGCGGCGCGGCGCGGGGCGTGTGGCTGCTGGAAGTCGCGTCGCTTTACGCCGCCGCCATGCTGGGGTTTGTGCTCCTGAAGCGCGCATTTGGCCTCGTCCCATCGATCTTCGGATCGGCGCTGTGGTTGGGTAGCATGGGTTTTGTGCTGCAAGGCGGCAACTTCACCGAGGAGTTCGCATTGCCTTTGCAGTTCGCCGCGCTATACCTGTTCTGGGAGGCGGAGCAGCGCGACGCCTACCGCTGGCGCGGCGTCTTGATCGGATTAACGCTCGCGGGTTGCTTTCTGTTGCGCCAAAACCTGATCGGTGTGCACCTGGCAATCTTCGCTTATCTCGTATTGAGCCGGCTCACGTCGCGCCGGTGGCGGAGTCTGTCGCTTGCGCTGGCGGCAATTCTCTCCGGGGCAGCAAGCGTGTTGCTCGTCGTAGCTGCTTACTTCGCTGCCCACGGCGCGCTCGCCGACCTGTGGGATGCGGTGTTCCGCTACAACTTCGCCTACTCCGCGCACAACCCACTCACGCAAAGGGTTATGAGCGTTTTTGTCGGGTGGTACGTGCTGTTTCCTTCGGGTATCATGCTGTTTGCGGTCGTGGGATGGATTGGAGGTGTGTTGTTCACCCTGCGCAACCGGGAACGGCTCGGCGCGGGAAAGGCGCTGGTTTATGCATCGCTGATCGCTTTGCCTGCCGAATGGGCGCTCACGGCAACATCGGGGTTCCTCTTCGAGCATTACTTCACTACCTGGTTGCCAGTTTGTGCGGTGTTGTCTGGACTCTTCGCCCACGCCCTTATGACCAGCGACCGGATCAGGAAGGTTCACAACGGGGTTTGGGTATTCGCGGCGCGCGCGTTGGCGAGCGCCGTCCCTGCGTCAAAGTGGATTTCAGCCGCGCGGTCGCAAGATTACGCGCGGGATCAAGCGGTCGTTGCGTATATTGTGAATACCACGTCCCAAGACGACGAAGTGCTGATGTGGGGCGCGGCGACCGCGTTTAACTTCACGACCGGGCGGCGTTCGCCGACGCGCTTTCATTACCAGTATCCCCTGTACACAGCAGGCTATCAGAACGCGGCGATGATCGAGCAGTTCCTTGATGACATCCGGCGCAGCCAGCCCAAACTCATCATCGACACGACGCCAGTCATCGGCGTGATCCCCTCGCTCGAACCATCGAGGCGGCAGACGTGGGAACCGTCGCCGACTTACCAGGCTTTACCAGAGATGGAGCGCGTCTATGCCTATGTCGAGTCTAACTACCGGCTGATCGGAACGGTCGGGTGGGCGCAATGGCCGGTCTATGTGCGCAACGGCGTGGATGACACGCGCTTCAGGCGGGAGCTATCCATCCCCTAGCGCCGGGTCCGTCGAGCCTGGCGCTCAGCGCTGCTCAACCTGCTGGCGGCGGGATCAGTAGGCGGTAGCTCAATTCGTGCTATACTGCCGTGTAAACGAGGAGGGTGCACGCGATGGCGGATCGGCGCAATGTGGCAATCTTGATCTTCGACGCGATGGAGGTGTTGGACTTCGCCGGGCCGTTTGAGGTGTTTAGCGTGGCGGGAGAGGTCAACGACCCATCGCCGTTCACCGTATTCACGGTTGCGGAAACCGCCGCGCCCGTGAAGGCGCGCGGCGGGCTGAGCGTCAACCCGCGCTACACCATCCACGACTGCCCGCCGCCGCACATCTTGTTGATTCCGGGCGGATGGGGAACGCGCGCGCTGATGAACAACACCGTCGTGGTAGGCTGGGTCAAAGCGCAGGCGGAGCGCGTGGAGTGTTTGCTGTCAGTGTGCACGGGCGCGCTCGTGCTCGCGCGGGCGGGGCTGCTCGACGGCCTGGGCGCGACGACGCACCACACCGCCCTTGACCTTCTGCGCAAGGAAGCGCCGACTGCGACCATATACGAAAATAGACGCTACGTGGACAACGGCAAGGTCATCACGTCTGCCGGGGTTTCGGCGGGCATCGACATGGCGCTGTACGTCGTGGCGAAACTGCTGGGGGATGAGGCCGCGCAGAGCACGCTGCGAGAGATGGAGTACCCCTGGCAGCCGGAGAAGATGATCTAAACCGAGTCTCGCTTTTCGTCCATTCACAGGAGGTAAATCCAATGGCCGAGGTCCAGTGGGTCGTGGAGGTGCGGTGCGTGAACACGCTCCTCGCCGAGTTCAAGGTCGATCAGCGGGGCCAGCATGTCTGCCTTCACATCCCCAACCGCGACCTGGACCCGCACGAGTTCGGCAAGCTGATCGAGGGGGCGGAAGCGGCGAAGCGCATCGCCGACGAGCG